>JAJZTZ010000020.1 GCA_021847305.1 Pseudomonadota bacterium | reverse complement strand
CCTAAGACAATAAGGTGAGTTTGGATTCAACAGCGAACGGTAAGCAGTAGGACTATTTGCGGAATACTATCCGCGGGCAGGGGTGAATAAGGATTTCATGCCCTAGCTGCACCAGTTGATACAGGACTGCTCATCGTTGTCGGTTATATCGTCATCAATATCGTATTCGGGAAATTCAATTGTCTGATCCTCAGTGGGATCGGTATAGGTTTCGTGCATATTCTTTTCATTAATGTATTGCGCACTTCAAGTAACTTGCCTCCTGCAGTGATAACGGCTGGACAAATAAAATCGGGAGGTGCAACAGGTGAGTTAGGTGGAGGCGGGCGCTGCAAGAGCGCTTAAGAACTTAAGAAAGCTGCTTTATTCAATTTATGGATAAAGCAGCAAGGTGGTTGCGCGGTTCATGTCCGCACAGCCTCACGCTTTCAATGACTTGCGTCATCGAGCGGCCGGGCGAAATATCTGCCCGGCACGGAAACACGCTTAAGGCCGCGTTTCCTTAACGGAATGAAATCAGTGAAACAGTCAGACACTTCCCCTTGTCAATACGGGTGACAGATTGCAGAAATAAGCATTGGGGAAAAGTCTGGTGCCCGGGACCGGAATCGAACCGGTACGCCGATTTCTCAGCGAGGGATTTTAAGTCCCTTGTGTCTACCAATTTCACCACCCGGGCGGGAATTTGGAGGCGCGGGCCGGAGTCGAACCGACCTACACGGATTTGCAATCCGGTGCATAACCGCTTTGCTACCGCGCCTTGAAGGGCCTTACTGAACTGAAGAAATCAGTTCTTGAAACTAAAATGGGAAAGCGCGTTGTTAAACTGCCGCTTTCCCATGAATTTGGAGCGGGAAAAGAGTCTCGAACTCTCGACCTCAACCTTGGCAAGGTTGCGCTCTACCAACTGAGCTATTCCCGCTTTGTTTCTCGTAACTGCGTTGCGTTACGAATGAGTGACATTATACAGTCTGCTTCGAGGACGTCAAGTACTTTTTGCACTCGACGCCCTAAAACAGGGCTATTCCTCGATACCCTGGCTGCGCAGATAGTCTTCGTAACCGCCCGGATAGTGGGTGATGCCGTCGGGACGAATTTCCAGAATCTGGGTGGCCAGGCTGGAAACAAATTCGCGGTCATGCGACACGAAAATCAGGGTGCCGGTGAATTTTTCCAGCGCAATGTTAAGCGATTCGATCGACTCCATATCCATATGGTTGGTCGGTTCGTCCATGATCAGCACGTTGGGGCGTTGCAAAATCAGTTTGCCATAGAGCAACCGGCCTTTTTCACCACCGGAGAGTACTTTGACCGATTTTTTGGTGTCCTCGCCGGAGAACAGCAGGCGGCCCAAAATACCGCGCACAACCTGTTCATCGTCGCCTTCGCGCGTCCAGCGCTGCACCCAGTCGAACAGGTTCATGTCTTCGGCAAAGTCGGCTGCATGGTCCTGGGAGAAATAGCCGATGTTGGCCTTTTCCGCCCATTTGACGGTGCCTGCCTTGGGCGACAGCTCACCAACCAGTGTGCGCAGCAGCGTGGTCTTACCCACACCGTTTTCACCGATCACTGCCAGTCGCTGACCAGCCTCCAGGATCAGGTTGAGGTTGCGGAACAGGTCAGTGTCATAGCCGTTGGTCAGGCCTTCTACTTCGAGAGCCTGGCGGTGCAGTTTTTCCTTTTCATCCACCTCGAAGCGAATGAACGGGTACTGGCGGCTGGACGGTTTGAAATCCTCAACCTTGATCTTGTCGATCTGTTTCAAACGGGATGTTGCCTGACGTGCCTTGGATTTGTTGGCGGAGAAGCGGCGCACAAAGTCCTGCAGTTCGGAAATGCGCTCCTTGGCCTTGGCGTTGGCAGCCTGCTGGCGCTCGCGCGCCATGGTGGAAGCTTCCAGATAATCGTCGTAATTACCCGGGTAGATGCGAATCTGACCGTAATCCAGATCGGCCATGTGGGTGCACACGCTGTTGAGGAAGTGGCGATCGTGCGAAATGATGATCATGGTGGAGTTACGTGAATTCAGCACGTTTTCCAGCCAGCGGATGGTGTTGATGTCCAGGTTGTTGGTCGGTTCGTCCAGCAGCAGGATGTCCGGATCGGAGAACAGTGCCTGTGCCAGCAATACACGCAGTTTCCAGCCGGGAGCCACGGCGCTCATCGGACCGTTGTGCTGGTCAGTGGGGATGCCTACGCCCAGCAGCAATTCGCCGGCACGAGACTCGGCGGTGTAACCGTCCAGTTCGGCAAAGCGCGCTTCCAGCTCGCCGGCGCGCATGTAGTCTTCATCGGTGGCTTCCAGGTTGGCGTAGATGGCGTTCTTTTCTTCCTGAATTTTCCACAATTCGTCGTTGCCCATCATCACCACGTCGAGTACGCGCACATCTTCGTAGGCGAACTGATCCTGGCGCAGCTTACCCAGGCGTTCGCCGGGGTCGAGCATGACATTGCCGGAAGTCGGCTCCAGATCGCCGCCGAGAATTTTCATAAAGGTGGATTTGCCGCAGCCGTTGGCACCGATAAGGCCATAACGGTTGCCATCACCGAATTTCACAGATACGTTTTCGAACAGGGGCTTGGCCCCGAATTGCATGGTTATATTGGCAGTACTGATCACGATGGAGACTTTTGCAGGAGGTTGTTTTCAGAAGCTATTTTATCACGCATCGCCTCAATTGCAGCATAGGTCTGGATAAAGCCTTCTTCCAACGCTTCGAAGCCGGTTTCCAGCAGAGCGGAATCGGCGGATCGGGCCAGCAAGGACAGTTCTGTGCACAAGTGGGCGACCAGTGTGGCACCGATAAATGCGGAGGCGCCCTTGATCTCGTGGGTGATGCGCCGGATGGCGTTGGCATCGTGTTGTTCAACGGCTTTACGCAAGCGGTCAAGGCTGTCCTGCGTGGTTTCGATATAAAGCGAGAACAGCTCGGCAGCTTTGACTGGATCGGGCAGGTTACTTGACAGTTGGTGCTGGTCAAACAGTTCGACCATGGGTTGCTCGACCGCCGGCTCCGGCGTCGCCTGCACAGGGGTTAGCAGGGGGAGGAAACGCTGCAGCATGGCATGCAGGGCATCCAGATTAACCGGTTTTGCCAGGTATTCATCCATACCGCACTCCAGGCAATGTGCACGATCATCGGTCATGGCATTGGCTGTCATGGCAACAATCGGAACGTGGCGCCCGCCTGTCAGCTGTTCGTTTTGCCGGATCTGCAGGGTTGCCTGCAAGCCGTCCATTACCGGCATCTGACAGTCCATCAGCACCAGATCGATGACTTCTTCGGTCAGCGCTTGCAAGGCTTCGGCGCCGTTGCCGGCAAAGACGGGTTGCAGACCGAGATGCGTGAGCATGTGGCCGACCACCCGCTGGTTGATGGGATTGTCATCCACCACGAGAATGCGGTAAGCATGCTGCGGCGCGGCACGTTCGACCTGCAGCCCTCGACTTTCAAGCTGTGCGTCGGTCGGACATTCGTGCTCCAGCACATTGAGCGCGCGCAGCAGGCGCTGCAGCCGGATAGGCTTGGATAGACAGATAAACCCGTTTTGCAGCAGTTCCTGCTCCAGATGCCGCATATTGAAGGGCAGCAGTACAACAATGTGCTGGAAGCCTTGCTGGCGCAAATTGACTAGTTGCTCGGTCAGCTTGCGGATGTCGGGCAGGAACAGGCTGGAATCGAGCAACAGGGCGGCAGACGAAGTGCCCTGTTGGGCGGGGCTGTAGGCGGTACAGTTGATTTGCCAGAACTGCAACTGGTTGAACAAAACGCTGCGCAATTGCGGGTGCTCGATCAAAGCGCTGACGCTTTCCAGATGCGGGGCCATGCGTGTGGCGCTGACTGCACTGCTGTGCGGCTGTTTCGGCAGACTGAGGGAAAGCCAGAAACGCGAACCGCTGCCGGGGGTGCTGTGCACATCAAGGTGCCCCCCCATCATTTCGGTCAGGTGACGGGAAATTGCCAGCCCCAGGCCTGTCCCGCCGTATTTGCGTGTAGTCGAGCCATCGGCCTGGATGAACGGCTCAAACAAGCGAACCTTGTCAGCTGGCGCAATGCCGATACCGCTATCGATGACTTCGATCATCAAGTCGATTTTCTGCTCGGTTTCGCCAATGCGGGTGGCGCGGAACAGAACGCTGCCCTGTTCGGTGAATTTGATGGCGTTATGCAGCAGGTTAAGGAAAATCTGCCGCAAGCGTCCGGTATCCGCCAGCAGGCGGGTAGGCATGTCCGGCTGAATGTCGCAGATCAGCTCCAGACCTTTGGAGGAGGCGTTTTCCGCGAGCAATTCGAGACTTTCCTCCATGACCTCGCGCAAATCGAGATCGGTGATTTCCAGCTCCAGCTTGCCCGCTTCCATTTTGGAAAAATCGAGAATGTCGTTGATGATCGTCATCAACGCCTCGGCCGAATGATGGATGGTGTCAGTGTAATCGCGCTGCTCGCGGCTCAGAGAGGTGGATTTGAGCAGGGACAACATGCCGAGAATACCGTTCATCGGCGTGCGGATTTCATGGCTGACATTGGCAACGAACTGGGATTTCAGATTGGTGGCCACAAGCGCAGCGTCATAGGCCGAGCGCAGCTGTTCTTCGGCATGCTTGCGCTCGGAAATGTCGCGGATGATCGCCTGGATGACGATGCGATCATCCAGCGCCATGCTGTGCAGCACGATTTCAGAGGGAAAAGTTTCGCCGTTGCTGCGCTGCCCCAGCCATTCAAACATGGACTGACCATTTTCCCGCGCCAGCTGGATGTTCTTTTCCGCCAGAATGCTGGAGAGAGTGCCATCAGGCTGACGCTCCGGGGCCAGCTGATCGGGGCGGGAATCGAGGAATTCACGCACAGTGCGGAACTGGAACATATTCAGCACAGCCGGGTTACAGTCGGCAAAGCCTCGTTCATCGAGAATGACGATACCGTCGGAATTGGTATCAAACAGCGTTTTGTACTTTACCTGTTCTTTCTCGATCATTTGCGCCTGCAGGGATACGCGGCGGAACACGTAAAAGGAAATGGCCATGCCCGACACGGTGATGAGGATACCCAGCATGATGAACAGGAACTGGGTGTTTTTGTAGGCTTCGGAGGCCTGCAGGGCAAAGGTGCGGGTCGAGGAGTTTTGCAGTGCAACCAGCTGATCGAGTTTGGCGACCAGAATTTTTTGCATCGGGATAGTGCTGTTCTGCAGCAGCCGCAGCGCTTCCGCATTGCGGCCTTCCATGGCCAGGTTGATAGTGTCGAGCACAATGGGCTGGGTTTCGCCGGCTAGTCGGGACACCTCATCGTAAATTTTGCGCTCCTTGGCGGTCGTCAGGGTTTTTCCCAGTGCTTCACGTGCTTCGCCGTACTGGTTGCCCAGGTCGTAAAACTCATGCAATTCCTCGTCGCGCAGAAACGGGTCACCGGAAATGATGGTGTGCATGGTAATGATCCGCTCACGCAAGGAACTTTGCATAGCCAGTGCATACCCGGTTTTGACGTTGTTTACCTTGACGATGTCTTCCAGGTTGCGATGAATCTCATCCATCTGGCGAATGCCGATCAGGGCCAGCGACAGCATCAGGCCGAGCATCACGGAGAAACCGATGGCAAGGTTGCGTTTAAGTCGCGATGTGGCGGAACTGAGAGGAGAAGAGTTGAGGCGGCGCATCAGTCGGACGTTGCTTTCATAGGCACAAGCCTGGGATCATTTCTGAATAATGGCGTACGAGCGTGAGTTTTGCCAGTGCAGCGTGCATGCTTAAGCGGAAGGGGGCTGGAGATTGCCCGGAACGGATTAGTTGGGCTGCTGGGTGTCGTTGGTTGCAGCCAGGCGTCTGGCGCCCTCAAAACGGCGGGACCAGTACTGATCGCGCAGATCGGAAATCTGAATGGCGCCGGTGGAAGCGCTCGGGGCATGGATAAACTGGTTATTGCCGATATAGATGCCTACATGGGAAAAGGCGCGGCGCATGGTGTTGAAAAACACCAGATCGCCCGGGCGCAGTTCGTTTTCCTTGATGGTATTGCCCATGCGGCTGATCGCGGAAGCGTTGTGCGGCAGATTGACGTTCAGGGCCTGGCGGAAAACGTAGCTGACAAAGCCGCTGCAATCCATACCGGTTTCCGGGCGACTGCCGCCGTACTTATAGGGTACTCCGATCAGGCCCATGGCTTGCATGACCAGTTCAGAAGTTTTTTCCGACAGCTGGTGGGTTTTCAGGCTCAGGTAGCCCAGTGCACTGTCCTGCGCTTCGGCAGGTTTGGCGGGGGCAATATCAGGTGGCACGGTCGGCTCGGCGAAGGCCGGCCCGGCGCATAATGCACCCAGCAGAACCAGACCAATTAACCGCTGTGCTTTGAACATGTTGCAAATCCCCGCATCTCTGATTATTGTGAAGCGGAGGATGTCTCCCTGACCATACCTGTAGTCAATACTAATTCAGGGCGTCGGTTTTGGCAAATTATTTATCAAAATCAATACAAAAGCGTGGCAATCTCGACCGCGCTTTAGCTAACTTGAGGGCTTTCCCATGCTGCTGGAAACCATTGGCGTAGTGCGCGATTTGCCGCGGCTGCATGAAATTGCCAGCGTGCTCGTGCGTTATGGCATGGGGGATATGATGCGGCGTCTCGGTGTCGTCACGCTGCTTGAGCGTGCCGGGAAAATTCTCCATTGGCGCGAGTCAACCGAGAACGAACACCTTGAGCCTGCCGAACGTCTCCGGCGGGCACTCGAGGAACTCGGTCCCACCTTCGTCAAGCTGGGACAGATCATGGCAACCCGCGTGGATATGTTTCCGCCGCACTGGATTGCTGAATTCGAGAAATTGCAGCATCAGGTGGCGCCGGTCGATTTTGCGGAAATCCGGGCTGAACTGGAAGCTGTATACGGCGATAGCCTGACCTCATTGTTTCGTGAAGTCGACGCGCAACCATTGGCCGCGGCTTCAATCGCTCAGGTGCATCCGGCGGTGCTACATGATGGTACCGAGGTGATTCTCAAAGTAAGACGGCCCGGTGTGCGCGGTAAGGTGGAGGCGGATTTACGCATTCTTGAACACATTGCCCGCCTGGTTGAATTGGAAATACCCGAAAGCCGGCGCTACCAGCCGGTGCGCATCGTCGAGCAGTTTCGTAAATCGCTCCGGCGCGAAATGGATCTGGCCATGGAAGCGCGTAACATCGAGCGCTTTGCAAGCAATTTCCAGGGGGACGAGAAGATCAAGATTCCGCAGGTGTACTGGCAATGGACCAATGAAATGGTCAATGTCCAGGAGCGGATCCACGGTATTCCGGGAACGCATTTTCGCGAGGCGCCCCTGCAGGGGATGGAGCTGAGCCGCCTGGCGGCCAACGGCGCCGATGCGGTGTTGAAAATGATCTTGCTGGACGGTTTTTTTCACGCCGACCCGCATCCCGGGAATATCTATTTCATGCCCGATCATCGTATCGCCCTGGTCGATTTCGGTATGGTTGGCTATCTGTCGGAACAGCGGCGCAATCAGTTGGTCGACCTGCTGGCAGCCCTGGCTAAAAGAGATTCGGAAGGCATGCTCAATGTTCTGCTGGAATGGACCAGTGATGATGCCGATATCGATGAACACAAACTGGCAACGGATGTCAGTGAGCTGGTGCTCAATTACGAGCATGTGGAACTCAAGGACGTCAATATTGCCAATGTGTTTGCCGAGGTGACAGCCATCATGCGCGACAACTCACTGGTGCTGCCTTCTGATATGTCGCTGCTGTTTAAGGCGTTAATCACGCTGGAAGGGCTGGGCGTGCAACTCGACCCGAATTTCCATATGGTCGATCACCTGACGCCTTTTGTACGCAAGGTGATTTTTGCCCGCTATCAGCCCGAGGTGTTGTTGCGGCGCGGCAAGCACGGTGCGGTGGAACTGCTGCATGTGCTGACCGGGCTGCCGCGTGATTTGCTGCGTTTGATGCGCGAGGCGCGCCGCGGGCGGTTGCGTATTGATCTGGATTTGCGGCGGCTGGAGCAATTCGGCTATCAACTGGACGCGACAGCCAATCGCATCACCATGGGCATCCTTACGGCCTCCTTGGTGATTGGCTCTGCAATCGTCATGACCGTCCAGGCGGGGCCGAAAATTATGGGAATGTCATTCTTTGGCATCGCCGGTTTTCTGCTGGCCTTTATTAACAGCGTATGGATTGTGTTTTCCATCTGGCGTTCTGGTAAACATTGAAACGCGCCGAAATTTTATAACTGTATCCGTGCAGAATTCTTTTTTGTTTGGTCCAGTGATGCTATCCTGACACTATAATAAAGGCTATGGGTATATACCCGGTTAACCGAATACTGCAATACACAAAAACTTTGGGGGTGGCGATGCGTGGTCGTCCGAGTATTCTAAGACGCTTGTTGTTTTCCTTTCTCGGCTTCGGTTTGGCTATGGGAATTATTTTTCCCTTTTATGCCAATTTCTTCGTTAACTGGAAACCGGGCATGCTGCCCTGGTTTATTGTCGGCTGCCTGGTGGCGGGGTTGTCCATTGGCGTGGCCAACTACGCGCTGCTGAATTACATCCTGCTGGCCCGGTTGCGGCGTATCTCCGAGGTGGCAGCACAGATATCCCGCAAGGATCTGACATTTACCTGCCAGATGGAGAGCAATGACACGATCGGTGAAATCATCGACAGTTTCAACTCCATGGTAATGAATCTGCGGGTCCTGATCGGCCAAACCTCGACACTGAGCGGCAGCGTGCTGCAAGACAGCAGCCATATCAGCACGGTGCTCAGCGATATCAATCGTGACGTCGGCGCACAGTCTTCCAGCACAACTGAAATCAGTCACGCTATCGAACACCTTGCGCATACTGTTCAGTCGATCAGCAACAGCTCGAGCGAAGCAGCCAACCAGGCACGCGAAACCGCGCGAGTTGCCAATGATGGCGGTAGTGTCGTGCAGCAGTCCATCCAGGGCATGGACAAGATCAGCCAGGTAGTCGAAGAGGCAGCCAGAGCAGTTGATAATCTGGGACAAAGCTCGCAGCAGATCGGTGCGATTGTCGCTGTGATCAAGGAAATTGCCGAACAGACTAATTTGCTGGCGCTGAACGCGGCTATCGAAGCTGCCCGCGCTGGCGAACAGGGGCGTGGTTTTGCCGTGGTGGCGGACGAAGTACGTAAACTGGCCGAGAAAACCACGCAGGCCACGCAAGAAATCAGTGCAATGATCGATTCGATCCAGCAGGAAACCCAGCAGGCAGTTCGCAGCATGGGCATGGGCACGGCGGAAGTGCGCAATGGTGTGACGATGACCCATCAGGCCGGCGAGGCCCTGCAGCAGATCGTGGTAAAAGTCGATCAGGTGAACCGTATGATTGAAGGCATCGCCGCTTCGACCAGCCAGCAGGAAGCCGATGTGACCAATATCAAGAATAATATTCAGCAAATAGCCGCCCTGATTGACGGCACATTTTCCAATACCCAAATGGGTGCTGATCGTGCTCAGGAGTTGTCGAGCATTTCCAGCCAGCTGGATGAGCTGGTCAAGGGTTTCCGTTTGGCGTGATTTCCGTCTGAGTAAGGAGTAAGCTGTCGGTGCCTGCATCGACAGCTTTTGTTTTTTCTGCCCGAGCCAAGTAGTGACAGTCTTGAAATTTTCTTTTCCGCTGCGTTTATTCCTCTGTGTTTTTCTATTTTTAAACAGTGCGGTTGCAGTTCGTGCCGATGAAGCTGATAACGCTGCTGGGGCGCAAGCGGCAGAGGCCGCTTTCATTCAGCGTCTGGTGGAAAAGGATGGTTTCAGTGCGGACCAGGTGCGAGGATGGCTGGATACGGCGCAGGTGCGCGACAGTATTCTGCAAACCATGTCGCAGCCGCCGGAAACGCGCAGCTGGCCGGACTATCGGGCGGGCTTCATGACCGAAGCCCGTATTCGGGCCGGGGTGAATTTCTGGCAAAACAATGCCGGCTGGCTCAATCTGGCGCGGTGCGAGTATGGCGTCGAGCCGCAGTACATTGTCGCGATTCTCGGAGTGGAGACATTTTACGGCCGTCAGACCGGGCGCTACCCGATTCTCGACGCCCTCGTCACGCTGGGTTTTCATTTTCCGCCGCGTCAGCAGTTTTTTCAGGATGAGTTGGAGCAATTCCTCCTCTTGGCACGGGAGGAGCACATGGACCCGCTGGCACACAAGGGCTCGTACGCCGGGGCCATGGGGATTCCACAGTTTATGCCGAGCAGTTATCGCCGCTGGGCAGTAGACCTGAATCGCGATGGTGTGCGGGATATCTGGGGCGAACCGGCTGACGCAATCGGCAGTGTCGCCAATTATTTCCGCTCATTCGGCTGGCAAAGTGGCGGGGGGTTCCTTTTGCCCGTCACGGTGCAGCCGAGCGATCAACTTAGCGCGCTGATGCAACAGCCATTTACGGAACGCCGGCATACACTGGCTGAATGGGGTGCGTTGGGAGTGGACATTGGCGCCACTACGTTGCCGCCGGATACGCCGGCATGGCTGTTCAGTCTGGACGACGGCGAGCAGCAAAGCTGGTATCTGGGACTGAATAATTATTTCGTGCTGACCCGTTACAACCGCAGCGTGTACTACGCCACCACAGTTTTCCAGCTGGCTCAGGCGTTGCAGCAGGCGGTGGTGCCGACAGTCGTCAGCTGCAACTAGTCTGCGCCGGCCGTTGGTTCAGGAAGAGCAGCTGACCTGAATGTGGCTTGCCCAGTCTGGCGGGAGGCCGGCATAAGCATCATGTTCTGGTTGCTCGTCAAATGGCCGTGACAGAATGTGCAACAAGCGGTCGATTTCACTGTAGTCCTGTTCATCTTCTGCTGTGCTGATGGCAATCTGTGCCAGATAGTTGCGCAGGATATACTTCGGGTTCACCCGGTTCATCGCTTTGGCGCGATCCGCATCCGGCAGGTTTTGCTGCTGCAGGACGCTACGATAATTCTCTGCCCACTGATCAAATTGCGCACGGTCTATGAACTGGTCGCGCAGGAAATTGTTGCCTGCCGCTTCAAGGCTGCTGAAGCCGGCCAGTTGTCGGAAGAAGCGTGTGTAATCAATAGAGTTGTGTTTCAGCAGGTCCAGCAACGCATGCACCAGACCGGCGTGCTCCGCCTGAGGGGCGACAATCCCCAGTTTGCTGGTCATTAAATTGAGATAATGACTGGCGAACAGCGAGGGAAACCTGAATAAACTGGATTGCAGGGTCTCGGTCGGAATGAGCGGTGTGAGCGCCTGTGCCAGACAGGCAAGGTTCCAGTGGGCGACATCGGGCTGCTGATCAAATGCATAGCGCCCGGCGGTATCCGAGTGGTTGCAAATAAACTCGGGGTTGTAGCTGTCGAGAAAACCAAACGGCCCGTAGTCGAGCGTCAGGCCCAGAATCGACATGTTGTCCGTGTTCATCACCCCATGGGCAAAACCGACTGCCTGCCACTGCGCCATCAGACGCGCGGTGCGCGCGACTACTTCATCGAAGAAACGCGCGTGCCGTTGCGGATCATCCGGCTCAATCTGCGGGAAATGTTGCTTAATGACATAGTCGGCGAGGATGCCGATTTCCTGTTTCTGCCCGCGGTAGAAAAACAGCTCAAAGCTGCCGAATCGGACATGCGAAGGAGCCAGCCTGACAAGCATGGCGCCGCGTTCCGGTCGTTCGCGATAGACTGTCTGGCTGCTGTCGAGAATCGCGAGTGCGCGGGATGAGGGAATACCGAGGCCATGCATGGCTTCAGAACACAGGTATTCGCGAATAACCGAACGCAGCACTGCGCGTCCGTCGCCCTGACGCGAGTAGGGGGTAGGCCCGGCACCTTTAAGTTGAATATCCCAACGTTCGCCTCGGCTGTTGATCACTTCACCAAGCAGGATGGCGCGCCCGTCGCCGAGTTGCGGTACATAGTAACCAAACTGGTGCCCGGCATAGATGGTGGCAATGGGCTCGCTGCCGGGTAGCAACAGTTCCCCGTTGAAATAGCGCACAAAATTACTGTCCAGGCTTGTTTCCTGCGGCAGATCAAGCAACTCAGCCGCTGCCGGGTTAAAGCTCGCCAGCCGGGCATTCTCTAGCGGTGCAGGATGGACGCGCGCATAAAAATGGCTCGGCAGTGTGCTGTAACTATTGTCAAATAATAAAGTCTGCAGATCTTTGGGCATTGCGCATGACAAATAAATGGGTTGGCGGCGTGCGGATTGGGACTTACAATGAGACTATTCAGTATAATTAACAATAAAAGCGCACATCAGTGATCACGGCATAGGCCTCGACACATTTTGTGCCAGGCTGCCCAAAATAATCTCATCACACTTGAATTGTACTGTGTCTAAATGATTAATCACAGCAATCCAGTCGCATGTAACTGAATTGCTTGTCGCTGGATCGTAAAATCAAGGACTTCGCTGTATCGCGAAGATGGAAATATGGTTTCCGGAAAATCGCGCCTGGTGGTCGGTTGGGGCTTCGGGCTACTTCTCACGCTGGTGGTTTTGCTTGCCGTCGTCGGGCTGATGCGGCTTGCATCGGTCATGCAGGTGGCAGAAGGGCTTTTTACCGATCAGGGCTCCAAGGTGGAACTGATCACGCGCATGCAAATGGCCACCCGGCAGCGATTCGTGGGACTTTATCGGATGTCCCTGGAAACTGACCCGTTCCGCCGCGATCAGGCTTATCAGGCATTTCTTGAGAGCGGCGCCCAGTTCCTTACGGCCCAGAATAACTTACGCAGCCTCAAACTTTCTCCGGCGGAGCAGCGGATTCTGGCACGCATTCGTCCCATGCTGGTCGAAAACAGTGCGGAGCAAGGGCGTGTGGCTGAATTGCTGCTGCAAAATCGCATGCACGAAGCGGAAGGGATTCTGCGACACCGGGTGATCCCCGATCAGGACCGGGTGCTCGACCTGCTCAATCAACTGATTGGTTTGCAGCAGACCAACACCAAAAATACCTTGCAGGAAGCGTCGGAGAGGAATTCTCAGGTTTTCGCCGTCATGTCGGGGATGGCGATGATTGTGGTGCTATTCGGTCTGGGTATCAGTCTGTTTGTATACCGTCGGACCAGCATGATCGAAACCAGCCTGTTCGAGGAAAAAGAGCGTGCCCAGGTAACATTGCATTCAATCAGCGATGCGGTGATTACGGCGGACAACGACTATCGCATCAATTTCATGAATCCCATTGCCGAAGCGATTACGGGCTGGAAGGCGGAAAATGCCATGGGGCGTGATCTGCGCATGGTGTTCAACCCCTTGCATGAAATGACCCATCAACCCATTACCAGCTGGTTTGAAGGTGATTTGCCGGATGCCCAGATGGTGGGATTGAATCAGCATGCGCTGCTGGTTACGCCGGCCGGTAAGGAGTGCATTGTCGAGACCGGGATTGCTCCGTTGCGCAATTTTCAGGGGGATAAAACAGGTCTGGTGCTGGCTTTTCGCGATGTCACTTATGCTCGACAGCTGGCCCGCGATCTGGCTTGGGCGGCCAGCCATGATCCTCTGACGGGTCTGTTCAACCGGCGCGAATTCGAACTGCGTCTGGCGGAAAGTCTGCGCGACGCGCGCAACAATCAGCATCGTCACGCCATGCTCTATATGGATCTGGATCAGTTCAAGGTGGTTAACGATACCAGCGGGCATATGGCTGGCGATGAATTGCTGAAAAATCTCGGCAGCAAGCTGTTGTCACTCACTCGGCCTAACGACCTTTTTGCCCGTCTCGGCGGAGATGAGTTCGGTTTGCTGTTGCGTAATGTTTCGCTTGAGCAGGCCAGTGAAATTGCTGAAAGCCTGCGTGAAGCGGTGAGGTCGTTCCGTTTTGTCTGGCAGGAACGCATGTTCGAAGTAGGTGTAAGCATCGGCGTTGTACCGATTACACGTGAGACACCCACTCCGGCAAATGTCATGATGGCGGCGGATGCGGCCTGTTATCTGGCCAAGGACAACGGCCGCAACCGTATTCATGTGTCCGAGGAAAATGACCAGGATGTTTCCTTCCGGCGCGAGGAAATGCGGTGGACCCAGCGCATTGCTCACGCGCTCGAACATAATAGCTTCCGCTTGTACTACCAGAAGATCGTACCGGTCGGGCTGGCGCACCAGGAAATGCACTGCGAGATTCTGTTGCGCATGATGGGAGAAAACGGCGAAATCATTTCTCCCATGAGTTTCATTCCTGCTTGCGAGCGTTACAGTCTGATGCCCACTGTTGATCGCTGGGTAATCCGCCATGCATTAGCCTGGATCAGCTCACATTCTCCGGACGGCGAGATCGCTACCTATTTCATTAATTTGTCCGGTCAATCGTTTAACGACGACACTTTTATGGCATTCGTGGTTCAGTCCATCCGTGCCAGCGAGGTTGATCCGAAACGGGTCGGATTTGAAATTACCGAAACCGCTGCCATTGCCAATCTGGAAAAGGCGCTGGAATTCATGCGGGTACTGCTGGAAATGGGCTGCCGTTTCTCGCTCGACGATTTTGGTGCCGGTATGTCATCGTTTGCCTACCTCAAACGGCTTAAAGTGGACAAGATCAAAATCGACGGCATGTTTGTGCGCAACATGGTGGCAGATGTTACAGACCGGGCCATGGTTGAAGCGATCAACCGCATTGGCCATGTGATGGGTATTCAGACGGTGGCCGAATTTGTCGAAAACCCCGAGTCGCTGGCTATACTGGCGGAGCTGGGAGTCGATTTCGCGCAGGGTTACAGCATTCACCAGCCCGAGCCGCTGGAACGGATCTACGATGTCTGACCGGTATGTGCTGGCAGCCGACGTAGGGGGAACCAAAACCCTTCTGGCATTGGCGCGTGTGCACGCCGGCAGACCGCAGGTGATGCAGCAGGCGTATCTGGAAAATCACGAGTTTGCCGATTTCTACGCGGTATTGCGGACTTTTTGCGGTCAGTCTGCCTGTCCGCCGTTGCAGGCAGTATGTCTGGCGGTGGCCGGGCCGGTGGGAGAGGGGCGCGCCCGGCTGACTAATCTGGCCTGGCAGATCGAGAGCGAACGTATTGGCGAACTGTTGCCCGCGCGCCCGTCGGTCCGCCTGATCAATGATTTTTCCGCCATCGGTTTCGCAATTCCGGCCCTGCAGGAACAGGATTGCGTAGTGTTGCAGCAGGGCACGGCTAGGCCGGCGGCGCCGGTGCTGGTGATTGGCGCCGGAACCGGATTAGGGGTGTGCTACCGTGTTGCCGATGCCCAAGGTGTCCGGGTTTTGCCAACGGAAGGCGGTCATCTTGGTTTTGCGCCGCTGAATGCTGAACAAATGGCACTGTTGGCGTACTGGCGCGAACGCCTGCCGCGCGTCAGCAATGAAAACCTGCTCTCGGGCGCCGGAATCGAGCGTATCTTCACTTATCTTGATGCGCAAACGCCCGCTGCAAATGAGTTGCTCGAGGCCGTCAAACACGATGGTGCGGTCGCGGTCAGCCGCTATGCCACTAGCCAGAACGATCCTCTGGCGCGACGGACCATGGAACTGTTTTTTCAAATCTACGGCGCCGTGGCCGGGGATATGGCACTGGCCTTGCTGGCGCAGGGTGGTGTTTATATTGCCGGCGGCATTGCCGCGAAAAATCGTGAATTGCTGCTTGCCAGCGGGTTCATGTCGGCTTTTCTGGGCAAGGTGCCGCACGAAGCCATCATGCGCGATATTCCAGTCAGGCTGATCGTCGAGCAGAACGCAGGTTTGCTCGGCGCGCTTGAAGTCGCTGCTCAGGAGTGTGGCAAAAAGTGACGGCTCAGCCGCCTGTCATCGACATGAAACGGATCACTTGCTGCGGCTTCTCAACGAATTCGTGGCGCTGTGGTTTGAGCGAGATAGCCTGTTGAATAGCCTGCTCCAGTTCCGCATCACTGGCTTGCGCCCTTAGCAGCGGTCTGAAGTTGAAACTGTGTTCCTGGCCGAGACACAGGTAGAGCGTGCCATCCACACTGAGGCGGACGCGGTTGCAGGTGTCGCAAAAGTGCTGTGAAATCGGGGTGATGAAGCCGACGCTGAAACGGCCATCCCGACTTTGCAGATAGCGAGCCGGACCGCCGTGTCCGATGTTTCCCTCTATCAAATCAAAGCGTGCTTGCAGCCCTTCGCGCACCGGCTGCAAATCCAGATAGCTGGCATTACGTCCGGTTTCGCCCATAGGCATGGTTTCTATCAGACGCAACACGAAACCGTTGCTGATACAGTAGTCGACCATGTCATCAATTTCGTCGTCATTCACGCCAGCCATGGCCACCATATTGATCTTGATGGGTGAGAATCCGGCTACACGAGCAGCTTCGATGCCCGCCATGATCCGGTGGTGCGCATCGCGACCGTTAATTGCCTTGATGCGTTCCGGTCGCAATGAATCCAGACTGATATTGAGACGCGAGACACCCGCCTGTTTCAGGGCGCTGGCATGCTTCTCCAGTTGCGTGGCATTGCTCGAGAGGGACAGGTCACGTATGCCGGGCAGTCGGGTGATCCGCCCGGCCAGCTCCGGCAGATTGCGCCGCAACAAAGGTTCGCCGCCGGTAAAGCGTATGCGCGATACGCCCAGTCGGGCAAAGGCGCCGAGCAGGCGTTCCAGTTCATCAAAAGTGAGCCAGTCAGCGGGTTCCTCAAAATCGGTAAAGCCCTCTGGCATACAGTACACGCAGCGCAGGTCGCACCTGTCCGTTACCGATACGCGCAGGTACTCGATGCGGCGATTGAACTGGTCTACGAGTCCAGAAGATGAAGGGGCAGGTGAGGGCATGGCGCAAAGAAAATTGACTGACCGCTATATTTACTCATATATAATGCTATCTGACAAGCACTGCCTGCGGCAGGCAACAGAGAGATAAACGGGGCATGCGCGTTTTAGGCATAACAGGCTATTCCGGTAGCGGTAAAACCACCTTGCTGGAACAATTGCTCCCCTGGCTAAGTGGCCAGGGACTGGCTGTGTCGGTGGTCAAGCAAACGCATCACGACGTCGATCTCGATCAGTCGGGCAAAGACTCCTGGCGTCACCGTGAAGCCGGTGCTCAGGAGGTGATGCTGGTGTCGGACCGGCGCTGGGCATTGTTGGCGGAACTACGCGACCAGCCACGTCCGCCGTTGAGTGTGCTGCTGAGCCATCTGAGTGCGGTTGATCTGGTGCTGCTGGAAGGGTTCAAGGGCGAAGCGATTGATATGATCGAAGTACATCGCCCCGCGCTGGGAAAACCATTGCTGCAGCCGCATAATGCGCATGTGATCGCTGTGGCAACAGACGCGGCCGAACTGGAGGCTGCGGTTACCGTGCTTGATTTGAACAATATAGAGCAAATTGGACAGTTTGTTATGAAAGTGGCAAAACAGGTATGAAAAAAGCCCCGATGCTAAGCGTTGACGAGGCGCTGGATCAGATTCTCAAGGCAGTGGAGCCGATTAGCCGCAGCGAAAAAGTCATGACCCTGCAGGCGCTGGATCGCATCCTGGCGGACGATGTGCTGTCTTACGTTACCGTACCGTCATTTGATAACTCCGCTATGGATGGCTATGCGGTGAGCATGGCCGACCTGAGCGGTGAGCCGCCGTGGCGCCTGCCTGTCTCCCAGCGCATTGCCGCCGGACACCCCGGTGCGGCGTTGCAGGCGGGCACGGCAGCGCGCATCTTCACCGGCGCACCTATACCGGCAGGTGCCGACGCCGTAGTCATGCAGGAAGATTGCACGACTGAGGAAGACGCCGTGCTGATCAACAAAAAGCCGTCTAGCGGCAGTCACATTCGCAGGGCCGGTGAGGATATGCGGGAAGGCGAAGTGGTCCTCAAAGCCGGAACACGTCTGACCCCCGCTCACATGGGCGTAGCCGCAGCAGCCGGGCTGGCCAAACTGCCGGTGCGACCACGTTTGCGGGTTGCAGTGTTCTATACCGGCGATGAAATTGTCATGCCCGGCGAGTCGCTCAAACCGGGGCAAATTTACAATTCCAACCGATTCAGTCTGACCGGGCTGTTGCAGCGATATGGCGTGGAACTGGTGGATTACGGCATTGTTCCCGACAAGCTGGATACGACCCGCGCCGTGCTGGAACGGGCTGCGGCGTCTGCCGATCTGGTCATCACCAGTGGCGGGGTATCGGTGGGGGAAGAAGATCACGTGCGTGCCGCGGTTGAATCGCTCGGCCAACTTGAATTGTGGCGTATTGCCATGAAGCCGGGTAAACCGCTGGCTTTCGGACGCGTGCAAAAAACGCCGTTTGTCGGCTTGCCGGGAAATCCGGTTTCCACCTATGTGACCTTTCTGTTGTTTGTGTTGCCGCTGTTGCGTCGCCTGCAGGGTGAAAATGCGCCAATGCCCGTGGTGTATCCGGTAAAGGCGGCATTCGACTGGCCGGTTGCCGGTAACCGGAGGGAATACCTGCGGGCCCGTCTGGAGCCGGCAGAGTCGGGGCAGTTGTCCGTTAATATTTTCCCCAATCAGGGGTCCGGTGTGTTGACTTCGGTTGCCTGGGCTGAGGGTCTGGTGGATATTGCAATCGGTCAAACGGTGCAGGCAGGCGATGTCGTGTCGTTTATACCGTTTTATGGAACCCACCCATGAAAGTCCTGTATTTTGCCCGTCTTCGGGAAGCTTTCGGCATGGCCCAGGAGGAAGTCAGCGGCCCGGCTTCGGTAGCCGAACTGCTCGATCACTTGCGCAGCCGCGGCGAGGTGTTCGCCAGAGAGCTCGATGCGGCCCGGCCCTTCCGGGTTGCCGTCAATCAGGAAATGGCTGGAGCGCAGACCTTGTTGCGCGATGCGGACGAAGTGGCGATTTTTCCGCCGGTTACGGGGGGCTGATGAGTATCAGCATACAGCATGCGCCGTTTGATGTGGCCGCGGAAATTGCCGCTCTGCATGCGCATGACAGTAGCGTAGGGGCGTTGGTCAGCTTTGTCGGTTATGTGCGTGACATACACGAAGGAGTGGGCGTGCACGGCATGGAACTGGAACACTATCCGGGTATGACCGAGAAATCGCTGGCAACAATCATGGAGCAGGCGGCAAAGCGCTGGCGTTTACTGCGGGTTCGGGTTATTCACCGCATCGGCAAACTGGCTCCGGCCGACCCGATTGTGTTCGTGGGCGTCGTCAGCGCTCATCGGGCAGATGCTTTTGCAGCCTGCGAATTCATTATGGATTTTCTGAAAACCCAGGCGCCGTTCTGGAAAAAGGAAACCACCGACAACGGCGAGCGCTGGGTTGAGGCTCGCGCCAGCGATGATGAGGCGGCTGGCAGATGGTAGATACTACTGATCTCGCCAAACCGGCAGTACGCATCCTGTTGGGCTCGGCCAGTTCCATTGGCCCAGGCAAGGCCCGTCTGCTCGAGGCTGTCGCCAGTTGTGGCTCCATTTCAGCTGCGGCGCGTGATATGGGCATGTCCTACCGCCGCGCCTGGCTGCTGATCGACTCAATGAACAAAGCCTGCGCTCGCGCACTGGTGGAAACGGCTGCCGGCGGGCAAAAGGGGGGTGGGGCGCGGCTGACCCCCTTCGGAGCTGAAGTGCTGGTGCGCTACCGGAAGATGGAAAACCGTGCAAGCGAATGTCTGCAGCAGGACCTGGCGGCATTTGCCGAGTTTCTGCAGCAGGCGGAAAAATAATCGAATACTATTCCCGCTGACGACGTCTTAAGCTATCTTAAAGACATCAATTCAGAAGTACAGAGGATCAATTATGCTGAACAAAATGTTTAAACGTGCCCTTGTCCTGTTTGCGCTTGTCTGGTGTGTTCCAGCCTTTGCTGCCGGATCCCACATGGTTGTGAAACAGGTAAAAGGCAGTTTTGAAGATGTACGTGATGCGCTGGTGTTTGCTATTAACGGCCAGGGCCTGGTAGTGAATGCGGTTTCCCACGTGGGTGACATGCTTGATCGTACCGGTCGTGATCTGGGCTATACCACCAAGGTGTATGAACACGCTGAAGGACTGGAATTCTGCAGTGCGGCACTGTCGCGCAAAATGATGGAAGCCGATCCGGACAACATCGTCTTCTGTCCTTATACCATCTATATTTACGTGCGCGCCGATCAGCCCGGTACCGTTTACCTCGCCTACCGTCGCCCTCTGGCGGACAAGGGCATGCAGACGCCGGTGTTGCAGGATGTCGAAACGCTGTACCAAACCATCCTGTCAGAAGCGGCTCAGTAACATACTGTAACAAAAAATGCTTTTGTGTTAATTGATTGTCATAGCATATCGGATATACTCCCCTGCGTTATGCTGCATTCATACAAATCAACATTCAATTAACAGGGATGGACTCGAACATGAAACGTTATGCGCTTTTCCTCGCCATGCTGGCCTCCACCGCCGCAATGGCTGACATGACCACTGCCCAGCAAACTGCTTCTGAAGCGAAGCAGAACTGGCAAAGCCTGCCGCCCGCTGCGCAGGACGCAATGAAAGCCCAGGCAAAATCCGAGGCGCAGCAATATCAGCAAAACTGGCAGCAAATGACGCCGGAACAGCAGGCTGCCCAGAAGGAACAGTGGAAATCTCAGGCTCAAAGCAAGGCCTCCGCGGCCGGCTTCAGTCGCCCGAACATGGCGGGTGGTGGCATGGCCATGGGCGGTGGCATGCATCGCCGCCGTTAACCGGCTGCAGTGCTGGGCACTTTTAAAGCGGCGACCTTCAGGTCGCCGTTTGTTTTTTTGCTTCACATTATTTTTATTTTTCGCCAAGCCGTCCCACAGTGTTTCCTCCCGCCGATCAAACCCCGTCCTGACTGATCGCAAGCCTGCGAATTTGCGTTCAGACACGGCAATTATCACGAATAAGGTGTTAGCGCCGTATTCCTGAGCCATCGGCGGGTAATTTCAATTACAATCAGACCCGAAAGGGAGTTGTAATCATGAATTTCATTGCGTTACTGGCAGTAGGCATGGGGGCGGCCATAGGGGCGTGGTTGCGCTGGGGCTTGGGATTGTGGCTCAATCCGCTGCTGGCTTTCCTGCCGGCGGGCACCCTTGCCGCCAATTGGCTGGGCGGCTACATCATGGGCCTGGCGGTTGCCGTTTTTGGTGCCCATCCGGGTATTTCCCCGGAGATCCGCTTGTTTGCCACAACGGGTTTTCTCGGTGGGCTGACGACCTTTTCCACTTTTTCTGCCGAGGCGGCTACATTCGTGCAACGGCAGCAGTGGGGAGACCTGCTGCTCTATCTGGCCTTGCACGTGTTCGGATCTTTGGTTTTGACTCTGCTGGGTTTGTTGACCATTAAATGGATGAGGCTGTAAACATGGCTGCTTCGGTTGTGCTTAAAATTGTCGTGCTCGAATCCCGCAAGCATCAGGGAATGCCGCTTTACGAATGGCTTTTGCGCCAGTTGCAGGGCATGGGCGTCGCCGGTGCGACGGTATACCGTGGCATGGCCGGATTCGGCCGCCATGGACGCATCCATGAAGACCATTTTTTCGAACTGGCCGGCGAGTTGCCGTTGCAAATCGAATCCTGGCTCTCGGCTGAGCAGGCTGATAGCTTTCTCGGTTTGCTTGCGCAGCATCAGTTGCATTTACCCTATTTCCGTCAGGATGGGGAATACGGGGTAAGTGGCGAGGCTGTGTGAATCTGCTCGATCAGTTTTTCCTGCTGATTGCGTCATTCCTGGCAAACTGGTTTTCTGCACTCTCGGGCGGCGGAGCCGGTCTCATCCAGTTTCCCATGCTGATTTTTCTCGGACTGCCCTTCGGCGTGGCACTGGCTACACATAAAGTAGCCAGTGTTGCATTGGGGGTGGGAGCAACCCTGCGGCACATGCGTGAATCCCATCTGGAACGGCGACTTGCGGCTGCGATTCTGTTGGCTGGCGTGCCGGGCGTTGTTCTGGGCTCCAGTTTTATCCTGCAGGTTCCGGCCCGGCTGGCCCAAACCGTTCTGGGCGTCCTGACCATCGGTCTCGGGCTTTATTCGATTTTTAAACCCGCCCTGGGGCAGCACTTTACCCCGAAAAACCAGTCGGGTTCCGCCTGGCTGCCGGGTCTGGCTGGTATTTTTTGCGTCGGTGTGCTGAATGGTTCGATCACGTCAGGAACCGGCCTGTTTCTCACGCTGTGGCTGATTCATTATTTCGGTCTCGATTACAAACGGGCGGTTGCCTACACGCTGATTCTTGTCGGACTGATCTGGAACGGGACCGGGGCGGTTGTGCTGGGGGTGCTGGGGACAGTCGCCTGGACCTGGATGCCTGCACTGTTGCTGGGTTCGCTTCTGGGCGGCTACGTTGGCTCACACTGGGCCATTACCCGCGGCAACAAACTGATTAAACGCTCATTTGAGGTGTTAACTCTGCTGGTGGGAGCAAAACTGCTGTTCTGAAAACAATGGGTGATTTTGTCTCTTCTTGACGAGGAAAGATTAACTGCTATCAATAAATATATTGATAAGAGCCGCAAAGGCCGCAGGATTTCTCTTTCACCTTGGAGGGATATATGCAAGTCACCAGACGGCAGTTCTTCAAGATCTGCGCCGCCGGACTGGGCAGCTCCAGCCTGGTCATGATGGGCTTTTCGCCCACCGATGCGCTCGCAGAAGTGCGGCAGTATAAGCTGTCGCGCACCACTGAAACCCGCAACACCTGTCCTTATTGCTCGGTCGGCTGTGGCATCCTGATGTACGGCCTGGGTGATGGCGCCAAAAATGCCAAAGCCGAAATCATCCATATCGAGGGTGATGCCGATCATCCGGTCAATCGCGGCACGCTGTGTCCGAAAGGCGCCGGTCTGCTGGATTTTGTGCACAGCCCCAACCGCTTGCGCTATCCGGAGTATCGTGCTGCCGGGTCCAATGAGTGGAAGCGGATTTCCTGGGATGAGGCATTTACCCGTATTGCGCGTCTGGTAAAAGACGACCGCGACAAGAATTTCGTTGCCAAGAATGCTGACGGTGCAACCGTGAATCGCTGGTTGACCACCGGCTTCCTGGCAGCCTCTGCATCCAGCAACGAATCAGGTTATCTGACCCATAAGGTTGTTCGCAGCCTGGGCATACTCGGTTTCGACAATCAGGCACGTGTTTGACACGGACCTACGGTGGCAAGTCTTGCCCCTACGTTCGGTCGCGGTGCCATGACCAATCATTGGGTCGATATCAAGAATGCAGATCTGATTCTTATCATGGGCGGCAATGCTGCCGAGGCGCATCCGTGTGGTTTTAAATGGGTGACAGAAGCCAAAGCGCATCGCAAAGCCAAGCTTGTCGTCGTCGATCCACGCTTTACCCGCTCTGCTGCGGTGGCCGATTATTACGCGCCAATCCGGGCCGGCAGTGACATCGCCTTTCTCGGTGGTGTGATCAACTACCTGCTGACCCACGACAAGATTCAGCACGAATACGTCAAGGCCTATACCGATGCGACTTTCGTTGTACGCGAGGACTACAGGTTCGAAAACGGTGTGTTCTCCGGCTACAACGAGGCCAAGCGCTCCTACGACAAGTCATCCTGGATGTATGAGCTGGATAAAGACGGTTATGCGGTTTCCGATCCGACGCTGCAAAACCCGCGTTGCGTCTTCAATCTGATGAAGCAGCATTATTCCCGCTACACACCGGATGTCGTCAGCAACATTACCGGCACGCCCAAGGACCAGTTCCTCAAGGTATGTGAAACCATTGCCACCTGTTCCGTGCCCAACAAGGTCATGACCATTATGTATGCCTTGGGCTGGACGCAGCATTCAGTCGGCTCGCAGATTATTCGCACCGGCGCCATGCTGCAACTGCTACTTGGCAATATTGGCATGGCGGGGGGCGGCATGAATGCGCTGCGCGGGCATTCGAACATCCAGGGGTTGACTGACCTGGGGCTGCTGTCCAATCTGCTGCCGGGTTACATGACCCTGCCAGGAGAAAAAGAGACGGATTTCCAGGCTTATCTCGAGAAACGGGCCCTTAAACCGCTGCGTCCGGGGCAGATGAGTTACTGGCAAAACTATCCCAAGTTCCATGTCAGCCTGATGAAAGCGTGGTTCGGCGATGCGGCGACCAAGGAAAACAATTTCTGTTTTGACTGGCTGCCCAAGCTCGACAAGATCCATGATGTCTTGCAGGTATTCGAAGACATGAACCATGGCAAGATGAACGGTTACTTCTGTCAGGGTTTCAATCCGCTGGCCTCGTTCCCCAATAAGGCCAAAATCGGCGGTGCGCTGGCCAAGCTGAAGTATCTGGTGATCATTGACCCGCTGGTAACCGAAACTTCAACCTTCTGGGAGAATCACGGCGAATTCAATGACGTGGATCCGTCGAAGATTCAGACCGAAGTGTTCCGCTTGCCCTCCACCTGTTTTGCCGAAGAAGACGGATCATTGGTAAACAGCGGGCGCTGGTTGCAGTGGCATTACAAGGGCGCAGAGCCTCCAGGTGATGCGCGGGGTGACAATGAAATCATGGCCGGCCTCTTCATCAAACTGAAGGAGCTGTACAAGAAAGAAGGGGGGGCTTTCCCGGAGCCTATCCTTAATCTCACCTGGAATTACAAAATTCCACAGGCTCCATCGGCTGAAGAGCTGGCCAAGGAGTTCAATGGCAAGGCCCTGGCCGATGTGACCGACCCGAAAGATCCGACCAAAGTGCTGGTCAAAGCGGGCGAACAGTTGGCCGGCTTTGCCCAGTTGCGTGATGACGGGTCTACTGCATGCGGCTGCTGGCTCTTCTCTGGCTCCTGGACGGACAAGGGAAACCAGATGGCACGCCGCGACAGTTCCGATCCGAGTGGTCTTGGCAATACGCTCAATTGGGCCTGGGCATGGCCGGTTAACCGTCGCGTGCTGTACAACCGCGCGTCGCTTGATCCCGCCGGAAAGCCATGGGACCCGCAGCGCAAACTGATCGGCTGGGACGGCACCAAGTGGGGCGGTAATGATGTGCCCGACTTCAAGCCGGATGTGCCGCCGGGTGATCCGATGAATCCGTTTATCATGAACCCGGAAGGCGTAGCGCGACTGTTCGCTATCGACAAAATGGCGGAAGGTCCGTTCCCAGAGCACTATGAACCGTTCGAAACCCCGATCGATACCAACCCGTTGCACCCCAACGTCATCAGTAATCCGGCTGCGCGGGTGTTCAAGGGCGACCTGGAAGCATTCGGCAAGGCCAAGGAATTCCCCTACGTGGGCACAACCTATCGTCTGACCGAACACTTCCATTACTGGACCAAGCATGCCCGGATCAACGCAGTCCTGCAGCCGGAACAATTCATCGAGATCGGCGAAGAGCTGGCTCAGGAGAAGGGCATCAAGGCCGGCGACAAGGTCAAGGTTCGTTCCAACCGCGGCTACATCAAAGCGGTCGCGGTGGTGACCAAGCGTATCCGGCCGCTCGAAGTCGCAGGCAAGAAGGTCCACACCGTTGGTGTGCCCATCCACTGGGGTTTCCAGGGCTTGGCCAAGAACGGTTTCCTGTCCAACACCCTGACTCCGTACGTGGGCGATGCCAACTCGCAGACACCCGAGTTCAAGGCATTCCTCGTCGACATCGAGAAAGTGTAAGGAGAGCGCGCCATGTCAATGCAATCATTGGATATCCAACGCCGCTCTGCGACGACCACACCTTCTCCCGATGCACGACAGACCCTGGAAGTGGCCAAGCTGATCGATGTCTCCAAATGTATCGGCTGCAAGGCCTGCCAGTCCGCCTGCATGGAGTGGAATGACCTGCGGGATGAGGTGGGCAACAACGCTGGCATCTATGACAATCCACGCGACCTGTCGGATCAGTCCTGGACCGTGATGCGTTTTTCCGAAGTGGAGGTCCAGCAGGGCAAGCTCGAGTGGCTGATCCGTAAGGACGGTTGCATGCACTGTGCCGACCCAGGATGCCTGAAAGCCTGCCCGTCGCCGGGTGCCATTGTGCAATACAGCAATGGCATCGTCGATTTCCACGAAGAAAACTGCATCGGCTGCGGCTACTGCATCACCGGCTGTCCTTTCAACGTTCCGCGAATTTCCAAGAAGGACAACAAAGCCTATAAATGCACCCTGTGTTCCGACCGGGTTGCAGTGGGGCAAGAGCCGGCCTGCGTCAAAACCTGCCCGACCGGAGCCATTGTCTTTGGTAGCAAGGAAGACATGATCGATCACGCGCAGGAACGTATTGCCGACCTCAAGGAGCGCGGTTACGACAATGCCGGGCTATATGACCCGCAAGGAGTGGGAGGCACGCATGTGATGTACGTGCTGCAACATGCTGACCAGCCTGAGCTGTACCATGGTTTGCCGAAAGATCCGCATATCAGCCCCATGGTCAGTTTGTGGAAGGGTATCGCTAAACCGCTGATGAGCTTTGGTCTGGGTCTCGTGGCACTGGCAGGGTTTTTCCACTACATCAAAGTGGGGCCCAAGGAAGTGCCCGAGGACGAGGAAACCGAAAGCTAGCCCATGGCAGCGACTGCCTTGCCATGCAGGGCAGTCGCTTACCAGCGTAAAGACGGCATAAAGGAGTCAACATGAGTCACTCTGCAAAACTGGTCACGCGCTACACCGCCCCCGAGCGTGTAAACCACTGGTTCGTGGCACTCACCTTTGTGATGCTGGCACTCAGTGGTCTGGCAT
>JAJZTZ010000146.1 GCA_021847305.1 Pseudomonadota bacterium | reverse complement strand
GTGTCCGGCCATGTGAACAAGCCGGGCAACTTTGAGGTGCCGATGGGCACCCCGTTCGGTGAGCTGCTGGAAATGGCGGGTGGCGTACGTACCGGCCACAAGCTCAAGGCCGTGATTCCGGGCGGTTCTTCCGTGCCGGTGTTGCCTGGCCACATCATGATGGACTGCACCATGGATTACGACTCGATCGCCAAAGCGGGTTCCTCCCTGGGCGCCGGTTCCGTAATCGTGATGGATGACACCGTGTGCATGGTCCGTGCCCTGGAACGTCTGTCCTATTTCTACTTTGAAGAATCTTGCGGCCAGTGTACCCCTTGCCGCGAGGGTACCGGCTGGCTCTACCGTGTGGTGCACCGCATCGAACACGGCAAGGGTCGTCCGGAAGACCTTGATCTGCTCAATAACGTGAGCGACAACATTGCCGGCCGCACGATCTGTGGTCTGGGTGACGCGGCCGCCGGCCCCGTCAAGAGCTTTATCAAGCACTATCGCGATGAGTTTGAGTATCACATCGCCAATGGTCGCTGCATGGTATAACCCGAGGTCAAGACATGTTGCAAATTGAAATTGACGGTAAGCAGATTGAAGTGCCTGATGGCAGCACGGTGATGGATGCCGCTGCCAAGCTGGGTATCTATGTTCCGCACTTCTGCTACCACAAGAAACTCTCCATCGCGGCCAACTGCCGTATGTGTCTGGTGCAGGTTGAAAAAGCCGCCAAGCCGATGCCGGCCTGTGCGACTCCGTGTACCGATGGCATGAAGGTGATGACGCGCTCCGATGTGGCCGTGAAGGCCCAGAAGGGCGTCATGGAATTCCTGCTGATCAACCACCCGCTGGATTGCCCGATTTGCGATCAGGGCGGCGAGTGTCAGCTGCAGGATCTGGCGGTCGGCTACGGTGACGTCAAATCGCGCTACGAAGAAGAAAAGCGCGTGGTGCCGAACAAGAACATCGGACCGCTGATCTCTACCGATATGACCCGCTGCATTCACTGTACCCGTTGCGTGCGCTTCGGTCAGGAAATCGGCGGCATCATGGAAATGGGCCAGGTGGGGCGCGGTGAATTCTCCGAAATCATGCCGTTCATCGAAAAAACCATTGATTCGGAACTGTCCGGCAACATGATCGATCTGTGTCCGGTCGGTGCCTTGACCTCCAAGCCGTTCCGCTACACCGCTCGCAGCTGGGAGCTGTCCCGCCGCAAGTCGGTGAGCCCGCACGACGGCCTCGGTTCCAATCTGGTGGTGCAGGTCAAGAACGGCCGCGTGATGCGTGTTCTGCCGGCCGACAATGAAGCCATCAATGAATGCTGGTTGTCCGACCGCGACCGTTTCTCCTACGAAGCGCTGAATACCGACGAGCGTCTCACCCGTCCGATGATCCGTCGCAATGGCGATCTGGTTGAGGTGGAATGGGAAGATGCCCTGCAATACGCGGCCGAACGCCTGAACATGGCCAAGTCGCGCTACGGTGCAGACCAGATCGGCGCCCTGGCATCCCCGCATAGCACTCTGGAAGAACTGTACCTGCTGCAGAAAATGCTGCGCGGCCTGGGTACCGGCAACGTCGATGCGCGCCTGCGTCAGAGCGACAACCGCGCCGACGCCAGCCAAGGCGGCGCGCTGACTCTGGGCATGGCAATCGACGAGGTTGTCCAGCTCGACCGCATTCTGCTGATCGGCAGCACCATCCGTAAGGAACAGCCGCTGCTGGCTCATCGCGTGCGCGATGCAGTTAAGCATGGCGCCCAGCTGAACGTGATTCATGTCAGCGATGACGACCTGCTGACCCGCGTGAGCAACAAGTCGATTGTGCGTCCGGATCAACTGGTGTCCGAACTGGCGCAATTGCTCAAGGCGCTCAGCGAGCAGAAGGGTGCCGCCGTTCCGGCGGGCGCACAGGCTGCCGTAGCGGCTGCCTGCTGCAGCGAGGAAGGCGCCAGCAAGATGGCGGCCAGCCTGCTGTCGGGCAAAAACGCCGCTATCCTGCTGGGCAATGTGGCTCAGCATCACCCGCGTTTTGCCGAAATCATGTCGCTGGCCCAGGCCATCGCCGATGTGTCGGGCGCCAAAGTCGGTGTCATGGCAGAAGCCGCCAACAGTGTTGGCGCAGCGATTGCCGGTGCCGTACCGATGTTCGGTGCCCGCGGTGAGAAAGCCAAGGCCGGCGCATCCGCTGCCGCTATGCTGGCTGCACCGCGCAAAGCCTACGTGTTGTTCGGTGTAGAGCCGAGCGTCGATACTGCAGACGGTGCTCAGGCACGTAAAGCCATGCAGGAAGCCGAATTCGTGGTTGCGCTGTCCGCCTTCCAGTCTGAAGTGATGGAATACGCTGATGTAGTGCTGCCGATTGCCGCATTTGCCGAAACCTCCGGCACCTTCGTCAACATGGCCGGTCAGGCGCAGAGCTTCAACGGCTGCGTCAAGCCGCAGGGCGAAGCGCGTCCGGGCTGGAAAGTGCTGCGCGTGCTGGGTAATCTGTTCAATCTGAAAGGCTTCGACTACGAGTCGTCCGAACAGGTGAAACAGGAAGTGCTCGGCGGCAAGGATGCGGCTGAATATGCTGCCAAGCGTCTGCCGGAAGTTGCCGTTGGCGACCTGGGCGGTAACGCCACCAGCCTGCAGCGTATTGGCGATGTATCCATTTACCACGCTGATGCGCTGGCTCGCCGCGCCCCGGCATTGCAAATGACCCACGACGGCCAGCCGCCGCAGGCGCAGGTAAGCGCGGCTACCCTGGCGCAGCTGGGTCTGCAGAACGGTGCTGTGGTGAAACTGCAGCAGGGCGGTGCCAATGCCGTACTGCCGCTGAGCGTCAGTGCTGCGGTGCCGGATGGCTGCGTACGTGTTGCGGCCGGTCATCCGCTGACCGCGACCCTGGGTGCGCTGTTTGGTGAAATTTCTGTGGCAGCCGCACACTGAGTGCCGCGAGATTAACGAGAGAGACGAATAGACGATGATCGCTGAACTTGCAAGTCTGTTTGGGCCAGCCTGGCCGGTTATCTGGGCGCTGGTCAAGATCGTGGCCATTGTGGCGCCGCTGATGATTGCCGTGGCGTACACGACCTATGCCGAACGTAAAGTGATCGGCTACATGCAGGTCCGTATCGGTCCGAACCGCGTCGGTCCGAAGGGCTGGCTGCAACCGATTGCTGACGGTATCAAGCTGATGATGAAGGAAATTATCGTGCCGACCGGCTCGAACAAATTCCTCTTCATTCTGGCTCCGATCCTGACCATTGCGCCGGCATTTGCGGCCTGGGCGGTGGTGCCGTTCAACGCAGATCTGGTGCTGGCCAACATCGACGCTTCGCTGCTGTACATCATGGCGATCACCTCCATGGGCGTGTACGGCGTGATTGTGGCCGGCTGGGCATCCAACTCGAAGTATGCCTTCCTGGGCAGCTTGCGTTCCGCTGCACAGATCGTGTCCTACGAGATTGCCATGGGCTTTGCTCTGGTGGGCGTGCTGATGGCGGCGCAGAGTCTTAATCTGGTCGATATCGTGAACGGTCAGAAGGGCAGCTACGGCTTGTTTAGCTGGTACTGGTTGCCGCTGTTCCCGCTGTTTCTGGTATACCTGATTGCCGGTGTGGCCGAAACCAACCGCGCACCGTTCGACGTGGCTGAAGGCGAGTCAGAAATCGTGGCCGGTTTCCACGTGGAATATTCCGGTATGGCCTTTGCCGTGTTCTTCCTGGCGGAATACGCCAACATGATTCTGGTGTCGGCTCTGACCGCCATCATGTTCATGGGCGGCTGGCTGTCACCTGTTCCGTTCCTGCCGGACGGTATTCTGTGGCTGCTGCTGAAGATTGCCTTTGTTCTGTTCCTGTTCCTGTGGTTCCGCGCGACCTTCCCGCGTTACCGTTATGACCAGATCATGCGTCTGGGCTGGAAAGTGTTCATCCCGGTCACCCTGGTATGGATTCTGATTATGGGTGCGGCCATGCAAACCCCGCTCGGTGTGTATTTCCACTGAGTCAGGCAAGCGCCCAGGATATAGATTAGACAGGTAAAAACCATGAACCGTATCAAACAGTTTTTCTCAACCTTCCTGCTCGTCGAGCTGTTGAAGGGCATGGCACTGACTGGCCGGCATCTGTTTACCCGCAAGATCACGGTGCAGTTTCCGGAAGAAAAAACCCCGCAAAGCCCGCGTTTCCGCGGTCTGCATGCACAGCGCCGCTACGCCAACGGCGAAGAACGCTGTATTGCGTGCAAACTGTGTGAAGCCGTATGTCCGGCGCTGGCGATCACCATCGAATCGGAACAGCGCGAAGACGGCTCACGCCGTACCACCCGTTACGATATCGACCTGACCAAGTGCATTTTCTGCGGCTTCTGCGAAGAGTCCTGCCCGGTTGATTCGATCGTCGAAACCCGTATTTTCGAATACCACGGTGAGAAGCGCGGCGATCTGTATTACACCAAGGAAATGTTGCTGGCGGTGGGTGACAAATATGAACAACAGATTGCTGCCGACCGCGCAGCCGATGCGAAATATCGTTAAGGCGGGCCCGAGATGACTTTTGAGACCATGATTTTTTATACCTTCGCGGCGATCATGCTGTTCGCCGGGGTGCGCGTAATTACGGCGCGCAATCCGGTGCACTCGGCTCTGTTCCTGGTGCTGGCGTTTTTCACTGCCTCGGCCATCTGGGTCCTGCTGCAGGCAGAGTTCCTGGCCATTACCCTGGTGCTGGTGTACGTCGGCGCGGTAATGGTGCTGTTCCTGTTCGTCGTGATGATGCTGGATATCAACCTTGACCGTCTGCGCGAGGACTTCTGGAGCTGGAAATACCTGCTGCCGGCCTTGCTGTTTGCCGTTCTGCTGGTGGTAGAGGCCACGGCCATCCTGTCCGGCAAGCGTTTTGGTCTGGAGCAGACCGGTGTGCCGCTGGAGCACGCCGCCAACTACAGCAACACCAAGGAATTGGGCCAGCTGCTGTATACCGTCTATGTCTACCCGTTCGAGCTGGCTGCAGTACTGCTGCTGGTGGCGATCGTGGCGGCCATCGCACTGACCCATCGTGGTCGCAAGAGCACCAAGGCACAGGATCCTGGCCAGCAGGTCAAGGTCAAGCGCAATGATCGCGTTCGCCTGGTGAAAATGGCGGCTGAAAAGCCGGTAACTGAAGCAGCGGCTTCTGCCGATGCTCCGGCTCAAGAATAAAGGGGATCGACGTGCTGACGCTTTCTCATTTCCTGATTCTGGGTGCCTTGCTGTTCGCAATCAGCGTGGTAGGCATCTTCCTGAATCGCAAGAACGTGATCATTCTGCTGATGGCCATCGAACTGATGTTGCTGGCAGTGAATATGAATTTCATTGCGTTCTCGCATTATCTGGGTGATACCGCCGGACAGGTATTCGTATTAGATCG
>JAJZTZ010000145.1 GCA_021847305.1 Pseudomonadota bacterium | reverse complement strand
TTGCCCGTCTGATCCGCTACCGCTGCGATCAGCTTGGCCTGTTTGCCGCCATCGAGGGATGGCCCACCCCGATGCTCGATGCGCTGCGCTTCAAGCCCGGTGAGGAGCCGACGGCAGAGGCGACGGAAAACTGGACCGTGGATGTTTACAATGCGGCAACCGGCGACCGCTTCATGCTGGGGGTGAAGGAACAGCAGCAGAGCGACGGGTCGCTTTGGCCATATTCCGTGTGGCTGTCCGGGGAATACCCGCATGTGCTGGATGGTCTGACACGCCTGCTGAGTCTGGATATGCAGATTGTTGATGCCAACTGGATCGGACTCAAACTGCGCAAACTGCTCAATTTTGGCGAGCCGAACGGCAGCTTCTGGGCTCCGGTGCCCGGGCAGCAAAAGCAGAGCCATTATCCAAGCACGGTGGCGTACCTGGCCACGCTGCTGTTGTACCGTTACCGCCAACTTGGCATCCTCGGCGAGGACGGGCGGGCGGTACGCTCAGCCGGCCTGTTGCCGGAACCTGAGCCGCGCACGCTCGTCGCCGCCGGGCGGGTGTGTCCGGAGTGCGGTTATCCGGCCCTGATCCGTAAAGATGGCTGCGATTATTGCGGGCAATGCGGTTATGTGGGCAGTTGCGGTTAACGCAGCCGGCGCAAATAACCCGTGCTGGTAAAATGGTATTGTTGTTGCAATGCCGCAGAGTTTATGTAACATGCCGGACATACAATAATTAAAAACTGTATCAGGCTTGAGGAGGACTCCCCGCTGTAACGGGGGACTATGCTGAACCGGAAGATTGCCCACATCATGAGCCGCGACATCCTGCAGGTGTCGCCCCGGCATACCCTGCGCGAAGCGGCAGAGCTGCTGCGCGCGCGCCGGGTGAGCTCGCTGCTGGTCATGCAGGACGACAAGCCGGTCGGGATTTTCACCGAACACGATCTGCTGGCAGCGCTTGAGCGTAATCTCGCGGCGGATCAGCCGGTTGAATTTTTCATGCGTCCCGGCATTCCGGTTGCCAGCGAAGACAACGATTGCCGCGAAGCATTTCACCGTATGTTGAGCAGCAACAGCCATCACCTGCTGGTGGCGGATGCGGCCGGGCGACCCGTCGGCATTGTCTCGGAAACGGATTTCCGTCATCAGGTCGGTCTGGAGGATTTCCTGCGGCTGCGCGATGTTGCCAGTGCCATGAATCTGCATCCCCTGGTGTTGCCGGCCGATGCCACCGTAGCGCAGGCTGCCGGAATCATGCAGAAAAAACGCGCTGGCTGTGTCCTGGTGGGCGATAAAAGCATGCCGGAGGGCATCGTCAGCGAGCGCGATATGGTCCAGCTGTTCTGCGATGGCAAAGGCGGCAGCCGGCTCGGCGAGGTGATGCACAGCCCGCTTGTGGCGGTGTCGCCCGATGCCACACTGCAGGAAGCCGCCCGGCTGATGAATGCGCACACTATCCGCCGGCTGGTGGTGCTCGATGAGGACAAACGGCTGCAGGGAATTCTGCACGAGCACGACATCGTCAAGCATATCGACAGTGATTACGTCGAACTGCTACAAAGCATTCTGCGCGAACAAAGCGGCCGGTTGCAGGATCTGGAACAGGCCCGGGAATTTCTGCGCCTGAAACAGATTCTCGGCAAAACGGAAGGACAGTTCCGGGCGGTCATCGATTACTTGCCGCACAAGGTGTTCATCAAGGATACCGAGTCGGTTTATCTTGCCTGTAACCAGGCCTATGCCGCCGATCTCAAGCGCATACCGGAGCAGGTGATCGGTCATTCCGATCTGGAGTTTTTTCCGGCAGAACTGGCGCAACGCTACCGTGACGACGATGCCCGGGTCATGCGCGAAGGCGAGGCACTTTCGGTTGAGGAACCCTATCTTCGCGACGGCGAGGAACGCTGGATCCTCACCAGCAAAATGCCCTGGTACGACAATGAAGGTAAAGTTGCCGGGGTGGTGGGGATTTTCGAGGATATCACCGAATTCAAGCGGCTCAATCAGGCACTCGAACGCAAGTCGGCCATGTACGGGGTGCTGAGCAAAACCAATTCGGCGATTGTTCATGCCACCGATCGCGAGACGCTGTTTAAGACCATCTGTCATGTCGCTCTGGAAATCGGTGGTTTCCGGCTGGCCTGGATAGGTATGGAAACCGGGGATCGCTCGGTTCTGCCTGTGGCGGTGGAGGGCGAAGCCAGTGATTACATCCGTGCGGTACAAATTTCCACCCGGCCGGACGAAGCAATCGGGCAGGGGCCGACGGGTACGGCGATCCGGGAAGGCCGGCCGATAGTCGTGCAGGATTTTACCGCCACCCCGATTACCGGCCCATGGCACGCCGCGGCAAAGAAATACCACCTGGGGGGCAGCATGTCGCTGCCGCTCATCGGTGGCAATTTCCGCGGTGCACTGATGGTGTATGCGGCCGATGCCAATTTCTTTGATGCCGATGTCCAGGCGCTGCTGCTGGAAATGGCCGGCGATGTGTCGTTTGCCCTGCAGCGCTTCCATGATGAGGAAGAGAAGCGGGAGCGCGAAGAACACATCCGTCTGCTGGGGCGGGTGTTTGCGGGAAGCGCCGAAGGTATCATGATCACCGATGCGCAGAATCGCATTGTGATGGTCAATCCCGCGTTTACCGATATCACCGGTTACAGCCTTGAGGATGCCGTGGGGCAGACGCCGGCCCTGCTCAATTCCGGCAAACATCCGGAAGAGTTTTATCGCGACATGTGGCTGTCGCTGGAGCGGAGCGACTTCTGGCAGGGGGAAATCTGGAACCGCCGCAAGGATGGCAATCTGTTTGTCGAGTGGCTCACCATCAGCACATTGCGCGACAAGGATGGCAAGGCCGTCAATTATCTGGCGCTGTTCAGCAACCTGGCCAACAAGAATGCCGCCGAAGAACTGAACCGTCTGAAGCAGTTCGATGTCTTGACCGGACTGCCAAACCAGATGCTGCTGGAAGACCGGGTCAAGGAGGCAATTCAGCGCGCCAGCGACAGCCGGCTGCGGGTCGCCTTGCTGTTTGCCAATCTCGATAATTTCCATACCGTAAATGAACTGCTCGGCCATGATGCCGGGGATCTGGTGCTGTGTGCCGTGGCGCAACGCTTTTCCCATGTGATCGAGGGTCACGGTACGGTATCGCGCCTGTCCGGGGATACCTTCGTGATCGCCTTGCCGGCCCTGCAGTCGGTCAATGATGTCGAGCCGTATGCCACCGCCCTGCTCGGGTCGATGCAGCAGCCGTTTCAGGTGGCCGGGGAAATCATCCATCTGTCCGCCCGCATCGGCATTGCCATGTATCCGGATGATGCGCACGATTTTGGCAGTCTGATGCAGCGTGCCGATGCGGCGCTGCTGGACGCCAAGGGAGATGGCCGCAACAGCTACCGTTTCTTCGACAAGGCGATGAATGAATACGCCAAGCATCTTTTTATTGTCACCAATCAGTTGCGCACTGCGCTCGATCAGGGCCAGTTTGTGCTGCACTACCAGCCGCAGGTGTGTCTGCAGACCTGGCGCATTATCGGTTTTGAAGCGCTGATCCGCATCCGTCATCCGCATGAGGGGTTGCTGCCGCCGGCCGGGTTCATCTCCGTGGCCGAGGAAACCGGCCTCATCATCCCGATTGGCGAATGGGCGCTGATGGAAGCGTGCCGGCAGATGAAGCAATGGGTCGACGAACTTGGCCTGGATGACGCGGTAATGGCGGTCAACCTGTCCGCTCATCAGGTTGCTTCTGCAGGGCTGCTGGCAACGGTGGATCGCGCCTTGCAGTCTTCCGGACTCAATGCCCGGCATCTGGAGCTGGAGCTGACAGAGAGCGCCTTGATGCAGTCGGTGGACGATGCATTGAAGCTGATGCTGGCGCTGCGCGAACGCGGCGTGCTGCTGGCTATCGATGATTTTGGCACTGGCTATTCAAGTTTGAGTTACTTGAAGCAGTTCCCGGTAAAAAAACTCAAAATCGACCAGTCCTTCGTCCGCAGCATGCTGCAGAATCCTGGCGATGCCTCCATTGTCAAAGCGGTGGTGGCAATGGCACAGAGTCTGAATCTGCTCACCATTGCCGAAGGTGTGGAGACGGAAGAAGGGGCGGAGTTTTTGCGCAGCATCGGCTGTGACGAAATGCAGGGCTATCTGTTCAGTCGCCCGATTCCCGCCGAAGCCGTGCCCGAACTGCTGCGCAACCAGCGCTTTCCTAAGGGAACGCTGATTTAATCGGCTTTCCGTGCCGGGCAGATTTTTCGCCCGGCCGCTCAATGACGCAAGTCATTGAAAGCGTGAGGCGGTGCGGACATGCGCCGCGCAGCCGCCGTGCTGATTTATTCCATTTATGGAATAAATCAGCACTTCCCTAAGCCTTGTCCCTAAGCCTTGAAATGACTGACAAGATGCTGCAGCTGCCCTGACAGGGTGGCTGTTTCGCGGATTTCACTCAGGGTCGAGTCGAGTAGTTTTTCGTTTTCCTGAGCCATTTCGGCAATCCGTTCCATACCGGCGGAGATCGATTGAATCGAATCACTCTGTTTGGTGGTTTCTTCGTCAATCGACTGGATCTGCCGCAGCATGGTTTCCACCTGACGGTTGATTTCCTGCAGCGCTTCAGAGGCCTGCTGTGCCAGTTCAACGTTGGCCAGCACCTCTTCATTGCCCTTCTGCATCGACTGCACGGCCGAGCCGGTGTCGGTCTGGATGGCGCCGATGATGGTGGCGATTTCGCCGGTGGCATGGGTGGTGCGTTCTGCCAGCTTGCGTACTTCGTCCGCCACCACGGCGAAGCCACGCCCCTGTTCGCCGGCACGGGCGGCTTCAATGGCGGCATTCAGCGCCAGTAGATTGGTCTGATCGGCAATTTCCTTGATCACGTTAATAATCGCGCCGATCTGGTCCGAGCGGGCATTCAGCGATGCTACCAGTCCCGAGGCCTCCTGCATGGTGGACACGGTGTGTTCGATGCCGGATACGGTTTGGCTGACCACTTCACGGCCGCTTTGTGCTGCCGTGCGCACGCGGCTGGCGGTATCGACCGCCTGTTCGGCATTGGAGGCAATGTCAAAAGCGGATTGCCGGACTGAGCTCAGGGCATGCGATGCGTCAACCACTTCTGCCGTCTGCCGGAGTGAGCTGCCGGTGACCTGTTCAGCAATTGTGGAGGTCAGCTGCGCCGTTTGCGTCATCCGGTCGGCGGTTCGGCGCACTTCGCCGATTACGTTGGCGAGGCTGCGGGTGACCTGGGCAAAAGTGCGGGTCATGCTGCCCAGTTCATCCTGCGAGTTCAGTGCCTGCACTTCCGACAGGTCGCCCTGTTTCAGGCGTTCGGCAGTGTCGGACAGCTTGCGAACGCCAGTCTGGATCGAACGGGCAATCAGGGTGCCGGTAATCAGG
>JAJZTZ010000144.1 GCA_021847305.1 Pseudomonadota bacterium | reverse complement strand
ACGTCGTACCCCTCACTGGAGTCAAAATGAGTTCTGTTAAAAAAGTCGTTCTCGCCTACTCGGGCGGCCTGGATACTTCCGTTATCCTGAAGTGGTTGCAAGACACCTATCAGTGCGAAATCGTCACCTTTACCGCCGATCTCGGCCAGGGTGAAGAACTGGAACCGGCGCGCGAAAAGGCGAAGAAATTCGGCGTGAAGGAAATCTTCATCGACGATCTGAAAGAAGAATTCGTCCGCGACTTCGTTTTCCCGATGTTCCGCGCCAATACCGTCTACGAAGGCGAATACCTGCTGGGCACCTCCATCGCCCGCCCGCTGATCGCCAAGCGTCTGATTGAAATCGCCAATCAGACCGGCGCCGATGCCGTGTCTCACGGCGCCACCGGCAAAGGCAATGACCAGGTACGCTTCGAACTGGGCGCCTACGCGCTGAAACCCGATATCAAGATCATCGCCCCGTGGCGCGAATGGGATCTGCTGTCGCGCGAAAAACTGCTGAACTATGCAGAAATGCACAGCATTCCTATCGAAATGAAACACCGCCAGGGCGGCAGTCCCTACTCCATGGACGCCAACCTGCTGCACATCAGCTACGAAGGCCGTCACCTGGAAAACCCCGCTGCCGAGGCGGAAGAAGACATGTGGCGCTGGACCGTATCGCCAGAAAAGGCACCGGACGAGGCCGAATATATTGAACTGGAATACCTGAACGGTGACCCGGTGGCGCTGAATGGCGAACGCCTGTCGCCTGCCAACATGCTGGCCACACTGAACAAGCTGGGCGGCAAGCACGGCATCGGCCGTCTGGATCTGGTGGAAAACCGTTACGTCGGCATGAAGTCACGCGGTTGTTATGAAACCCCGGGGGGCACCATCATGCTGCGCGCCCACCGCGCCATCGAATCCATCACGCTGGACCGTGAAGTGGCTCATCTGAAAGACGACCTGATGCCGCGCTACGCCAGTCTGATCTACAACGGCTACTGGTGGGCGCCGGAGCGCCGCGCGCTGCAGGTGCTGATCGACCACACCCAGGCACACGTGAACGGCACGGTGCGCCTGAAACTGTACAAGGGCAATGTGATTGTAGTGGGCCGCGACTCCAAGAGCGATTCGCTGTTCGACTCGACCATCGCCACCTTCGAAGACGATGCAGGCGCCTACAACCAGGCTGATGCCGGTGGCTTCATCAAACTGAACGCCCTGCGCATGCGCATCGCCGCTAAACTGAACAACCGATAAGGAAACGCCCACATGGCACAATTCGATAATGTAAGCGTCAAGAAAAAAGCCAACGTCTATTTCGATGGCAAGTGCGTCAGCCACACCGTTATGTTCCCCAACGGTACCCGTGTGACCGTGGGCGTGATTTTCCCGAGCACGCTGACCTTCAATACCGGCTCGCCGGAACTGATGGAAATCAACGAAGGCGTGTGCAAGGTTCGCCTGAAGGGTGAAACCGAATGGAAAACCTACAAGGGCGGTGAAAAGTTCACCGTACCGGGCAACTCCAGCTTCGACATCGAAACCATCGAGACGCTGGATTACGTCTGCCATTTCGAGTAACCGCGCAGTAAAACAAGGACACTACGATGCCTTCTTTTGACGTTGTTTCCGAAGCCGATATAGTGGCGCTGAAAAACGCCATTGACGTGGCCGGTCGCCAGATCGGCAACCGCTACGATTTCAAGGGCACCAGCGCTGCGGTCGAGTTCAACGAAAAGGACAAGCTCATTACCCTGCACGGCGACTCCGACTTCCAACTCGACCAGATCAAGGCGATTCTTTTCCCGGAAATGGAAAAGAAGGAAAAGGACAGCACCAAGCGTCTCGATGCCAAGGAAGTGCAGAAGATTTCCGGCAACAAGGTCAAACAGGTGCTCGGCCTCAAGCTGGGTATCGACCAGGAGCGCGCCAAGGATATCGTGCGCCTGATCAAGGACAGCAAGCTCAAGGTCCAGGCTACCATCCAGGGCGACACCGTACGTGTCACCGGCGCTAAGCGCGACATCCTGCAGGAAGTGATTGCCCTGCTGCGGCAGAAAATCACCGACTTCCCCCTGCAGTACAACAATTTCCGCGATTAATCCGGTACAGGCGATCAACGTGGCACGCGTTCTGGTTCCCCTCGCACAAGGCTGTGAAGAACTTGAAGCCGTCACCATCATCGACCTGCTGCGGCGTGCCGGCATTGAAGTCATCAGTGCCGGCCTGCAGCCGGGTATCGTCAAGGCCAGCCGCGGCGTGCTGCTGCAGCCGGACACCACGCTGGACGAAGCGCTGGCGCAAGACTACGACATGGTCGTGCTGCCCGGCGGCATGCCCGGCGCCAGGCACCTCGGCGAAGACCCCCGCATTATCAGCCTGCTGCAAAACATGGCCAGCCGCGGCAAATACACCGCGGCGATCTGCGCCGCACCCTTCGTATTGCGCGATGCCGGACTGCTGGACGGCCGCATTGCCACCAGCTACCCCGGCTTTCTCGATCAGCAGCCGGCAACCGGCATGCAGTATTCGCCGCAAGCCGTGGTCACCGACGGCACCGTCATCACCTCCCGCGGCCCCGGCACCGCCATGGATTTCGCCCTGAGCCTGATCGAGACCTTAAGCGGTCCGGCCAAACGCGCCGAAGTCGAAGCCGGTCTGGTCCGCAGCTGAGCCGCTTCCAGCCGCACACGCCTTAAGCGCCTGTTTTCAGGCGGACTTTCCGTGTACCATTGACGGATAACAATCATTACAATTGGCCAATCACGCTACCACTCCACCGCCATGACAGATGCAGCGCCGAACTCACTCTACCCACTCCTGGAAGCAGAAACAGCTTTCATGCAAAGTGGATTATCCCTTGTGGTTGCATCCCGCAATGCACAAAATCGCCCATCCTCGGCACTGGTGCTGGCATGCCGCGTAAGAGACAAGGGTAAACTCATCAATATTATTGTCAGGCCCTCGCAATGTCCGGATTTGCTCCGCGATGTACGCGAGTATGGCGTCATTGCTTTTGGCTGTTCGCAAATAGACACGCACCGCTCGTTGCAAATCAAATCGCGTCAGGCACGCGTGGGCATTGTTGATGCGGACGACATAGGGGCAATCGTCGCACAAACCAGTGCATTTATCGAAAACGTCGTCAGTTTTGACCACATTCCAGAAGCTGTGATGCGCTCCTATACTCACTTCGAGCTGCACGATCTGGCAGTCATCAGCTTTGTCCCGGAAGAAATTTTCACCCAGACTCCGGGCCCCAATGCAGGGGCGCGACTCGCATGATCGTCACGCTCGAATCCCTGCGCCCCTGTCTGGAAGGCATTGTGCCAAGCAAGCTGACAACCTGTTCAACCGATGGCATGCCCAATACCGCCTGGATTTCCCAGGTCGATTATGTTGACAGTGAGCATGTTGCCACTTCCTTCCAGTTTTTTAACAAAACCCGCCAGAACATACTGGCAAATCCGTATGCCGTGGCACTGGTCACGCACCCGCGAACCGCTCAGGTTACGGAGTTGACGTTGCATTACCTGCGCACTGAAACTGAAGGCAGAGTTTTTGAACGGATGAAGGCCCGTCTTGCCGGCATTGCTTCGCACACGGGCATGAGCGGCGTTTTCAGACTGCTGGGAGCGGACATTTATCGGGTTGAGGCAATCCGGCCCCTCAGCGGAAAAGTGCTGCCGGAACCGGTCCCCCCCAAAGCGCTGGCTCCCGCGCTGCGCCAAGCCAGCGCGCACATGGCAGAAGCAGGCGACCTGGCCACTCTGCTTGATGTCACGCTAAGAGCGCTAGAAAACGATTTCGGTATCAAACATTCAATGATCCTGATGTGGGATGCCGAGACCGGCAAACTCATCACCCTTGCCAGCCGGGGGTATGACATCTCGGGCGTAGGTTCGGAAATTGCCCTCGGGGATGGTGTAATCGGCGTTGCCGCAGCACACCGCACCCCCATCCGCATTACCCACATGACCAACGAATACAGCTATGGCCAGGCAATTCGTGAAAACGCACTGGAAAGCGGATTGGAGCAGCAGCTGGGCCAGCAGATTCCATTCCCGGGCCTTGATCACCCTGGAAGCCAGCTGGCCGTTCCTGTTGCCGTTTCTGGCCGCCTGATGGGAGTACTACACGTAGAAAGCCCGGAGGAAAACTGTTTCAGCTACGACCATGAGGACGTTCTGGTGACCCTCGCCACCCAACTGGCACTCTCCATGGCTCTTTTGGCGCAAGCCCCGGACAGTCAAGAACATGTGCCTCATCTTCAGGCACAGGCAACCACAGGCATGCCGGTTCTGACAGTACGGCACTACGCCAGCAACAACAGCATATTCCTTGCTGATGAATACCTTATCAAAGGTGTTGCCGGTGCGATTTTCTGGCGTCTTTTGCAAATTCATGCTCAAACCGGCCGTACCGAATTCACCAATCGCGAGTTGCGACTTGACCCAGCCCTGCACCTGCCCGACATCGATGACAATCTCGAGGCACGCCTGATTTTGCTCTCCCGCAGGCTGGAAGAGCGCGATTGCATGGTCGCGCTGGAAAAAACCGGCCGTGGACGCTTCAGCCTGGTATTGCAACGTGCGGTTTCCCTCAGCGAAGTCGCTTAGGAAATTTTTAGGATTTACATAAGCAACATTTAGTCTCCTGGCATGCCGTGAGCCGATAAGCTGTCGTCATGGTCAAGCCATTACGGCACGACCCGGCATTTACCAACTAGGAGACCGCAATGACCCAACCGCGCTATAACATTTACTTCATCGTACACAAAGCCCTGCGGGCGAACATGGCACACGTCCTGGAACAACTCGGCGCCTGCGACTGGACCGATGACGAAGACACCGCCCAGACGCTGACAGACCTGCGTAACCTGCTGTTGCTGTGCGAATCCCATCTGCAGCATGAAAATGAATTCGTCCACACGGCCATGGAATCCCGCGCCCCCGGCTCCACCTCCCGCATTACGTTGCAGCACGAAGACCACATGGCAGCCATTGCAGCATTGCGCGAAGAAGCAGAGGCAACGCGCAACGGCAGTCGCGCCCAGCGACTGCACGCCGGTGCAGCGCTCTACCATCATTTTTCCTGCTTTGTGGCAGAAAACCTGGAACATATGCTGGAGGAAGAAACCGACAACAATGCCATCCTGTGGCAGCATTACAGTGACGACGAGATCCGTGCCATCGAGCAGGCTCTGGTTGCCAGCATTGAACAGCCGAAGAAAATGTTACTCATGCCCTGGATGCTGACCGCGACCAATGCGCATGAACGCAGCATCATGCTGACGGTGTTGCACAGCCAGCTACCCCAGCCGGCATTCGCATCCATTCTGGACCTTCTGTCATCCCGCCTGCCACAACGGGAATGGCTGAAACTCCCCCCCTCCCTGCGTGCTGCGGCAAGTCTGGCGGCCTGACACGTCTGCCCT
>JAJZTZ010000143.1 GCA_021847305.1 Pseudomonadota bacterium | reverse complement strand
AAAAAATCGACCCGGACCCCATGAGTTCCGCTATTCACGGCAGCCGCGAGGTGGTGTTCGCGGTGCTCGCGGCCACCTTGTCGCTGGTGGCGATTTTCGGCCCGGTCATGTTCCTCGGCGGCATTGTCGGCAAATTCTTCAAGTCGTTTGCGGTGGTGGTGACCTTTGGTGTGCTGGTATCCATGTTTGTGTCATTTACCCTCACCCCCATGCTGTGTTCGCGGTTTCTCAAGGTGGAAACCCACACCAGCGGCTTCTATCGCTGGCTGGCCAATGCCTTTGATCGTCTGGAAGCGTTTTATCGCCGTCTGCTGGCGCTGAGCCTGCGCCATCGCTGGAAAGTGGTGCTGCTGACCGTGCTGGTGGTATTGGGCAGCGGTTACTTCTTTGCCCAGGTGGGCAAAGCCTTTGTTCCGGAAGAAGACGAAGGCCGCTTTCTGGTATTTGTGAAAACGCCACTGGGTTCCAGCATCGACTATACCGACGGCCGCCTGAAAGAAGTGGAACGCGTACTCAAGTCGCACCGCGAAGTGGCCAGCTATTTTTCCGCCATCGGTCTGGGGCAGGCCGGCCAAGTGAATCAGGCCATGGTATTCGTGCAGATGCAGCCACGCAACCAGCGCTCTATCAAGCAATATCAACTGCTCGCGGCATTGCGCCAGGATCTGGCGCAGATTCCGGGCGTGCGGGCGTTTGCAGCGCCAGTGCCGATTGTCGGCGGGATTCGCGGCGAACCCCTGCAGTTTGTCATTCGCGGGCCCAACCTGCAGGAAGTGGGGCGCTTGTCGCAGGAACTGCAGAAACGGCTGGCCGCCCTGCCAGCTATTGGCCGGCTCGACCTGGATCTGCAGCTTGAGCTGCCGCAGCTGGACGTGAAAATCGACCGCGAACGGGCGCAGTCGCTGGGTCTTTCCGCCCGCAGCATTGCCGAAACCATCAACCTGATGGCCGGCGGGGTGAATGCGGCGAAATACAATGACGAACCGGGCGATGGCGAGCGCTATGATATCCGCCTGAAAGCCGCGGACGGCTCAATCAATAGCCCGGCGGATCTGGAGAAAATCTACCTGCGCAGCAGCACCGGGCAGATGGTACGGCTGGATACCGTGGTGCAGTTGAAGGAGAGCCTCGGTGCGGCGGTGATCAGCCGGCTGGATCTGCAGTACGCCGCCAATTTCTACGGCACGCCGTCGATTCCGCTCGGTGAAGCCGTCAAGCAGGTTACCCAGGTTGCCAGCGGCATGCTGCCGCCGGGTTACACCGTGCGCTTCCTCGGCGAAGCGGAAGAAATGGGCAAAACCTCGCAATACATGGCTTTTGCCTTCTTCATGGCGCTGGCGCTGCTGTACATGGTGCTGGCCAGCCAGTTCAACTCCTTCCTGCAGCCGGGCATCATCATGGTGGCGCAGCCGCTCGCTGTCATCGGCGGTGTCATGGGCTTGTGGCTGATGGGCAACGTGCTGGGCGTGCACTCCATGACGCTTAACATCTATTCCATGATCGGCCTGGTACTGCTGATCGGTCTGGTGGCGAAAAACTCCATTCTGCTGGTCGATCTGACCAACCAGCGCCGCGCCGAGGGCATGGCGATCGATGACGCCCTGCGCGATGCCTGTCCGGTACGGATGCGTCCTGTGCTGATGACATCTTTCACGGTAATTCTGGCTTTATTGCCTGCCGCCCTGGGGCTGGGGGCCGGCGCGGACACCAACGGACCGCTTTCCGTAGCCGTAATCGGCGGTATGCTCAGTTCTACGCTGTTGACGCTGGTTGTAGTGCCGGCGGTTTATTCTCTGGTGGAACATGGGGTTATAAAAATACAAAGTATACAAAAAGCATAAATTAGATATATAATAAAAACTGTCTGAAGAACAGTTGTTGAGGTTGCCATGGAAATCAATACCAGCAGCAATGTCAATGCGATGGCCTACCAGTTGATGGAATCAAATATCCGTCTCAGTCAGCAGGCTGCGCAACAGGCGCAAGCCAGTGTTTCTGCTCAGGGGAGCGACAATTCCGCTGCGCCTGTTGCGGCAACGCAACAATCTTCTGCCCCGAGTTCCACCGGCGGCATCAATACCTACGCCTGATTCCTTTTGCCGGCTGAGCCTCTTGCAGCATAGCGGGTTCGGCCGGTTTGCTTTGGTGCGCTCGGCACGCTCATTCACGTAATACGTTTGCCCCCGGTTGCCTTGCGCGGCAACAGTCGGATCAGCAGCAGTGCTGCCAGCACCGCGGCATATTCCAGCGGCACAGTCACATCCTTTTTCACCAGCCAGTAGTAGTGCACCACAGCGAAAATGGCCGCCGGGTAGACCAGCCGGTGCAGCTGCTTCCAACGGCGCCCCAGCCGCTTCATCATTGCCTTGGTTGACGTCGCTGCCAGTGGGATCAGCAATACAAACGCGGCGAAACCCACCGTAATGAAAGGCCGCTTGCCAATGTCGTGCAGGATATGACCAAAATCGAAAAACTGGTCCAGCCAGATGTACGTAATGAAATGCAGCACGGCATAGAAAAAACTGTACAGCCCCAGCATGCGCCGCAGCCCGGTGAGCGGGGTGTAGCCAGTCAGCCGGACCAGCGGCGTGACGGTGAGCGTAAACAGCAGAAAATTCAGTGCCCAGGTGCCGGTCTGGTGAGTGATGTATTCAATCGGGTTGGCAGTCAGGCCATCGGTAAAACCAAGCCATACCAAGCGCGCCAGCGGCAACAGGCTGGCAAGGAAAAGGAGCGGTTTGGTGGCTTTGGGGAGAGGGTGCATGGTAAATGAGACAGGGCGTTTTTAAGGTGGTTCAAGTGGTATTGTAGTTGCGGATGGGGTGAATTGGGCGTTTCTGGCCCAAGCATCGGCATCTCGTATTTCTGGCGATAGTTGGCCGGGGGCGCCCGGCAGCGCCCTTCATTCTTTTGGATCGCCAAAAGAAAGAAGGCAAAGACAACGCAAGTTGCGGCGTAGACTCATATCGCGTAGCGATGTTATGTCGAAGCCAAAAAGCGACCCGCTATTCGCTGACATCCCCGAGTTTGAGCGGATGTGTGCGGGCGGCTGCGCAACTCGCCCTGGCAGGGCACACAAAACGTGCCCTGCTGCGGAGCTCAAACAGTGCTCGCCGACAACCCCCGCCCCCACCCGTTCAAACACGGCAGCGAATAAGGGGGAGTAAAAAACAAAAGCAACTACAACCCCAACACCCAAACCATCAGCAACCCGTCTGGACCAAATTCAGTTAGCCTCGGTGAATAGTCAGATGGTTTGGTTTTTCCGGGTTCCCTTTTATTTGTCGCCGAGTGGCTGGATTTCTGGCGGGGGAAGTCGGCGAGTGCCTGTTTGAGCGGCATAGCCGCGAGTTCACTCGCCGCCCGCCGGAAATTCAGGTGCGAGGGGAAGTCGACAAATACAGGGTCGCCTTTCTTTGCTTCCTTTCTTTGGCGAAGCAAAGAAAGGGAGGCGCTGCCGGGCGCCCCCGGCCTACCTCATTCAATTTTTCGATGGGCATGGCTCCGGGACTATCCTTGGATTTCACTTAATAATTGGATCACTCTTCCATGGCTCAGTTGTTTGGTTAGCAAAACCTTGCAATGTGCACTCCATTTTGCCGCTATTTAATAAAGTCTGAACGCAAACACGTTGTTTCCATCGATCCCAGAGAACCACTGCCTGGATTGGGTTGCTTGAAGATAATGGTTCATATCTAAACATATATGCAGCAATACCCGCCATCATGAATATCATCGCAGCAATAGTGAAAACAATTTTATTCATAATGATCTCCAGTTTTTTGCGGTTATTAGCTGAAATTTGGCCTGTTTAGTGTCAGAAATGATAGTGAAGAATCTGTTGTGAGTGCAGGATTACACCGCTGCTTAAAACACCAGTTCTAATAAGTGCTTCGCTATTATCTTGCACGTGCCTAGTACGGCCACCGCCAATCCTTGATCTCCGGCATGTCGTCCCCGTGCTCAACAATATACTGCCGGTGTTCCACCAGCTTATCGCGCATGGCCTGTTTGACATAGGCGGCGCGGGAGCCGAGTGAGGGGACGCGGTCGATGACGTCCTGTACCAGGTGGAAGCGGTCGAGGTCGTTGCGCACCACCATGTCAAACGGTGTGGTGGTGGTGCCTTCTTCCTTGTAGCCGCGCACGTGCAGGTTGGCGTGGTTGGTGCGGCGGTAGGTGAGACGGTGAATCAGCCAGGGGTAGCCGTGGTAGGCGAAGATGATGGGCTTGCCGGTGGTGAACAGGGTGTTGAAATCGCGGTCGGTGAGACCGTGCGGGTGTTCTTCCTGCGGCTGCAGGGTCATGAGGTCGACCACGTTGATGACGCGGATGCGCAGTTCCGGAGTCAGTTCACGCAGCAGGGCGACGGCGGCGAGGGTTTCCAGTGTCGGCACATCGCCGGCACAGGCCATGACCACGTCAGGTTCGCCGCCCTGGTCGTTGGAGGCCCACTCCCAGATGCCGATGCCGCCTTCGCAGTGACGGATGGCGGCGTCCATGTCGAGCCACTGCGGTGCCGGTTGTTTGCCGGCCACCACCACATTGATGCGGTTGCGGCTTTTCAGGCAGTGCTCGGTGACCCACAGCAGGGTGTTGGCATCGGGCGGCAGGTAGACGCGGATGATGTCGGACTTCTTGTTCACCACATGGTCGATGAAGCCGGGGTCCTGGTGTGAGAAGCCATTGTGATCCTGGCGCCAGACGTGCGAGGTGAGCAGGTAGTTGAGCGAGGCCACCGGGCGGCGCCAGATGATTTCGCGGCTGGTGGTCTTGAGCCATTTTGCATGCTGGTTGAGCATCGAGTCGATGATGTGGATGAAGGCCTCGTAGCAGGAGAACAGGCCGTGCCGGCCGGTAAGCAGATAGCCTTCCAGCCAGCCCTGGCAGGTATGCTCGGAGAGGATTTCCAGCACGCGGCCGTCGGGCGAGAGGTGGTCGTCTTCCGGCAGGCGTTCATCCATGAAACAGCGGTCGGTGACTTCGAACAGGGCGCCGAGTCGGTTGGAGGCGGTTTCGTCGGGGCCGAAGACGCGGAAGTTGTGCATGTTTTCCGCCATGACATCGCGCAGATAATGACCCATGATGCGGGTGGCCTCGTGTTGTGCTGCACCGGGTCGCGGTACGGCTACGGCGTAGCCGCGGAAATCAGGCAGCACCAGGTCGCGCAGCAGAATGCCGCCGTTGGTGTGCGGGTTGGCGCTCATGCGCCGCTCGCCGGCCGGGGCGAGGGCGCGGATGGTTTCGATCGGCGCGCCGTCGGCGTCGAACAGTTCCTCCGGTTTGTAGCTTTGCAGCCATTCCTGTAGCAATTGCAGGTGACCGCGGTTGCTGCGCACTTCGCTGAACGGCACCTGATGCGAGCGCCAGTAGCCTTCGGCTTTCTGACCGTCGACAAATTTGGGTCCGGTCCAGCCTTTCGGGGTGCGCATGATCAGCATGGGCCAGCGTGGCCGGCGC
>JAJZTZ010000142.1 GCA_021847305.1 Pseudomonadota bacterium | reverse complement strand
ATGCTGGATGGCTTCGCCGGGAACGATAAAGTGCTCATGGACCACATGGATCGACAGCAATTCATCCTGAAAACAGCGGGTGTCGGTGATTTTCATGCGCACCAATTCGGAGTCGCCGGAAAAAAGCTGGCGCCAGCTTTCGATTACCGCTTCACGACCCTGCAGGCGCGGTGCCATGGGGTGTATGCAGACAATGTCGTCGGTTTCTGCCCACACCGACATCATGGCGTCCAGGTCGCCGTGCTCAAATGCTTCGTAAAAGGCAGCTTCTGCATCTTCCGGGGTGGGGAAGACATGCGGGCGGAATTTTTTCTTCATGCCGATGGGGCGGACCGGTGCGTTAGGTGAAATTGGGTTGCTTGCTAGTTTAGCGGAAAGCATTTTCATTTGTCAGTATAATGGACAAATTTGTCGGTTTTGAGTGCCTGCCATGCATGTCGATGTTGCGCTGCTGCAAAAATACAGCAAACCCGGTCCCCGCTACACTTCGTACCCGACCGCGCCTTATTTCACTGAAGCCTATGGCGAAAAGGAATGGCGCGAAGAGCTGGCGCGCAGCCAGGAGACCGGGCGGGGTATTTCGTTGTATGCGCACATTCCTTTCTGCGACACACTCTGTTACTACTGCGGATGCAATATGGTGGCTACCGGCCACTATGAAAAAGCCTCGCATTACCTTGAGTTGTTGCTGCGCGAAATCGATCACAGTGCCCGCCTGATCAATCCGGCGCGCAAGGTCGAGCAGCTGCACTGGGGCGGCGGTACGCCGACATACCTCAATCCGGCCGACATGCGTCTGCTGGCGTCACACATGCGCAGCCTGTTCGATTTTTCACCGACAGCGGAGGTGGGCTGTGAAGTGGATCCGCGCGAACTGTCGGAAGATCATGTGCAGGCATTGCTCGACAGCGGTTTCAATCGCGTCAGCCTGGGGGTGCAGGACCTCGATGCAAACGTGCAGAAGGCAGTCAACCGTGTGCAGTCGGAAGAGCTGATCCGGCGCGTGTACGGCTGGATGCGTGATGCCGGTTTTTCCAGCATCAATATGGATCTGATGGTTGGTCTGCCGCATCAGACGGTGACAAGTTTCTCCCGCACACTCGATGCAATTCTGGATATGGCGCCGGATCGACTGGCGGTGTTTTCCTATGCTCATGTACCGTGGATGAAGAAACACCAGACGTTGATCGTCGAGGCCGATCTGCCGGATCTGGCGCATCGGCTGCAGTTGCAGCAGCTGATTTTTGAACGGCTGACCGAGGCGGGCTACGAATATGTCGGCATGGATCATTTTGCCCGGCCTGATGACGAAATGGTGCAGGCACGCAAAAACGGCACGTTATACCGTAATTTCCAGGGCTACACCACGCACCGCGACTGCGACATTCTCGCCTATGGCGCTTCGGCCATCAGTCAGACCGATTCCGCCTACATGCAGAACCTGAAGAAGATCCCCGCTTATGAAACAGCCGTGGGCGAAGGCCGGCTGCCGGTTGAACGCGGTCTGACGGTGCAGCCGGAAGACCGCATGCGCCGCGATCTGATTTCACGCATCATGTGCGATCTGGTGGTGGATGCAGAGCAGTTCGGCCAGTTGTGGCGGCTGGATTTTTACCGCACTTTTGCTGCGGCAATCGAGCAGTTTCCCGAATTCGTGCGCGACGGTCTGATTCAGTGGGACGGGCGTCTGCTGCAGGTGACCATGCTCGGGCGCATTTTCCTGCGCAACATCGCCATGCTGTTTGATGCCTACCTGGCCCAGGAGCAGGCCGATAAACCCAGGTATTCCAAGACGCTGTAAGCTGGGTAGCGGCGCGAGTCATCTGCGCCGCATGGCCTGCAACACCTGATCGGCAGTCAGTTTGTTCAGGCAGTCCATGTGCCCAAGCGGGCACTCGCGCTTGAAACAGGGGCTGCAGCTGAGGTTCAGGCTGACGATTTTTGCCTGGTTGCTGAGCGGCGGGGTGAATTGCGGGCTGGAAGAGCCGTAAATAGCCGTCAGCGGTTTGCCCAGTGCGGCAGCTACGTGCATCAGTCCCGAATCGTTGGTCACCACATGATCCACCGCCTGCATCAGTGCCAGCGCCTGCGACAGGTTGGTCTTGCCGCACAGGTTCACACAATGTTCCGGTTGCTGGGCGCAAATGGCTGCACCCAGTTCGGCATCCTTGGCGGAACCGAAAATCCAGATCTGTTTGCCTGCAGCAACCAGTTGCTGCGCCAGTTCGGCAAAGTGTCCGGTCGGCCAGCGCTTGGCCGGGCCGTATTCGGCGCCGGGACAAAAAGCGATGACCGGGCGGCTATCGCTCAGCTGCAGCGTCTGTCGTGCCAGCGCCGTTTCTTCAGCCGTGACCTGCAGGTGCGGCAAGCCGGCCGGGCGATGAACCGGATTGCCGGCCGGTTCGGCCAGCAGGGCAAAACGTTCCACCATCAGCGGGTAAGCCGCCTTGTCGAGCTTGCGTGCGTCATTGAGCAGGCCGTAGCGCAGCTCGCCGACAAAGCCGGTGCGTTTTGGAATGCCGGCGAACCAGGGGATCAGGGCTGATTTGAGCGAGTTGGGCAGCACGATGGCCCAGTCGTACTGATCGCGGAATTGCCGGGCAAAACGGTAACGTTCCATCAGGCGTAACTGGCCATGACCAAACGGGTTGGCGATACCGCGCCGTGCTTGTGGCATGTGTTCGACCAGCGGCAGCACCCAGGCGGGCGCCAGCACGTCGATCAGACTATCGGGATAGAGCTGTTTGAGACGGATAAGCAGCGTCTGGGCCATGACCATGTCGCCCACCCAGGAGGGAGCGACGATAAGAATGCGGGTCATGGCGCCGGACGTGCTGGGACTGGTCAGTGGTGACCTTTGGGGAATTCGCCCTTGAACTTGTACATGGTGCCGCAGTAGGGGCACAGTACTTCGCGCTTGTCGTTGAATTCCAGGAATACGCGCGGGTGACCGTTCCACAGTTTCATATCCGGGGTCGGGCAGTGCAGCGGCAGATCCGCTGCGGTCACTTCGATGATGCGCTGGTTGATTTCTTTATCGCCGGGCATTGCTTCAAACCTCGTTCAATCAGATGTAAGTCAGCCATTTTTCGTGTGCGGGCGATTTGCCGGTCACACAGTCGAAATACAGGCTTTGCAGTTGAGTGGTCACAGGGCCGCGCGTGCCTTCGCCAATGGCGCGGTTGTCCAGTTCACGGATCGGGGTCACTTCAGCGGCGGTACCGGTAAAGAAGGCTTCATCGGCGCTGTATACTTCGTCGCGGGTGATGCGTTTTTCGATGATCTGGTAGCCCAGTTCCGTCGCCAGCTGGATGATGGTATCGCGGGTAATGCCTTCCAGTGCTGCAGTCAGGTCCGGGGTGTAGATCTTGCCGTTGCGTACGATGAAAATGTTTTCGCCGGAGCCTTCGGCCACGAAACCGTCCACGTCCAGCAGCAGGGCTTCCTGATAGCCGTCCTGCGCCGCTTCCTGATGGGCCAGAATGGAGTTCATGTAGTTGCCGTTGGCTTTGGCCTTGCACATGGTCACGTTAACGTGGTGACGCATGAACGAGGAGGTTTTCACGCGGATGCCTTTTTCCAGAGCTTCGCTGCCCATGTAGGCACCCCAGGTCCAGGCGGCCACGATGACGTGGGTGGACAGGGTTTTGGCAGAAATACCCATGGCTTCGGCACCGTAGAACGCCATCGGCCGCAGATAGGCGGATTCAAGCTTGTTCTCGCGCACTGCGGCCAGTTGCGCTGCGGTAATGGTTGCTTTGTCGAACGGCATTTTCATGCCGAGAATGTGGGCGGAGCGGAACAGTCGGTCGGTGTGTTCCTGCAGGCGGAAAATGGCCGTGCCCTTGGGGGTTTTGTAAGCGCGCACGCCTTCAAAGACGCCCATGCCATAGTGCAGGGTGTGAGTGAGAACGTGGGTGGTGGCATCACGCCACGGTACGAGTTTGCCATCGTACCAGATTACCCCATCGCGATCGGCCATCGACATGGTAAGACTCCGCAGATTCCAAAACCTGTCATTCTAACGATTTTTTGCGCTTTTGTGCATGCCTCGTGGCGCAAGAAGCAACTTGAGCAGGGCTCGCCCTGCTGCAGTAGCGTGGCTGCTTGGTGTGACTACGTGGTGTGGCAGATTTATTGCTTTCAGCCATAATTGAGAGAAGCCGTCTCTTCAGATTGATGCCAAAGTCGCCAACCTGCACTTCCCCGCCCCCCGGGGGGATAAGAGGGGGATGTGAACCAGACTGCAGAATCATGTGATGGCATCAAGGGCCGGGCTATGCCTGGCCTTGCAGGGGGTGCGGAAGCGGTTTGTCGGCAGTCTGTACTTCCCCGCCCAGCGGGCGGGGATAAGAGGGGTGGGGATGTAAAATCAGACTGCAGAATCATGTGATGGCATTAAGGGCCGGGCTATGCCTGGTCTTGCAGGGGGTGAGGAAGCGGTTTGTCGGCAGTCTGGAACGACGCAGTCTCTTCAGTCATGCCCGGGTAGGGGGCATTCAGGGAATAATAACGATGAGTACAATGAGCTATATCGGTGCGATTGAGCGCTATCACGAATACAAGGATGCCTTGCGCGAAATTCTGGCCTCAATCGTGACGGGAATTGCCGACGAAGGCTTGATGGGCAACGATGCGCAACTGCGCTTGGTTATGGAGCGCGTAGTGTCGCACTACCCGTTTGTGGAAATGATGTATACCCTGGATGAGGAGGGCATGCAGAACAGTTCCAATGTGACGGCGCAGGGGGTGGTTGACACGGGCGACGGGCGTGGCCGGGACCGCAGTCAGCGACCATATTACCGCCCCGCTGAGGAAGCCACCCGTGTGCTGGTGACTGAGCCGTATCTGTCGAGCGTCGGCGGATTGCTGTGTATCAGCGCCTCGCAGTGCCTGCGTAATCACGCAGGCGAGCGGGTGGGCTTTGTGGTGATCGATATCAATCTGGCCAAGGCCGTCGAATTTCTCATGGGTGACATCAAGCGCCGCCAGTTCACTCCCTGGTTTACCGCAGTGTATGCGGCGATTTCGCTGGCACTGTTTTTAGTTGTGCTGGTGCTGCTCTATGCCGCCGGTGTGGAGATGCTGGACCTGTGGGACTTGGGTAAAAGCCGGGAAAACCTGCATCTGAAACCATTCGGGGTCATTATTTTCATTACCCTGGCGCTGGCAATCTTCGATCTGGGAAAAACCATCCTGGAAGAGGAGGTGCTGATGCACAAGGATATTTTCCGCCATAGTTCAACCCGGCGGACCATTACGCGCTTTATCGCCGCGATTCTGATTGCTGTGTCGATCGAGGCGCTGCTGCTGATGTTCAAGGGGGCGCTGGGGATCGGCGACTACACCCTGCAGGGCGTGTGGATGATGGGGGCGGCAATCGGTTTGCTGGTCGGCCTGGGGGTGTATGTTTATCTCGGCGCCAAGGCCGAGAGCCTGCTGACCGCCATGCGCAAGAACAAATAACCGCGTCGTACCGGCGGTACTGTCTAGCTGCCC
>JAJZTZ010000141.1 GCA_021847305.1 Pseudomonadota bacterium | reverse complement strand
ATGGAAGTACGTGGCACGGTCAATGGCGTGACGGTATATGACGATTTTGCCCACCATCCGACGGCCATTGCCACCACGCTGGCCGGACTGCGGGCCAAGGTCGGCGCGGCGCGGATTCTGGCGGTGCTGGAGCCGCGCTCCAATACCATGCGGCTGGGTGTGATGAAGGATCAGCTGGCGCAGAGCCTGGCCGATGCCGACGCCGTTTATTGCTATGCGGCGCCTGACCTGGGTTGGGATGCCGCTGGGGCGCTGGCACCGTTGGCCGCTAAGGCGACGGTGGCGCACGATATCGACCAGCTGGCGCAACAGGTGGCTGCGGCAGCAAAACCGGGCGATCAGGTGCTGGTGATGAGTAATGGCGGATTCGGCGGCATTCACGCCAAGCTGCTGGCCCTGCTGGCGGGGGACGCATGAGTCAGTTTGTGCTGTATGAGGAAGATGGCGGCTTCAAGGCCGCGACAGTGATGACCGACATGGACAGCTCGCTGCAGGTGGAAACACCTCATGGCAAGCGCTCCAAGATCAAAGCCAGTGCTGTTTTGCTGCGCTTCAAGTTGCCTGGTGCGGGTGAATTGATGGCAGCAGCGCAGGAAGTGGCGGAAGCGGCCGATGCCGATTTCCTCTGGGAAGTGTCGGGGCAGGATGAGTTCGGTTTTGCTGATCTGGCGCGTGATTATTTCGGCCATGAGCCGAGTGCGCCGGAAGCCGCCGGCATCCTGCTGAAATTGCATGCCTCGCCGATGCATTTTTACAAGAAGGGCAAGGGGCGTTACAAGCCGGCACCGGCTGAGGCATTGGCGGCGGCCAAGGCCAGCGTGGAGAAGAAGCGCCTGCAGGCAGAGCAGATGGCAGGTTGGGTGAACCAGCTGGTGGGCGGTCAGTTGCCCGAGCCACTGGCCGGTAAACTGGCCATGCTGCTGTACCGGCCCGACCGCAACACGCTCGAGGTAAAGGCGCTGGAGGAGGCCTGCCAGCAGACCGGACTGACGGCGCGACAGTTGCTGGAGAAATGCGGCGCCATTCCCTCGCCGCACGATTATCATCTGAACGCCTTTCTGTTCGAGCATTTTCCCGGCGGTACGGACTTTCCTGCCGATCTGCCGCACGAGGCGCCGGGCGATCTGCCGCTGGCAGATGCTCAGGCATTCAGTATCGACGATGCTTCGACCACTGAAATCGATGATGCCTTTTCGCTGGTCAAACGCGCCAACGGCACCTGGCGTCTGGGTATTCACATTGCTGTGCCGGCTTTGGGAATTCTGCCCGAGAGCCCGATGGATAAAATCGGTGTACGGCGTCTGTCCACCGTGTACATGCCGGGCAACAAGATCACCATGCTGCCCGAGGCGCTGATTCAGGATTACACCCTGCAGGAAGGCCGTGTCTGCCCGGCACTGTCCCTTTATGTCGATTTCGATCCTGCTACCGGTGCGGTGTCGGCGGCCGAGTCGCGGGCCGAACGGATTGAGATCGCCGCCAATCTGCGGCATGAGAATCTCGACCGGATTTTTACCGAAGAAGCCGCCCAGGCGCGCAGCGTCGATACGGCATTCGGCACTGAACTGGCTGAACTGTGGCATTTCGCCGGCGGACTTGAGGCCGGGCGGATGGCTCAGGGGGCGGGCACCATTCAGGCCGTCGACTACAGCTTCCGTTTTGACGGCGACCGAATTGCCATTGTGCCGCGCGTGCGCGGCAACCCGGTCGACAAGGTGGTGTCCGAACTGATGATTCTGGCGAATTCGCAGTGGGCAAAGCAGCTTGCGGAAGCCGATATCCCGGCGATTTTCCGTAGCCAGCAGGGCGGCAAGGTGCGCATGTCCACCAACCCGGGCAAGCATCAGGGCCTGGGCGTGAGTCACTATTTTTGGGCGACTTCGCCGCTGCGGCGTTATGTCGATCTGATCAATCAGCGCCAGTTGCTGGCCTGGCTGGGTGGTACGCCGCTGCCTTATTCGGCCAACAGTGCCGACCTGTTTTCCATTATCCGCGACTTTGATGTGGCCTATGACGCCTATAACCAATTTCAGCGCGGCATGGAACGATACTGGTGTCTGCGCTATATCGCTCAGGAAAGCATGGACGAATTGACCGGGGTGGTGCTGAAGGAAAATCTTGTGCGCGTGGATGGCATGCCGCTGGTGACGCGCGTTCTGGGGATGCCGGAACAGGCGCCCGGAACGCGTGTCCGGCTCAAGGTGGGGCAGATGGATCTGCTCGAACGCGAGCTGGAACTGCAATTTACGGCTGTGATGCCGGCAGCTTAGTATTTGGCATACAATGCGACTATGTCGATGAGTCCTGCTTTATCCTCTGTTACATCGCCCCGTTTGCTGGCGGCCCTGCTGCTTTCTGTCGCGCTGCATGCCGGGGTGATTCTGGGGATTAGCTTCAAGGCTCCGGAAATGCTCAAAGCGCCTAATGACAAGGGCGCGCTGGAGCTGGTGCTGGTAAACAGCAAGCATGCGCGGGCGCCGCATGATGCTGATGCGCTGGCTCAGGCCAATCTGGACGGTGGCGGCAATACCGATGCCGACCGGCATGCCAAAACCCCATTGCCCTATGAAAAACAGGTTGAGCCGGGCAATGAAGTGGAACAGAAGCAGGTCGCGGTGCAGCGGCTTGAGCAGCAGGCCCAGCAGCTCATGAGTCAGGTCAAGTCTCGCTTGCCCGTGCCGAGTGCGGCAACGCACCCGCGCCCATCGCCGGAAGGTAATACGCCGGACGCAGCAGATCTGGTGCAGCGCAGCCTCGAGCTGGCTCGTCTGGAAGGGCAGATTTCCAAGGAATGGGATGCGTATCAGAAGCGGCCCAAGCGCCAGTTTGTCGGTGCGCGTACCCGCGAGTACATGTTTGCGCGCTATGTGGAAGACTGGCGCGCCAAAGTTGAGCGCATCGGCAATCTCAACTATCCCCAGGCTGCGCGCGATCAGAAGCTATATGGCAGTCTCAAGCTGACGGTGTCGATTCGCGCGGATGGCAGCCTGGAAAGTGTGACGATAGACCGGTCTTCCGGTTACAAGGTGCTGGATGATGCCGCCATCAACATTGTCCGGCTGGCGGCACCCTATTCGCCCTTCCCGGATGAAATGCGCAGCAAGGTGGATATTCTCGGTATCACCCGCACCTGGACCTTTACCCGCGCCGATCAGTGGGCCAGCGGCGACTGATCCGGCGGCGCGTCAGAATAGCTCAATACCGCTTTCTCCCTCGTCCGCGGCTTTTTCCGTGGCCGGCTGCTGAATCCAGCGGTCGCGGATGATCATGATTTCCTGCTGCAGATTATTCAGTCGGGCAGGGTCAATCATGCTGTCTTCCCGCAGTTTGGCCAGGTCGTACATCATGCCGCGCAGCTGCACCAGATCGCGCTGAGCGGTTTCCATCGCCTGCTGGGCAATATCTTCGTATTGCAGTACACGTATGGCATTGTTCAATGAAGTGGTAACTTCGCTGCCGATATCCATGATTTCACCGATTTTCAGCGAGAAGAACACGTTCAATGCCTCGCGCGCCTCGATCAGCTGCTGCAGGCGGTTTTTGCCCACATCGAGAATCGACAGATCAAGCGATGCCATTTCCTGTACCGTGTCGCGTGCCCGCCCCATGGCGTCCTTGGCACCGTGCACGCGCTGAAAAATCTGTTCATTGAATTCGGCGGCACGGGTCGACAGCTTGCGTACCTCGTCGGCAACTACGGCAAAGCCGCGCCCGGCCTCGCCGGCCCGCGCGGCTTCAATAGCGGCATTGAGGGCCAGCAGGTTGGTCTGGCTGGTGAGGGAGCGGATGTTCTCCAGCAGGGCGAAGACGCTGTCCATTTCAGTTACCATTTCGCTCATGCTGGTCGACATTTCCCGGCTTTGCATGCGCATGCGCGTCAGGATGCCGATGAATTCCTCCATCAGCTTGCCCATGTCTTCGGCCAGCTGACGTACATTGCCGCTTTCACCGCCGCCGGTGGACATTTCCTCGATCATGTTGGTGATGATCTCGTCATTCTGTTCGACCAGTTGGCCCATCGAGGCAAAGTCGTCAATCAGCTGCTGGGTGGAATTGCGCACCTGGTTCTGTACCAGAATGATGCGGTCGGATATTTCCACCATCTGTTCCATGTAGATCTGGTCGATCTGGGCGTACGCCTGCATGCAACTGGTCGGCTGATTGGCCTCGGCTGTGAGCGCCGCGCTGGCGCTGCTGTGCTCGGCGCTCCTGTTTAACCAGATCGATACGGCCAGGCTGACCAGCAGCAGCCCGGCCAGCCCGATGCGGAGCATGGGCGGTACGGTGACGATTTCGGTAATAAGCAAAGCGATTGCGAGCAGCACGGAAGCTGTGTTCAGAAGATATCTTTGGTTTCTCACTTAGGCGGCCTTCTGAGTGGTCTTTTAGTTATGCACGTTTCATTGTAGATCAAAAATAAATACCGTCGAGCCGAACCACGATCTAACCCGGCGGGTCTGAGTGGTGTTCCAGCATGAATTCTCTTGCACCCGGAAAATAATCCGACTATATTGTACTAACTAGTACTAAATGCTTTCGAGAATCAGGATTTGTATATATGAACAAACCGGCGTTTTTGCCAGTTTTGCGTGAATTGGCCGAGGGGTATCAGGCGTTTGAACGCTATTCGGCCCGGCATATCCGGCAGTTTGGGCTGACCCCGCCGCAGTTCGATATTGTCGCCACCCTGGGCAACACTCAGGGCCTGACCTTCAGACAGCTGGGTGAGCAGACGCTGATTACCAAAGGAACATTGACGGGTGTGGTTGATCGCCTGGAAAAGCAGGGTCTGGCGGTGCGGGTTGATAATCCGGCCGATGGCCGCAGTCAGAAGGTATGCCTGACGGTTGAAGGACAGGCGCTGTTTGAACGGATTTTTCCGGCACATCTGACGTATCTGGCGCGGGTATTCGACAACCGCTTCGATGAACAGCAACTGCTCGTGCTACGCCGCCTGCTCCATGATCTGCGGCAGGGGTTCAGCCAGGCAAACGAAACGGAGGATAAGGCATGAACCAGCACTATGGTGTGGTAGCGCGCGGATTTCACTGGGTAATGGCGGCGCTGGTGCTGCTTGCCCTGGCGGTGGGCGAGATCATGACCGACCTGCCGGTGTCGCCGCGGCGGCTGGAAATCTACAGCTATCACAAGTGGGTCGGCATGACCATCCTGGCCCTGCTGCTGTTGCGCCTGCTCTGGCGCGTGACCCATCGGCCGCCGGCGTTGCCCGACAGCATTCCGCTCTGGCAACAGCAGGTTGCGCATGTCACGCACTGGCTGCTGTATCTGCTGCTGTTCATCGTGCCGCTGAGCGGCTGGTTGATGAGTTCTGCCAAGGGTTTTCCGGTGGTGTATCTGGGTATCTGGCAGTTGCCCGATCTGGTAGGGAAGGACAAGGCTTTGGGACATACCCTGGAAAATGTCCATGCCGTGCTGGCGAACGGCCTGCTGGTGCTGGTGATTCTGCATGTGGCGGCTGCGCTGAAACATCATTTCATTGACCGGGACGAT
>JAJZTZ010000140.1 GCA_021847305.1 Pseudomonadota bacterium | reverse complement strand
GATTTCCAGAAAATACGGTATGGTTATATTTTGGAAGTCAGAAAAGGCGGGCAGTTATTTTTCACCAACGGTGTGACGGACTGATTTCAAGTCCATCTGCGATGGGCTCACGGGCGCAAGCAAATACAAATATTCGCTTAACTGACAAAAAATTTTCTGATTAGCTAGCGTAGGGCGGATTAGCCTGCGTAATCCGCCGAATGGGGCTCCATCTCCCGCCGCCGCACCTCACAACAACCGCGAGAGATCCCCGCGAGTAAAGCCCACCAGCGGCTGGTTCAGCCCTTTCCCCAACGCAATCACCTTGAACAACTCGCCCATTTCCGCCGGGCTCATGAGTTTTTGCGCTGCGCTGGCGAGTGGCAGGTAGCGGGCAGTGTCGCGCGGGTCGACCGACATGAGCAGCTGGGTGATGCCGGCGTTGATGAGGAAATGCGCCTGAGTGGTGTAACCAAGCAATTGCAGGCCGGCGGCAATGCCGGCGCGGGCCACGGCGGAGAAATCGGCGTGCGCGGTAATGTCCTGCAGGCCGGGATAGAGCAGCGGATTGTCATGCGCGTGGTGACGGTAATGGCACATGAGGGTGCCGCGATTGCGCTGCGGGTGATAGTACTCGCTGGCGCCGAAGCCGTAATCCACCAGCAGAATCAAGCCAGCCTGCAGGCGCTCGGCCAGGCTCTGAATGTAGCCCTGTGCGGCCGGGCACAGTTCAGTGACATAGTCGTCCGGCACTGCCAGTTGTTCAGCCTGCTGACGCAGTGGGCCGGGCGGCAGGTCCTGTTCCAGCCAGCAGAAGCCGTTTTCCGACCAGCCGATACCGCGCAGGCGCCACTCGCCCTTTTGTTTGGAAATTAATTCTACCGGCATGGCGTCGAGCACTTCATTGCCCAGCATGACACCGGTAAAACTATCCGGCAGGCTGTTGAGCCAGACCACGCGGTCTTTCAGTGCCGGCGGCAGCACTTCCAGTGTTTCGGCCTGGCGGGCACGCAGGTCGCCGCTCAGATCGAGTATGCCGTACTGATCGGGCAGCACGCCGGCCGCATCCAGCGCCAGCAGCACGTCGCGCGCCAGCTTGCCGGTGCCGGCACCGAATTCCAGCACGCTGCCGCCAGTCTGGCGCAGCACCTGGGCCACCTGCTGCGCCACGGTCTGACCGAACAGGGGAGTCAGTTCCGGTGCGGTGACAAAATCACCCGCTTCACCGAACTTGGCGCTACCGCCGCTGTAGTAACCCAGCCCCGGGGTATACAGCAGCATTTCCATGATGCGGGAGAACGGCAGAAAACCCCCAGCCGCAGCAATTTCGCGGCGCACCTGCTCGACCAGCCGGGCACTTTGCTCAAGGGCTTCAGCAGAGGGTTCAGGCAGACTGCCTCTTTGTGCTACATTCGCACTTTCGTTTAAACATTTCATCGCTTAAATATACCACGCCACATGTCTCTTAGCGGAAAAGTCGCCCTCATTACCGGCGGTGCCAAGCGCGTTGGCGCTGCAATTACCCGTCGCCTGCACAGTCAGGGCTGTAACATTGTGCTGCACTACCGCAGTTCGCTCAGCGAGGCACAGCAGCTGACCGATGAACTCAACCGGCATCGCGCCGGTTCGGTGGTGCTGGCGCAGGCCGACCTGCTGCAGACCGAATCGTTGCCCAGTCTGGTAGAAGCGGCGCTGAAAGCATTCGGCCAACTCGACATTCTGGTGAACAATGCCTCCAGCTTTTACAGCACAGCAATGGGCGAAATGGATGAAGCCAGCTGGCATGACCTGATCGGCACGAATCTGAAGGCGCCGCTGTTTCTTTCACAGGCGGCGGTGCCTGCCTTGCGTGAAGCCGGCGGCTGCATTATTAACATTACCGATATTCATGCCGAACGCCCCATGAAAAGCTACATCATCTACAGCATCGGCAAGGCCGGACTGGTGGCCATGACCAAATCGCTGGCGCGCGAACTGGCGCCCATCGTTCGCGTGAACGCGGTGGCACCGGGCCCGATTGCCTGGCCGGAAGACAATCCGGATTTTGATGAAGCGGCACGCCGCGAGATCATTGCCCATACCCCGCTGCAACGCGGCGGCGAGCCGGACGACATTGCCCGCGCGGTGAGTTTCCTGGTACAGGACGGGCCGTTTATTACCGGTCAGATTCTGGCAGTGGATGGCGGCAGGAGTGTGCGTTTATGAATGAATGGGTAAAACCGCCCCGCTCTCTGCTGAGCGATGCCGGCCGCGCCATCGGCGACTTCGGCATGATCCACGAAGGCGACCGGGTGCTGCTGGGCCTGTCCGGCGGTAAGGATAGTTTATCCCTGCTGCACGTCTTGCATGCGCTGCAGCAGCGCGCACCGGTCAAATTTGAGCTGGCCGCCTGCACGGTTGACCCGCAATCAGACGATTTCGACCCGTCGCCGCTCAAGCCCTACATGGCTGAACTGGGCGTCCCCTACTTCTACGAAAGCCAGCCCATCGTGGAAGATGCCAAAACCAAAATGCAGGGCGACTCGTTCTGTGCTTATTGCTCGCGCATGCGCCGCGGCATCCTCTACCGCGTGGCGCGCGAGCATGGCTATAACGTGCTGGCACTGGCGCAGCATCTGGATGACGCAGCGGAAACCTTCATGATGAGCGCTTTCTTCGGCGGCAAACTGCGCACCATGAAAGCCAACTACCTGAACGACGAAGGCGATATTCGCGTTATCCGCCCGCTCATTTACGCCCGCGAGCGTCAAACCCGTGACTTCGCCAAGGCCGCCAGCCTGCCGGTCATCATGGAAAACTGCCCGGCCTGCTTCGGTATGCCGACCCAGCGTCAGGCGATGAAGGAAATGCTGGCCGCTCAGGAGGCAGAACACCCCAAGCTGTTCGCCTCGCTGAAAACGGCCATGATGCCGCTGCTCAAAGACGAGCGCGCAGAATAGCAAACGGCGCCAAAGGCGCCGTTCAGACTGCTGACAAACCACTGCCGTGCTGCCTGCAAGGCCGGGCAAAGCCCGGCCCTTAATGCCATCACATGATTTTGCAGTCTGCTTTCACATCCCCACCCCTCTTATCCCCGCCCGGTGGGCAGGGAGATGCAGATTGACGACTTTGGCATCAATCTAAAACGGCGCCATGGGGCGCCGTTTGTTTTTCACTGGTTAAAACGTATACGCTCAGCCCATTTTCCTGAATCTGCTGGCCAGCGTCGGCTTGTCGGCATCCTGGTCAAACCGGGTACCCATGGCCTTGTCCAGCGCCTCGATACGCGCGCCGGGCAAGGGGTGCGTCTTGAACAGCAGGGCCAAAGAGCTGTCCTTGGGATTCAGCGTTTCCAGCGTCTGCATCACCGCAGGCAGGCCAAACGGATCGTAACCGGCCCGCGCGGCAATCACCACGCCAATGCGGTCGGCCTCGAATTCGTCGTCCTTGTCCAGGCCGCGCATATACAGATCCCGGCCCAGATTAAATATCTTACTCACCTTGTCCTGCTGGTCGCTTTTCGCCGCCAGCGCCGCCACGTCTGCCAGCATATTGGTGCCGGCCGCTTTCTGGATGGCGTGCAGATGATGCTTTTTCAGCACATGGGCTATTTCATGTGCCAGCACACCGGCCAATTCCGCCTCGCTGTGCAGCTGGCGCATCAGCCCTTCGGTCACAAACACATAACCGCCGGGTGCGGCAAATGCATTGATGTTCATGTTGTCGATCACGCCAAAGTGCCATGGCAGGTTGGGTCGCTCAGTTTGCGAAGCGAGGTATCGCCCGACCAGGTTGACGTAACGTTGCTCTTCCGCGTTCTTGCGCAATGGCGAGGCGCCGAGCAGGGTTGAGGCCAGTTCCTGACCGATTTTGATTTCCTCTGACTCGCTGACGTCGCGGGTCGCTTCAGTGGCATCTTTCAGCAGGCTGCCAACCTTGTTCAGATCGATGTTGCCCAGGTCAAACGCATTGGCGGGCAGGCTGGTTGCCAGACCGGCGGTCAGCAAAACGGATAGCAGTTTCAGGCGCATGTTCATTCTCCCCAAGCCGAGCGCGGGTTGCCAAAACCGCTGTTACCAGAATCGGAGCCGCTGCCACCTCGTGGGGCGGGCAGGTATTCCACACTCTGCGGTTTCAGGCCGCCTGCAGTAGCGAAGCGCTTGGCTTCCGCCGCGGTAACATCGTATTTATCCATACGCTTCACCTCCTCCGGATTGGGCTTGGCGTTTTGCAGATCCTCTTCTGACAGACCGCGTATACCGGTGGTTGCGGTTCCCTCACCGTTGAGCGCCCGCCCGAGTCCCGCCAGCGTACCGCCCAGGCCGGCGCTCGCTGTACCGCCCCCCGAACCGAGGCGGACATTAAGCATGCGTACCCAGCCGTTTTTGCCGTCTGCCGTTTTCACCTGCATCCAGGCGCCCTGACGCTTGAGAATCTCCAGTGCGGTTTTGGCGGGCAGCCGGGCTGTCGTGGCGGCATCGAGAAACGGCGACTTTTTCAGTTCCGTCTGCACTGCGGTTACGCCCGACTCGCCGGCCCAGGCAGAGCAGGACAGACACAGAGCCAAAACGGCCAATACCTTGTTGCGGTAGCTCACGATTGCGCTCCTTCCTTGGGACGCGGTTCAAACAATTGCACTTCCTGCGCCCGTCCCTTTACTTTATAAAAACCGAAATCCTTGAAATCAAACGCATTTTCACACTGCGCCCGGGTCGCCGCGGAGACCAGTATCCGGGCCCGGCCTTTGGTTTCACCCTCGATCCGGCTGGCCAGGTTCACTGTATCACCAATCGCCGTGTAATCCTGCCGTTTTTCCGAGCCGATGAAGCCCACCACGGCCGGCCCGGTGTGAATACCGATGCCCACATCAAAGTGAGCGCCGGCTTCACCGAGTTCACGGCGAAAGGCCTCCAGCACTTGCGACATTTCCAGTGCGGCGGCAACAGCATTACGGGCGTGCCGCGGATCATCCGTCGGCGCGCCCCAGAACGCCATGATCGCATCGCCGATAAATTTGTCCAGCGTCCCGCCGTGCTTGAAGATCACTTCGACCTGACGGGTGAAGTAACGGTTCAGCAAGCCGACGATCTCCTGCGGCGTGGACTGCTCGGACAAAGTGGTGAAGCCGCGAATATCGGAAAACAGCACGGTAATCTCGCGGCTTTCGCCCGTCAGCGCTGCGGCAGTCTGTCCCTGATTGACCAGTTCCTTGACCACGCGAGGATCAAGGAAGCGGTTGAAAATCTGTACCGTCCGTTCCCGTTGCAAGCGTTCGCGCACAAACCCATACAGCGCCGCCAGAAAATAAAACGACCAGGCCAGGGCCAGCGCCGCCGCCACCGGCATGACCAGCAGGCGTGTGTACAGCAAGTAACTGCCAGCGCTTAGCAACAGGCTGGCCAGCAGCAAGGCTGCGCCGCTGAGCAAGGGTTTCATGCCCCGCTGAAATGCCTGCCAGACACCCAGCAGCAGGGCGATCGCCAGCAGCGGCGGCAGCCAGCGCGGGCCGGCGCTCATGAAGCGGTGATTTTTCAGGTTGTCGATGGCGGTGGCGAGA
>JAJZTZ010000139.1 GCA_021847305.1 Pseudomonadota bacterium | reverse complement strand
AATCGGGCATCACGCGTCCACGGCCAGAGGCGTAGTACATCAGCAACCCTCCTTCTGTAGCCGCTCAACACTCGCGACAAACACCTGGGCACGGTGTTCGTAATTGCGGAACATGTCGAAGCTGGCACAGGCCGGCGACAACAGCACGGCGTCGCCCGGATGCGCCAGGGCACAGGCTCGGCTGACCGCCGCTTCCAGTGAATCAAGCTGTTCGTAGGGCACACCGGCCGTCTTGATCGCCTGAGCAATCAGCGGACCGTCGCGACCGATCAGCAGGACATGACGGCAACTCATTTCCACTGCCGGAGCCAGCGGAGCAAAATCTTGTCCCTTGCCGTCGCCGCCGGCGATCAGCACCACCTTGCCACGCATGCCGGCCATGCCCTTCAGGGCGGCCTCCGTGGCGCCAACGTTGGTGCCCTTGGAGTCGTCGTAATAGCGTACGCCGCGCACTTCGGCGACGAATTCGACACGATGCGGCAAGCCCTTGAACTGCTGCAATGCCCGCACCATCACCTCGTGTGCAATCCCTGCCGCCTCAGTCAGCGCCATGGCTGCCAGCGCATTGGCGGCATTATGCAAACCAGCAACCGGCAGGGTTTGTACCGGCATGATTTTTTCTTCGCCGCGCACCAGCCAGCGGTCACCTGCCGCATCGGCTTCCATGCCCCAGTCGGTTGTCCCGCGCTGCGGCGCGCCGAGCCCGAACCAGACCGAGTTTTCCGCGCACATCGCCGCACAATACTCATCTTCGCGCCGCAGCACCCGTACACCCGCACCGATAAAAATGCGCTCCTTGGCTGCCGCATAGGCGGCCATGTCGGCATAGCGATCAAGGTGATCCTCGCTGATATTGAGCACCACCGCGGCGCGCGGATGCAGCGACTTGGTCGTTTCCAGCTGAAAGCTGGACAGCTCCAGCACATACCAGTCGGCCAGTTCACAATCCGGCGTGGGCAACGTATCCAGCACCGGCAGCCCGATATTTCCGGCCACCACGGTCTTGTAACCCGCCGCCCGGCAAATATCGCCAACCATGGTGGTCACTGTGCTTTTGCCATTCGAGCCGGTAATGCCCAGCACCGGCAGTTGATCCTGCTGCAGGCGCTCGCGCAGTTCGCGGGCAAACAGCTCCACGTCACCGACCACCTCAAGGCCGCGGCGCAATGCTTCCTGCAGCAGCGGCTCGGCCAGGGCAACACCCGGGCTGGCGACCACCAGATTCACTCCTTGCAGCAAGGCATCGCTGAGCTGGCCGCAATGCAGCTGTGCCTGCGGATCGATTTGCGCAATCGTGTCTTTGCCCGGCGGCTCGCTGCGACTGTCGGCCACACGCAGGCGCGCACCGCGCGCAGCCAGCCAGCGTGCGGCGGAAACGCCGCTTACGCCCATGCCGACCAGCAGTACCGTGTGATCCGAAAAATTCATCTCGCCCTCATTCTTAACGCAGTTTCAGGGTGGACAGTCCCACCAGCACCAGCATCATGGTGATGATCCAGAAGCGCACCACGACCTGCGTCTCTTTCCAGCCTTTTAGTTCGTAGTGGTGGTGCAGCGGTGCCATGCGGAATATCCGTTTCCCGGTCAACTTGAACGAGCCTACCTGCAGCATTACCGACAGGGTTTCCATGACAAACACGCCGCCCATGATGAACAGCACAATTTCCTGCCGCACAATCACCGCGATCACGCCCAGAGCACCGCCGAGGGCCAGCGCGCCGACATCCCCCATGAATACTTCAGCGGGATAAGCATTGAACCAGAGGAATCCCAGGCCGGCGCCAGCCAATGCCGCGCAGAACACCACCAGCTCACCGGCGCCCGGAATATACGGCAGGCCGAGATATTTGGAGAACACGGCATTGCCGGCGACGTAGGCGAACACGCCCAGCGCGCTGCCTACCATCACGGTCGGCATGATGGCCAGCCCATCCAGGCCATCGGTCAGATTGACGGCGTTGCTGGTTCCGACAATCACGAAATAGCTCAGGATCATGAAACCGACCGCCCCGAGCGGGATCGCCACTGTCTTAAAGAACGGCACAATCAATTCGGTCTGACTCGGCAGCGTGGCGCTGAAAGCAAGGTAACCCACCACCCCCATGCCAATGACCGATTGCCAGAAATACTTCGCCTTGGCCGACAAGCCCTTGGGGTTGCGATGCACCACCTTGCGATAATCATCCACCCAGCCGACGGCCCCGTAGCCCACCAGAGTGATTAGGACGATCCAGATATAAGGGTTGTTGAGCTCTGCCCACAACAGGGTGGTGAAGGCGATTGACACAATGATCAGCGCCCCGCCCATGGTCGGCGTACCCGCTTTGGTCAAATGGGTTTGCGGACCGTCATTGCGGACCGCCTGGCCGATTTTCATGGCTGTCAGGCGGCGGATCATCCACGGGCCGACGGCAAACGAAATCATCAGCGAAGTGAGCGTAGCCAGCACCGCACGCAGAGTAATGTAGTTGAAGACATTGAATGCACGAACATCATGCCCCAGCCATTGAAACAGCATCAGCAGCATGTGTTTTCCCCTTTTTCCGTCAATCTTTCCACAACCCGTTCCATGCGCATGAAACGTGAACCTTTTACCAGCACCGTCAAGTCTGCATCGGCGCGCTCCAGCACGGCCTCGACCAGGGCGTCAAGATCACCGAAATGCACGCCGCCCGCACCGAACGAGTCGACAGCGGCACGCGTCATTTCGCCCAGCGTCCACAGGGTTTCAATGCCTTTTTCCCGCGCGTATTTGCCAATTTCGGCGTGCATGCCTTCTGCCTGCTCGCCCAGCTCGCCCATATCGCCCAGCACCATAATCCGGTTATCCGGCTGCGCGGCCAGCACATCGATTGCCGCCCGCACCGAACCTGGATTGGCGTTGTAACTGTCGTCGATAATCTTCATCCCGCTGTAACCCGGTTTGCGCTGCAGCCGTCCCTTGGCGCCGTGACAAGCCTCCAGACCGGCGACGATATGCGCCAGACTGATGCCCATGGCCAATGCACCGGCTGTTGCCGCCAGTGCGTTGCGCACATTGTGCAGCCCCGCCAGCGGCAATTTGACCTCTACCTCGCCAGCCGGGGTGATCAGTGTCACCGCGCTGCCTGCCGGAGCGAGGCTGTAACGACAGTGCACCGCCCCCTGCTCCAGTCCGAAATCGATCACCCGGCGGGTTCCGGCCAGCGTTCGCCACAACCCGGCATGGGCGTCTTCAGCATTGATGACGGCTACGCCGCTGGCGCTCAAGCCGGCAAAAATCTCTCCTTTGGCACGCGCCACCGCCTCGACTGTCCCCAGGCCTTCCAGATGCGCGCTTTGCGCATTGTTCACCAGGGCCACTGCCGGTTTTGCCAAACCGGTCAGGTAGGCAATCTCACCCGGATGGTTCATGCCCATTTCGATCACCGCATAGCGGTGACCGGCGTTGAGACGAAACAGCATCTGCGGTACGCCGATATCGTTATTCAGATTGCCTTCGGTCGCCAGCACCGCCGCTTCGCTGCTGGCCGCCCGGCAAATCGCCGCCAGCATTTCCTTGACGGTGGTCTTGCCGTTACTGCCTGTCACCGCAATCAGGGGCAGATTGAACTGGCCGCGCCATGCCGCTGCCAGCTCTCCCAGCCCCCGCCGCGTATCTGCCACAGCCACCAGCGGCGCGGATATACCTTCCGCTTTTGCCGCATTGACCATGACAGCAACCGCCCCCCCTGAGAGCGCCTGTGCTACAAACTGGTGTCCGTCGAAATTTTCGCCGTCGAGTGCAACGAACAGATTGCCCGCCTTGACCGTGCGGCTGTCCGTGCTTACCCCCGCCACGGTCGGGTTACCCCCGCGCACCGTGCCGGATGTTGCCGCGGCAATCTGTTCCAGTGTCATTTCCATCTTGCTTATACCCAATCCTGCAATGCCCGGCTGGCCGCATCCACATCGGAGAACGGCAGCCGTATTCCGTTTATTTCCTGATAATCCTCATGTCCCTTGCCGGCGATCAGCACAATGTCGCTCGCCTGCGCCCGCCGGATCGCCTCGGCAATTGCCAGCGCCCGGTCAGGCTGCACGGCGTATGCGCAACACATGCCCGACTCGATGTCCGCCAGTATCGCCAGAGGATCTTCGCTGCGCGGGTTGTCGCTGGTCAGCATCACCTGATCGGCCAGCTCGCCTGCGACTTTGCCCATCAATGGCCGCTTGCCTTTGTCGCGGTCGCCGCCGCAACCGAACACGCAATGCAGCTCTCCCGCACCGTCCGGCAACAGCTCGCGCAGGGTGTGCAACACCTTTTCCAGCGCATCCGGCGTATGGGCATAATCCACCACTACAGTCGGCTTGCCGTTGCCGCCCAGCCGTTGCATTCGGCCTGCCGGCGGCGCCACCTTCTGCAGACCGGCTACAGCCGCTTCCAGCTGCACTCCGCTCACCAGCAGAGCACCAAGACTGGCCAGCAGGTTCGACACATTGAACCGCCCCAGCAGAGGGCTGACCATTTCCGTGTTACCCCACGGCGTTGTCACATCAAATCGCACACCCGCAGCCGTTGCCCGCAGGTTGGTAGCGCGCAACTCGCCCCGCTCGAAGCCATAACCGAGTACTTCGACCGGCTTGCCCTGCAGGTGCGCCTGCATTTGTCCGCCAAACGGGTCATCCAGGTTCAGTACGGCATGGCGCAGTCCGGCCCAGTCGAACAGCCGCGCTTTTGCCGCCGCATAGCTCGCCATATCGCCGTGGTAATCCAGATGGTCGCGCGACAGGTTGGTCAACACCGCCACATCGAACGCCACCCCATTAACCCGCCCCTGCTCCAGCCCATGCGACGACACCTCCATGGCGATTGCCTCGGCACCTTCCTGGCGCATGCCCGCCAGCATTTTCTGCAGTGCCACGGCCAGCGGCGTGGTGTGCGTTGCCGGCATCATCTGACCGGGGAAGCCGTTTCCCAGCGTACCGACCACCGCCGTCTTTTTCCCCGCACCCGACAACACTTCGGCAATCCACTGCGTGCACGACGTTTTGCCGTTGGTGCCGGTCACGCCAATCATCCACATGTGCTGCGTCGGCTCGCCCAGACTGAGGCTGCTCAGTTCGCCCACCCACTGTTTCAGTCCGCTCACCGGCAGATTGGGCACCGCCCATTCGCTCTGCCATTCGAACCCGACCGCTTCCCACAGCACCCCGGCAGCTCCGGCCTGCAACGCCGCCGCAATGTGGCGGCGCCCGTCACCGGCCACCCCTGGGTATGCGAGAAAATATTCGCCGGCACGCAAGACCCGCGAATCGTCAGTCAGACTGATCTGACCGCCGGCCTGCTGCAGCCACTGCCATGCCGCTTCCAGTCCGGCCGCCATCAGAATGACTCCGGCACTTCTACAGCCCCGTCAGACGGGAGCACTACGTTATTCACCGGCGCATCCGGCGGTACGCCCATCATGCGCAGCGCCGAACCCATTACACGCGAGAACACCGGTGCAGCGACCTGCCCACCGTAGTACTGGCCGGCAGACGGTTCGTCGATCATGACCGCCACAATCAGTCGCGGATTCGAGGC
>JAJZTZ010000019.1 GCA_021847305.1 Pseudomonadota bacterium | reverse complement strand
GCTGCAGTGGCTGGAGAACCGGGGCACGGTGGCGGCGGTGGAGATTTCTGTCGATATCGTCCGGCTGGGGTAAGGCCTGGCCCGGTAATGGCCTCACCACTTACAGTCTTACGCCTTGACCACTTCTTTGTCGCCGCTGACGGTGCTGCCGCTGAACAGACGCACTTTTTCCTTGCGCGCGCCTTTGGCCCGGTACATGGCCGTGTCGGCGTGTTTGGTCAGCTCGATCTCGTCGCTGCCGTCCTGCGGGTAGATGGCTGCGCCGATGCTGACGGCGACGGAAAGGGTGTGGCCGTTGATGTGGAAGGCTTGTTCAAAGGCGTGAGCGATTTTGTGGCCGACGTTGACGGCGTCTTCGGCGGTTTCGATGTTGCGCAGCAGGACAACAAATTCGTCGCCGCCGATGCGGGCGACGGTGTCGGAGCCGCGCAGGCAGGCTTGCATGCGGCCTGCCGCGTCCTTGAGCAGCAGGTCGCCTACGCCGTGGCCGTAGCTGTCGTTGATGGGTTTGAATTTATCCAGGTCGATAAACAGCACGGCCAGCTGGGTCTGGTCGCGCTTGGCAAAGCTGAGGGCCTGCTGCAGGCGGTCGCTGAACAGGGCGCGGTTGGGCAGTTCGGTGAGCGGGTCGTAATGCGCCATGCGCTGCATTTTCTGTTCCAGCGCCTTGCGTTCGGTAATGTCGGTGAAGGCAGCGACGTAATGGGTAATGATGTCGTTGCTGTCACGTACGGGGCGGATAGCCAGCCATTCGACGTAGATGCTGCCATTTTTGCGACAGTTGAGAATTTCGCCTTTCCAGCTGCCGCTGCCGGTGAGCTCCTGCCACATGTGCTGGTAGAACTCGCGTGACTGCAGGCCGGAAGAGAGAATCCGCGGGGTTTTGCCGATAACTTCGTCGGCTTCGTAGCCGGTGATGCGGGTGAACGCCGGGTTAACGGCGATGATGGTGGAGTCGCTGGCGCACACCATGACGGCGTTATCGACGGTGTCGAATACGGTGGCGGCCAGGCGCAGCGAGGCATCGGCCTGTTTGCGCGCGGTGATGTCGCGGGTGACGCCCTGAATTTCCACCTGGCCGGTTTCGTCGTCGCGAATGTATTTGGCGATGACTTCGGTCCACACGGTCGAGCCGTTTTTACACGGCTGTTCCAGTTCTTCCTTGTACACCTCGTTGATGTTGCGGCCGGCCAGAAAGTCCTGCAGGTAGGTGTGCATGCGCTGCATCAGCCCGTGGGCATGCAGGGGCATGATCGATTCCTTCAGCGGTTTGGCCATGACCTCTTCGGCGCTGTAGCCGCGCAGGCGCTCAACCGAGGGGCTGACGTAACGGAAACGTTGGGTGATGGGGTCGAGAATCCACACCACGTCGCGCATGTTTTCCACCAGCAGGCGGTAGTGCCGTTCGCTGCGCGCCAGAGCGCGCTGGGCGGCGAGGTTTTCTGCGATGCTGGCCTTGAGCCGCCGGTTGGTGCGGTAAACATACAGGGCGATGCCGCTGACGATGCCCAAAGCCAGTGTAGCCAGGGTGATGATCCACCATTGCTTGCGGCGTTGGTTGTCGGCGTCGGCGTCGAAAATAAAGCCATCCAGCGGAAAGTCGTGCGGCAGCATGCCCAGATCGGCGTAGGTGTTGGCAATGTGCTGCCAGCGGCGCGGGTTCATGTAACCGATTTCGATCAGGTCCGGCTGCAGCAGCGGGATCATTTTGTCGGCTTCAAACCGGTAATAGGCGGCGCTGTGGCTGTTGGGGTATTGCCGCAGGAGCAGGTCAATGACTTTATCCGGATGCTCCTTGGCGAATTGCCAGCCGCGCAGACTGGCGGCGCGGAACGCCTTGACCAGCTCGGGGCGGGTGTTCAGCAGCTTTTCCGAGGTGAACAGGTTGTCGCCATAAAAATCAATGCCGCCAGACATGGGGCTGAAGGCACGCACAGGGAAACCGACTTGCTGAAAGAAATACGGCTCGGTTGATACATAGCCGGCAAAAGCATCGACTTTGCCGTCGATCAGGTCTTGCGGATTGAAACTGTGCGGCACCAGCTTAAGGGTGGCCGGCGAGACGCCTTCGTGTTTGAGGTAGGCGAGCAGTTCGTCGGACTGCGGCTCCAGCATGATGCTTTTGCCTGCCAGATCGCGGGCGCTGTAGATGTTGGAATCGGCGTTGACGTAGATTTCGTAGGGGGACTGCTGAAAGATGACTGCCAGCACCACCACCGGCTTGCCGGCGGCCCGTTCCAGCAGCAGGCTGCTGGTGCCCACGCCAAAACTGGCCTGGCCGGAAAGCACCTGCTTGACCGGATCAACACCTGGTTTAGCCTCGACGATATCGACGTCCAGGCCAGCGTCCCGGTAGTAGCCCTGCTCTTTGGCGGCGTAGTAGCCGGCAAACTGGAATGCATGACTCCATTTGAGTTGCAGCGTGACTTTTTCCAGCGCGAGCGCAGGCTGCGGCAATAACAAGCCGCAAACAAACAGCAAAGGCAGAATGGTACCTGTCGCCCCCAACAGGTACCGGAGGATCCCGTTCACATGGATTACGCTAATGGTTATAGGTGTAAAACAACCCCGCAGCGCGCCCCGCAGCGCACTTTTGTGAACAGGATAACACAGGTTAACTAGACTCTGTCTACCTGAGAAATTATTAAACTTGTAACAACGCTCCGTCCGCTCCGAACCTGGATTTTCCTGACTCAGGGGGCAGGATTGGGGAAGCGCAGATGAATCCGGTCGATTTCCGCCAGCACGTCGGGGCTGAGATTGACCCGGGCGCTGGCAATGTTTTCCTGCAACTGGGCCATGCTGGTGGCACCGATAATGGTGCTGCCGACAAACCAGCGGCTGCGCACGAATGCCAGAGCCAGAGTCACCGGCGCCAGATTGTGGTCTTCCGCCAGTTTGGCGTAGGCAGCCACGGCTTCCGGCACGTTTACCTTGCCGTAGCGCTGACCGAAACCGGGAAACAGGGTGATGCGACCACTGCCATGCATGCCCTTGCGGTATTTGCCGGACAACACACCGAAACCCAGCGGACTATACGCCAGCAAGCTGACCTGCTCGCGGAATCCCATTTCCGCCATGCCGTATTCGTAGACCCGGTTGATGAGGTTGTAGGCATTTTGCACCGACACCGGGCGGGGCAAGCCAGCCTGATCCGCGACACGACAGAACTGGGCAAGGCCCCACGGAGTTTCGTTACTGAGGCCGTAGTGGCGAATCTTGCCGGCTTTGATGAGCTCCGCCAGAGCGGCGACCTGTTCGGCAATCGGCTCGGTCTCGCGTTCGGCATAAGGGTCATAGGCGGTCTGGCCGAACATGGGCACGTTGCGGTCGGGCCAGTGAATCTGGTACAGGTCGACGTAATCGGTCTGCAGCCGCTTGAGGCTGCCGTCGATTGCGCTGTTGATGTGTGCGCGGGTAACGCGCGGACCGTTGCGAATCCAGTCGTAGCCGCGCGCCGGGCCGGTGACCTTGGTGGCGATCACGAGGCTGTCGCGCTTTTGCCGCGCCAGCCAATAGCCGACGTAGGTTTCCGTGCGTCCCTGGGTTTCGCCGTTGGGCGGCACGGGGTACATTTCCGCGGTATCGATGAAATTGATGCCCTCGGCCACGGCGTAATCGAGCTGTTGTGTCGCTTCTTCGGCGCTGTTCTGCTGGCCGTAGGTCATGGTGCCCAGACACAGTTCCGATACTTTCAGTTCGCTTTGTCCCAGTTGCCTGTAGTTCATCGCTCTCTCCGGTTGAGCATTTCGCGGAATGTTAGACCTTGCGCAGCAAATCAACGCGGATGGGCATGACAAACTTCGCCCCTTCCGGCGTCACGTGCTGCATGAAGCGGTCCTTCACCAACTGATAGAGTGCCGGTGCCAGCTGATGCTGGGTATGGGTGACTTTCAGAATACGGTCTTCAAATTGTTCGAATGACTCGAAGTGGCTGGGCGTGCCGAAGAAATGCTGGCCGGCCAGTTCGAAACGGCCCGTTTGCACCGCCCGCTGTACTGCGGCAAAGGCAGCTTCGCGCACCCGCTGTTCGTCGTGAAAAAGACGCAGAATTTCGTTGAATTCGCCGGCAAATACCGGCTCGGAAATGTAGGCCAGCCCGCCCGGCTTGAGTACCCGGCGAATCTCGTCGAGCGCCGCATCCATCTGCTCCATGGGGACGTGGTGCAGGGATTTGAACATGAACACCAGATCAAACGAGGCGTCTTCGGCCGGGATGTCCTGCGCGCCGCCGAGTTCGAAGCTGACATTGGGCAGATCAGACGCCTGCACGTTTTTGCCGTGCTGGATCTGGTCCACTTCCAGGGCGAGGATGGTGTTTACCTTTTTGGCGATGGCGCGGGTCTTTTCCGCCTTGCCGCAGCCGAGTTCCAGCACGTGAGCGCCGCTCAGGGGCAACAGGGTTTCGTAGATTTCGCATTCATCACAAACACGTTCGGCTGTTGGGTCGGCAATAATCATGTTGGTCATCCCGGATGATTTGATTTAGAAGTATAGTTTCAGCAGCGCGTGCTTCAGCCCTATTTGAACCGCCGGCTTAAGGAAAGTTTCCCACGCACCGCTTGTAAGGCGCCCTTGCTGCCGGGGGCTTCAGGCAAGAAAAATCTGCAGCAATTCGTTAAGGAAACGTTGCCCCAGCTGCGTCGGCGCGATGCTTTCGTGCGTGCGCACAAGCAGACCTTTGGCTTCCGCTTGCTGCAACTGTCGCTCAACCACAGACAGAGGCAGGCCGGTACGTTCCTCGAACAGCCAGACCGGGAAGCCCCCTGTCAGGCGCAAGGCGTTCATCATGAATTCAAACGGCAAATCGGCGCGGACGATTTCGTGCGCTTCCTGCACCGGCTGCCCTGCCGCCACACCATCCATGTAGGCGCGCGGCTGTTTGTGGCGCATTTGCCGGACGATCCGGTCTGGAAAACTGATCTTGCTGTGTGCCCCGGCGCCGATGCCGAGATAGTCGCCAAAGCGCCAGTAGTTAAGATTGTGGCGGCTGGCCTGCTGCGGCAGGGCAAAAGCGGATGTCTCGTAGTGTTCGAAACCGGCATCGGCGAGACGGGCCTCCAGCGTTTCCTGCATCTCTGCGGTGATCTCGTCGTCCGGCAGATTGGCCGGCGGATAGCGGTGAAACAGGGTGTTGGGCTCGATGGTCAGGTGATAGCAAGACAGATGATCAGGCCGGAAGCTCAGCGCGGTTTCCACATCACGCAGCAGCTCTGCCACGCCCTGTTGCGGCAGACCGTAAATGAGATCCAGATTCAGCCGCGCGAAAATCTCCCGCGCCGCACCCGCGGCTTCGCGCGCCTGGGCATCGTCATGCACACGCCCCAATGTTTGCAGATGCGCCGGGTTGAAACTCTGGATGCCGAGCGACAGCCGGTTGACGCCAGCCGCCTGAAAGTCCTGGAATTTTTCCCGCTCAAACGTGCCGGGATTGGCTTCCAGGGTAATTTCAGCATCCGGCGGCAGATTGAGCAGCATGCGCGCATCGGTGATGATCTGATCGATGCCTTCAGCGCTGAACAGGCTGGGGGTACCGCCGCCGAAAAACACCGTGCTCACACGCCTGCCCCAAATCTGCGGCAGAGCCTGTTCCAGATCGCTGCGCAACGCGGCAATGTACGACTGTTCGGGCACCGCCTCGCGCGCTTCGTGCGAGTTGAAGTCGCAGTAGGGGCATTTTTTCAGACACCAGGGAATATGGATATACAACGCCAGCGACGGCAATGCAGTCAGGCTGATTTTCCCCGGCGGAGTGATGCTGACGACGCTCATGCCTGGGTTTTGATTTTTTCCACCAGCGCCAGCAGCGCCTGCGCTCGGTGGCTGATGCGATTTTTCTCGAGCGGCTCGAGTTCGGCTGCGGTTTTACCCAGCGCCGGCAGATAGAAATACGGGTCATAGCCGAAGCCACTTTGACCACGCGGCTGGACAATGATCTCGCCATGCCAGATGCCGTCGGCAATCAGCGGCTGCGGGTCGTCGGCATGGCGCACCAGCACCATGACGCAGTAGTAATAGGCGCGCCGGTTGGCATGGGAAGCGAGCAGCTGCACCAGTTTTTGATTGTTGCGCAGATCGGATTTCGGTTCGCCGGCAAAGCGGGCGGAAAACACCCCGGGCGCCCCACCCAGTGCCTCGGTACAGAGGCCGGAATCGTCCGCCAGCGCCGGCAGACCGGTCAAACGGCTGGCATGACGCGCCTTGGCGAGCGAGTTTTCCACAAAAGTGGCGAATGGCTCTTCCGCTTCCGGCACATTGAATTCGCCCTGCGGGTGCGCCTGCCAATCGAGCGGGCCGAGAATGGCGGAAATCTCTTTCAGCTTGCCGGCATTGTTGCTGGCGATGACGATTTTCTTCATGCCAGCGCCGCCTTTTGCGCTTCGAACAGCTGACGGATACCGTGCTCAGCCAAATCCAGCAGGGCATTCATTTCGCTGCGCGAGAACGGCGCGCCTTCGGCGGTGCCCTGAATTTCGACGAAGCCGCCGCTGCCGGTCATCACCACGTTCATGTCGGTATCGCAGGCGGAATCTTCCGGATAGTCCAGATCAAGCACCGGCACGCCTTCGTATACGCCCACGGAAATAGCGGCCACGGCATCGCGCAGCGGCGATTCGCTGATCATGCCGCGCGCCAGCATCACGGTAATCGCGTCATGCACCGCCACATAGGCGCCGGTAATGCTGGCCGTGCGCGTGCCGCCGTCGGCCTGGATTACGTCGCAGTCAATGTGAATGGTGCGCTCGCCGAGTTTTTCCAGATCCATCACCGCACGCAGGCTGCGGCCGATCAGACGCTGGATTTCCTGGGTCCGGCCAGACTGCTTGCCGCGTGCTGCCTCGCGATCCATGCGTGTCCCGGTGGAGCGCGGCAGCATGCCGTACTCGGCCGTCATCCAGCCCTGGTTCTTGCCCTTGAGAAAACCCGGCACCTTCTCTTCCACGCTGGCGGTGCAAATTACCTTGGTGTCGCCGAATTCAACCAGCACAGCACCTTCCGCATGCTTGGTGTAATGGCGGGTAATGCGGACTTGGCGCAGTTCGTTGGGCTGGCGTTGGCTGGGGCGCATGGCGGTATCTCTGGTCTTTTGGGAAGAAGACATTATACCGGGGGAGACGGGGTTCTATAAGCGATTCATCAAGACAGCGGCGCCATCCACCCTGAGAAACATTGATGTGGCCCGGCCGGGTACCCCCGGCCTAGCAGCCTGTCGGACTTGAGGCTGATCTACTGCGCCAGTGGGCAGAGCGGTCCATTTTTGCCCGTTTTCTCGTTGCATAGGCCCGCTATGCGCCTCGAAACCGTGCAAACCTGCCCCCGCTCTCCCACTTGGCTCGCTACGATCGCTCAAGTCCGACAGGCTGCTAGAAGCCTCAAGAAACCCCCACCCTCACTTCACCGTCTTGTTGCGGGTATAACGCTGAATGGCTTCCTGGATCTCGGCGATCGCCTGTTCAATCTCGTTGTCGGACAGATCGGCCTTGTCCTTGCTGAAATCGGCGTTGTCCATCAGGGTAGTGACCTGATCCATCGGCATGGTGGCGGTGGCCGTTTCTTCCTTGGCAACGCGGCGTGAGCCGCCCCAAGTCATACCGACAGCGGAGAGGTTGTCACCGTCTTCGCCGCCACGGAATTCGGCATGATCAAGCAGTTCCAGTACCGCCTGCTGCAGTGGGTAGGCCTGGAAAATGGAGATGATTTCGTTCGGCGTCATCATGCTCCACAAGCCGTCGGTGCAGATGAGTATGGAATCGCCTTCCTGCAGCGGCACCTTGCGCGACACATCGACTTCGGGTGTCACATAACCGCCCAGGCAGTTGTAGATCTTGTTGCGCTCGGGGTGGGTGGCGAGCTGCTGTTCGGTGATTTTGCCGTCTTCGTAAAGCTGCTGCACGCGCGAGTGGTCACGCGTGCGGCCGATGATTTCGGTGCCGCGGATATGGTACAGGCGCGAATCGCCTACGTGTGCCCAATAGGCATGATCGTCCTGCACCAGACAGGCGACGATGGTGGTGCGTGGCGCATCGAGCAGTTCATGCTCTGCAGCGTATTCATTCACCGCCATGTGCGCCGACTGAATCGCCTCGCTCAGGAACATGAAGGGATTGCCGATTTTCGGCTTGGCCTGGTTCTGGAACAGCGAGGTCAGCATCTGCACGGTCACCTGGGCCGCCACCTCGCCGTGCAGGTGACCGCCCATGCCATCGGCCAGCACCATCAAGAGCGCTTCCTTGCTGTAGGAGTAGGCTACCCGATCCTGGTTGTATTTACGGCCGCCCTGACGGCTGGCCTGATAGATGGAAAATCGCATGAAATCAGTTAAACCTGTGCAACGGTTCAGAAAATATCGCGTTTAAGGGTGTTTTTCAGGCTGGTCAGCAGCGACGGCTTTTCTTCCGGCGGCATCACAGCCGGTTCCATCAGCGCTTTTTGCAGAGCGAATACGCTCTGCGGCCGCTCCATGTAATCCAGCTTGAGGCACCAGTCGACGATATCGAGCAGCTGTTCGGAATATTTTTCGCCCCAGAGCTTTTTCGCCGACACCAGCTTGTCATCTTTCATGCGGGCATCGGCGGCTTGCGGCGCGAATCCGGCCAGACAGGCAAACATGCTGGCACCCACGCTGTAGATATCGGTCCACGGCCCCAGCCGGTCGCGGTTGCTGTATTGCTCAGGCGCGGCAAAACCCGGCGTGTACATGGGCGACAGTTTGGAACGCTCGGTGGTCAGCGTCTGGCGTGCGGCACCGAAGTCGATCAGCACTGGCGAACCGTCCAACCGCAGGTAAATATTGGAGGGCTTGATATCCAGATGCAGCACCTTGTGGGTGTGCACCTCGCGCAAACCGTTGAGCAGCTCGACAAAAACACGGCGGATAAACATTTCCGTGACCTTGCGCTTGTTGCTCTGAATATGTTCCTGCAGCGTCTTGCCCCGCTCGTACACCATGACCATATACACAGTCTCGTTGGAGCGGAAAAAGTTCAGTACGCGCACCACGTTGGGATGCACGATGTTCGCCAGGGCACGGCCTTCCTCGAAAAAGCATTTCATGCCGTAACGGAAAATGGCCAGGTTGTCGGCGCTGGTGGCGGCAACCGTTTCACCTTCGGTACGCAGCACCAGCGAATTGGGCAGGTATTCCTTGATCGCGACCGGCGTGCCGTGCGAATCATGCGCCAGGTAAACGATGCTAAAGCCGCCATTGCTGAGAGGCCGGGCAATCCGGTAATCCATCAGCTGGTAGCCTTCGGGCAGAGCGCGGTTAGGTTGCGACGGTGGCATATCGCGGGCAGTCTCTCACTCAGTTTGGTGTATAATTTTTTTACCTATTATGTCTGTTCGCCACACGCCCGGCAAGCTAGCGTGTGATGCAAACACAAATCGCTTCTCGTTCAGGATGACCCAGCATGATTGTCAGCATGACCGGCTATGCCAACGCCCAAACCCAATTGCCCGGCGGGGTGCTGTTGCTGGAACTGCGTTCCGTCAACCATCGTTACCTGGAAATCAGCTTTCGCCTGCACGACGACTGGCGCCCGCTAGAGCCCGCCCTGCGCGAAGGCATCGCCGCCCGCCTGACGCGCGGCAAGGTGGAATGCCGTGTCAGCTTCACGCCGCACAGCACCGGCCAGCGTCCACTGGAAATCAACCTGCCGCTGCTGGCGCAACTGACTGAACTGAACACGACGGTGCGCTCGCACCTGCCCGACAGCCAGACCCTGCGCGTGCTGGATGTACTGCGCTGGCCCGGCATGCTGGGCGACGACAAGCCCGACACCGCCAGCCTGCAGGAAATCACCCTGGCGCTGCTCAATCAGGCGCTGGACGACATGAGCGCCAGCCGCCAGCGCGAAGGCGTTGCACTGGCGCAGCATCTGCTCGACCGTGCCGCGCAGATCGAACAGCTGGTAGCCGACGTCAAGCCGAAGCTGCCGGCACTGGTGGAAGCCTATCAGAACCGTCTGACCGCCAAGCTGCAGGAAGCCATGGCCAGCCACGACGACGAACGCGTGCGCCAGGAAGTCGCGCTGTTCGCCCAGAAAATCGACGTGGACGAAGAACTGTCGCGCCTGACCGCGCACATCAAGGAACTGCGCCGCATCGTCAAAACCGGCGGCGCGGTGGGCAAGCGGCTGGATTTCCTCATGCAGGAACTCAACCGCGAAGCCAACACGCTCGGCTCCAAATCGGTCTCGGTGGAAACCAGCCAGGTATCGATGGAGCTGAAAGTACTGATCGAGCAGATGCGCGAACAGATCCAGAATATCGAATAACCCCGAACTAGAGCAGCGATACCATGCAAGGCAATCTTTACATCGTCAGCGCGCCTTCCGGCGCCGGCAAAACCAGTCTGGTTCGCGCCCTGCTGGAGCAGGACCGCGCCATCCGCCTGTCCGTGTCCTACACTACCCGCGCGGCCCGGCCGGGCGAAGAAGAAGGCATTCACTACCACTTCATCAGCCAGGACGAATTCAAGCGCCGCCTGGAAGCCGGTGATTTCCTCGAAAGCGCCGAAGTGTACGGCAACCACTACGGCACCTCGCACAGCTGGGTGGTCAGCCAGCTGGAACAGGGCCACGACATTCTGCTGGAGATCGACTGGCAGGGCGCCCAGCAGGTGCGCAAGCTGCTGCCGCAGGCGATCACCATATTCATCCTGCCGCCCTCCTTGCAGGCGCTGCGCGAGCGCCTGTCGGGCCGCGGCCAGGACAGCCAGAACATCATTGATGCACGCATGAAAACAGCGCGCGACGAAGTCAGTCATGCGCCGGAATTCGATTATGTTATTATCAACGATGACTTTTATGCCGCGCTGCAGGACCTGGCGGCCGTCACGCGGGCCGAACGCCTGCGCGCGGCGGTCCAGCTGAGGCGTCAGCAGGATCTGATCAGCCAGCTGAGCGCCTGAGCCCCGGCACGCACGAGCAAGATGCAATAAACCCGATTAGATTGAACCAGGAAGGACTCCATTCATGGCACGCATTACCGTTGACGACTGTCTGCACAGCATCTCCAACCGTTTCGAACTGACTCTGGCCGCCACCTACCGTGCCCGCCAGATCGCCCAGGGCAACACCCCGCAGGTGGAAGCGGAACGCGACAAGCCGACCGTGATCGCGCTGCGCGAAATCGCCGAAGGCCTGGTTGGCAAGGAAATCCTCAACCGCGGCCAAGCCTGATCCAACCTAAGGGGGAGCGTTTTAGCGAGCACTGACAATGTCTGAATCGCTCCCGCTTAAATCCGTCGTCGGCTATCTCAAGCCGGAAGACATCCAGCAAGTCGAAGCCGCCTTCGAGTTCAGCCGCGCCGCCCACAAAGGGCAGTTCCGCAAAAGCGGCGAACCCTACATCCATCACCCCGTCGCCGTTACCTGCCTTCTTGCCGAATGGCATCTGGATGCGCGTGCGCTCATGGCCGCACTGCTGCATGACGTGGTGGAAGACACGCTGACCACGCCGGCCGAAATTGCGGAAAAATTCGGCAAGGAAGTCGCCGATCTGGTCGACGGCGTGTCCAAACTGGACAAAATCGAATTCCAGAGCGCCGCGCAGGCGCAGGCGGAAAACTTCCGCAAAATGCTGCTGGCCATGGCGCGCGATATCCGCGTCATTCTCATCAAGCTGGCCGACCGGCTGCACAATATGAGAACGATGGATTCCATGCGGCCGGACAAGCAAAAACGCATTGCCCGGGAAACGCTGGAAATCTATGCCCCGATTGCCAACCGCCTGGGGCTCAACCGCATCTACCAGGAACTCGACGACCTGGCGTTCCGCTACCTGTACCCGAACCGCTACCAGGTGCTGGACAAGGCGGTAAAAAAAGAGCGCGGCAACCGCAAGGAAGTCATCAACAAGATTCTCGAAGCAATTCAGCAGCGGCTCACCACATGCCGCGTTGAAGCCACCGTGACCGGCCGGGAAAAGCACCTGTACAGCATCTATCGCAAGATGCACGACAAGTCGCTGGCGTTTTCCGAAGTGTTCGACATATACGGCTTCCGTGTCATCGTGCCGGACATCCCCAGCTGCTATCTGGCGCTCGGTTCGCTGCACCAGCTGTACAAGCCGATTCCGGGCAAGTTCAAGGACTACATCGCCATTCCCAAGGCCAACGGCTACCAGTCGTTGCACACCACCCTGTTCGGCCCCTTTGGCACCCCGGTGGAGATCCAGATCCGCACCCAGGAAATGCACAAGCTGGCCGAAGCCGGGGTGGCGGCACACTGGCTGTACAAGGCATCCGACAGCAGCCTGAACGAGGTGCAGCAGAAGACCCACCAGTGGCTGCAAAGCCTGGTGGAGATGCAGTCGGAAACCGGCGATTCGGTGGAGTTCCTTGAACACCTCAAGGTCGATCTGTTCCCGGATGAAGTGTATGTCTTCACCCCCAAGGGCAAGATCATGGCGCTGCCGCGCGGTTCCACCGCGGTGGATTTTGCCTATGCCGTGCATACTGACATTGGCGACCGCACCATTGCCGCCAAAATCAATTACGAGCCGGCGCCCCTGCGCACGCCGCTGCGCAACGGTGACCAGGTGGAAATCATTACCGCCCCGAACGCCAAGCCCAACCCGAGCTGGCTGCATTTCGTCATCACCGGCAAGGCCCGCACGCGCATCCGCTATTTCCTCCGCACCATGCAGTTTGACGAATCCGTGGCGCTGGGCGAACGCCTGCTGTGTCAGGCCTTCAAGGGCATGCAGATCGACCCGAAAGGTCAGATCACCGACGCGCACTGGGAACACCTGATCCAGCACATCAGCGCCAAGTCGCGCGAAGAGGTGCTGGCTGACATCGGCCTGGGCAAACGCCTGGGTATTGTGGTGGCCCGCCAGCTGCTGTCGCCGCTGGGCAGCGACGGCGAACAGCATGCTCCGCCCCCCAGCGTCGGTCCGGTCACCATTCGCGGTTCGGAAGGCATGGCGGTGCAATTCGGCCGCTGCTGCAGCCCGATTCCGGGCGACCCGATCATGGGCTTTATCAACAAAGATCACGGTCTGGTCATCCATACCCACGATTGCCCCACCGTCTCGAGCTTCCGCAACCATCCGGAACGCTGGATGGACGTATCCTGGTCGCCGGAAATCGACAAGCTGTTCGATGTCGGCATCAAGATGGTCGTGGCCAACCAGCGCGGCGTACTGGCCAAAGTGGCCGCCAGCATTTCCGAGTCGGATTCCAACATCGGCCGCATCCACATGGAAGAGGACGAAGGCAGCGCCTACACGTCGCTGTACTTCACCCTGCAGGTACGCAACCGCGTACATCTGGCCACCCTGATGCGGCAATTGCGCAAGATTCCTGAAGTAGTCAGAATCAATCGCGTCAAACATCACTAACAAAGAGGAAAGACACTATGCATAACAGCGTCATCAGCACTCCCAACGCCCCCCAGGCCATCGGCCCGTATTCCCAGGCGGTGCGCGCCGGTACCCTGGTATTTTTGTCCGGCCAGATCGGTCTGGACCCGAAAACCATGGAGCTGGTGAGCGGCGTGGAAGCCCAGGCGAAGCAGGTGTTCAGCAATCTGAAAGCGGTGGCCGAAGCCGCCGGCGCCTCGCTCAACAACGCCGTGAAACTGACCATTTACATGACTGACCTGAACGACTTTGCCAAGGTCAATGAAATCATGGCGCAGTATTTCAATCAGCCCTATCCGGCCCGCGCGACCGTGCAGGTTGCCGCACTGCCGAAAGGCGCGCTGGTGGAAGCCGACGCCATCCTCTCCACCCAGGGCTCGGCCTGCTGATCGTACCGCCGGACTGATCCATGACTGAGCGGGGCAAAAACGGAGGGCTGATTGCGAGCGCCCCCGCGCCCCTGCGTAGCAAACTCGGCAAACTGGGCATCCTGCGCGACGAGGATCTGCTCACCCACCTGCCTTTACGCTATCTCGATGAAACCCGCCTGACCCCCATCGCCCAACTGGAAGACGGCATGCTTGCCGTGGCCGAGGGCGAAGTCACGCTGTGCCAGCTGCAATTCAAACCGCGCAAGATGCTGCTGGTGGAACTGCAAGACGATACCGGTTCGCTGCAACTGCGCTTTTTCCACGTCTTTGCCGGCCAGCAGGCAGCACTTGCGGTCGGCACACGCATTCGTGCCAGCGGCGAAGTGCGCAAGGGCTTTTTCGGCGCGGAAATGGTCCACCCGAAGTACCGTAAAGCCCGCGAAGGCATGGCCCTGCCCGATCACCTGACGCCGGTTTACCCTACTACCGCAGGCCTGGCGCAAAACAGCCTGAGCAAGCTGATCCATCAGGCACTCGAATCGCTGCCGCTTGACGACACCCTGCCGGCCGGCCTGTTGCACAAGCTGCAACTGCAGCCGTTCGACACCAGCCTGCGCACGCTGCACCACCCGCCGCCGGGGGTGCCGCTGCAACAACTGGCGGAACGCAGCCACCCGGCCTGGCAACGTCTCAAATTCGATGAACTGCTGGCGCAGCAGCTGTCGCTCAAACGCGCCCATATCCGCCGGCGTGCCCATGCCGCGCCGGCTTTGCTGGGGCATGGCCGGCTGCTGGCCGCCTTTCGCGCCGCACTGCCGTTCAGCCTGACCGGCGCGCAGGAGCGCGTGATCAGCGAAATCAGCCGCGACCTCACCCAGTCCTACCCGATGCAGCGCCTGCTGCAGGGCGATGTCGGCAGCGGCAAAACCATCGTCGCCGCGTTTGCCGCCCTGCAGGCAGTGGAATCCGGCTACCAGGCGGTGATCATGGCACCGACGGAAATCCTCGCCGAGCAGCATTATCTGAAACTGTCGGCCTGGCTGGAGCCTTTGGGCATTCAGGTCGCCTGGCTGGCCGCCAGCGTCAAGAGCAAAGCCCGCAACGCCGCTCTGGAGGCGCTCCGGGAGGGTACCTGCCAGCTGGCCGTGGGCACGCATGCGCTGTTCCAGCAACCGGTGGAATTCGCCCGCCTGGGCCTGGCTGTGGTCGACGAGCAGCACCGTTTCGGCGTGGCCCAGCGCCTTGCCCTGCGCGACAAGGGCAAGGGTCAGGTGCCGCACCAGCTGATGATGAGCGCCACCCCCATCCCGCGCACTCTGTCGATGAGCTACTACGCCGACCTGGATGTCTCCATCATCGATGAATTGCCGCCGGGGCGCTCCCCGATTGCCACCAAGGTCATCGGCAACAGCCGGCGCGACGAGGTCATTGATCGATTGCACGAAGCCTGCCGCAACGGCACACAGGCTTACTGGGTGTGTCCGTTGATTGAAGAGTCGGAGAAATTAGAGTTGCAGGCCGCCCTGTCGACCCACGCGGAACTGACTGAGCGCATGAGCGACCTGAAAATCGGCCTGGTCCACGGCCGCATGAAGGCGGAGGAAAAAGCCGCCGTGATGAGCGCCTTCAAGGCCGGCGAACTGCATCTGCTGGTCGCCACCACGGTTATTGAAGTCGGCGTAGACGTGCCCAACGCCAGCCTCATGATCATCGAGCACGCCGAGCGCATGGGCCTGTCGCAGCTGCACCAGTTGCGCGGCCGCGTGGGGCGGGGCAGCAAGCAAAGCAGCTGCCTGCTGCTGTATCAGACGCCGCTGGGCGATATCGCCCGGCAGCGCCTCAAAGCCATCCAGGAAAGCCAGGACGGTTTCGAAATCGCCCGCTTCGACCTGGAACTGCGCGGCCCCGGCGAATTTCTCGGCGCCCGCCAGAGCGGCCAGCCGATGCTGCGCTTTGCTGACATCAACCTCGACCAGAAACTGCTCAGCCAGGCCAGCCAGGCGGCCGATTGGCTGTTGCAGCATGACGAGCAGACGGTCGAGGCGCATTTGCAACGCTGGCTGGGCAGCAAGGCGGACTTTGCAACGGTATAAGAGGGTGAGGGGTGAGGGGTGAGGGGTGAGGGGTGAGGAGTGAGGAGTGAGGAGTGAGGAGTGAGGAGTGAGGAGTGAGGAGTGTAAGAATTTCACCGCCCGCGCCTGACTGGGTCAAGCAGTTTGCACTCAGTCCTCAGTCCCGTGACCTCAGTCCTATTACCCCTCCCCCATTGAGCCCGAGGCAAACTCGCAGGATAATAGCGCCCCATGTCCAAACCACTTTCCCTCGAAAAAATTCTCCACTCGCAAGGTTTCGGCACCCGGCGCGAATGCCGGGCGCTGATTCTGGATGAAGCCGTCAGCGTCAACGGCGAATTGTGCACCGATCCGACAGCGGTATTCGATACCAGCGGACTGGAATTTGCCGTGTTCGACGAACCCTGGCCTTACCGCGAGAAGAGCTACATTGTCTTCAACAAGCCGGCGCATTTCGAGTGCTCGCACAAGCCCATGCACCACCCCAGCATTTTCAGCCTGCTGCCGGAACCGCTGGTGCAGCGCGGCGTGCAGTGCGTGGGCAGGCTGGACGAGGACACCACCGGATTGCTGCTGCTGTCAGACGACGGCCAGTTCATTCACCGTATGAGTTCGCCCAAGTGGAAGGTGCCGAAAACCTATCTGGTTACCACCAAGCACCCGGTCAACGACGACTTGATTGCCCAGCTGAAAGACGGCGTGCTGTTGCACGATGAAAGTGAGCCGATTGCAGCCTTGGCTTGCGAGCAAGTGAGTGAGCATCAACTGTCTCTCATGTTGGCTGAAGGTAAATATCATCAGGTAAAACGCATGGTGGCAGCCGCCGGCAACCGGGTAGAACAGTTGCAACGCACCCGCATCGGGCAGTTGCAGCTGGATGCCAACCTGGCCGAAGGCGACTGGCGCTGGCTCGACCCGGCCGAAATCAGCCCAGCCTGAACTCACCCGGTCCATAACAACCAGCCAGGCCAGCCGAAATCATCCGGAAAACAAGGCTGGACGTACCATATACAGCCTTTGCGCTCAGTCAGTACACTTCGGTCTGCCAATAAAAACAATACGGTGTACGCAATCCACACAAGGAGACAGAGACATGCAAGCGCTTTTCCGCTGGCTGGCAGCAGCCTTTTTCTTTTTTGCCGCGGTGTCTGCGGTTCCGGCCCAGGCCGATATGAAATCCTCTGTTGTGCTGTCGATCAACGAGGGCACGTCCGGCAGCAGCGATTTTCTCAGCATGCAGGACAAATACCTGCCTCTGGCGGACTACCTGACCCGCAAAATCAAACTGCAGGTCAAACTGGAATCGGCCACCACGCTCAAGCTGATACTGACGGGTCTGGAGAAACACCGCTTTGAGCTCCTGCTGGTTCGTCCGGCGCATATCGCCGCCAAGGGTATGCGCGATTACCACTACCAACTGGCCGTGGCGGCAGAAGGCGAATCGAAAGCCTATTTCATTACCAAACCCGATTCACCGCTGAAATCGCTCAAGGACCTCAAGGGCAAGCGGATTGCCATGCCCGACCCCGACGCCTATCCGACGCATATCGGCCTGGCCATGCTGAAACAGGCCGGCGTGCCGATCGGTCCGGACACCATTGCCTATTCGCGCTCGCAGGAAGCGGTTGGCTACGCGGTAAAACAGGGGTTCGTCGCTGCCGGCGTGGTCATCAGCTACTCCAAAGTGTTCAAAAACTGGGAAAAGGACGGTGGCCGGGTGCTGACCGCCAGCCCTTCCCTGCCCTTCTGGGGCATCCTGGCCAGCCCGGACATGCCGCCCGCGCTACTGGCACAAATTCGCCAGGCGTTGGTGGACCTGAAAAACACTGAGGAAGGCAAAACCATCCTCAAAGGCATCGGCATTCCCGGTTTTGTCGAGGGCGATCCGCAGAGCTACGCCAACATGTTGAAATTCCTGGGAGAATAATTAAGCGTTCCAAACTAATTCAACCCTTGGCAAGCCTGATAAGGCTTGCCATCCGTAACATTTCTGGGGGATACTGGCCGACGGTTGAGACACAGCACACAACATGAACAAGTCAGCCCCCAACGCACTCCCCAAAGAATCTGTCGCTGCGGCCCGCAAACAGTCGCAAGCCTGGTTCCGGCACCCTTACTGCACGCCGGAGATATACCATTTTCTTTCCACCTACTGGCTCGACATGCTGACCCGCGCCCACGCAGCCGCAGGTGAACAGGGCGCCGGTTGGCTCGGCGGCATTCGCATTGCCGAAGCCCTGTTGTGGAGTATTTCGCCGAAAAATGACCAGGACGAGCGGCTGAAACTGGTCAAATCGCTGCCCACCCTGCTAAAAGCCATAGAAACAGCCATGCGCCAGCAGCTGGCCAGCGAAGACGAGATCGAAGAATTTCTGGCGCACATGGCCGAGAAACATGCCGTCGCGCTGCGTGGCGAGCCGCGCCCGGCCGAGCCCCCGGCCAGCGTAATCGAACCACCTGAGACCGCGCCGGAAGCAGCGCCCGCCCAGCCGGCTGCCACAGCAGCGCAACCGACCCCCATCCCGGCAGTAGCGGCCGAAGAACCGGCTGTCATCGAGCAGGCGGCCGAGGCCGTCAAACCCTTCGAGGCCTCCGATACCCGCCCTGCCGCACCTGAACTTGACGAGCTGCCGGCTAAAATCGACCCGGTGCGGCAGCAGGTCGATGACATGCCCAAGGGCACCATTATCGAATTCCAGCGCAGCACATCTTCGCCGATCCGTTGTCGGCTGCAGTGGGTCAGCCCGTCGCGCAGGGTATTTCTGTTCACCAGCAAGGATGCCTCGCACGCTATCCGTATTTCTCCGGAGAGCCTGACCGAACGACTGCGCGGCGGTTCTGCGACTGTGGTACAGGACGACGACGAGTCGTGAGGCACGTACCGACCCGTTATCCTGCAACTTCTCACCGCCCCGGCACTCATCTAGAATTCAGAGTGCCGGTACAATACCCCACACACATCGACAAGCACACGTGAACGCTGAGCAAGAACGTTTCCAGTCGGCCCTTGCGGCCTTGCGCCAGACCTTTGGACAGGGGCTGGAACAGGCCTTGCCCGGCGTACTGGCCAAACTGGACGAAAGCCTGTTTGATCTCGGCGAGGCATCAACCGATTCTGAGCTGCAAACGCTCTATCACAAGCTGCGCACCACGGTGCAGGATGAGCGGAGCAACATACTGGCCAGCTTTCGCCAAACCCTGCAAAGCTGCATGGAAAAGCGCAGCGGCAGTAAAAACCCTGCCGCCAACGACACCCCATTCAATCTGCAAACACTCAGCCTGGTCGAATTCGACGAAATGGAAGAGTCGCTCGGCATCAATGGCCTGACACAGCGGCTCACGGAAACCTGCGCGGAAGAGCTGGGCGCTCTGACGTCGCGGCTGAAGCGCATTCTCGGCAAAGCCTCGCTGTCTGACAGCGATAATCCGTTCGGTCCGGAAATGATTGCCAAGGCCATGGGGCAGAGTTTCGCCATGATTGAGGGCGTGCGTCCCAAATTGCTGCTGTTCAAGACGCTGGCCGAACCGCTGCGCGACCCGCTCAGAGCGCTCTATCGTCAGCTCAATGAGACCATGGCGGCCCAGGGCTTCGACCTGTCGGCGGCAACCATTGTCAAAGCCGCCAACCGACCGGCCCAAGCCGCCGGCGTTCCTGCGGCGCCAGCGGCCGCCGCTCAGACAGCCGCACCTGCCGCAGTTGAGCAGGCAGCCGCAGCGGATGATCTGTTTGCCGTGCTGCAACAACTGGTCCGCCCTGGCGGAACAACACAACCGGGCGGCGCACCGGCACCTGCCGAAGGCACATCCGCAGCAGCGCTTCCGACGCTGGGTTTTCCGCCGGTGACAGGTGCTGCGGCAGTGCCACTGGCGACCCCGGAACTGTTGTCCACCCTGTCGCAGATTCAGCACGCCATTCCCCGCGGCGAACTGCCGGCCGCAGGTCTGCCGCAGGATCAAACCGCCGCCCCCGTGTCTTTAAACGCGGCCGAGCTTACAGCGGGCCTGACCAACGTCCTGCACCACATCCGCCAGACCCCCACCTACTCCAGCGCCAGCCAGGTAGACGCCATCACCATTGACGTGGTGGCGATGATGTTTGATTTCATTTTTGACGATGACGATATCCCCGCCTCGGTCAAAGGGCTGATCGGCCGACTGCAGATCCCCGTGCTCAAGGCCGCCATGCTGGACAAGAAGTTCTTTTCCAAAAAGGACAACCCGGCCCGCAAGCTGCTGGACCGCATCGCCCATGCCGCCATCGGCTGGCACAGCGAGATCGACACGAACGATCCGTTGTACCGCAAGCTTGACGAACTGATCCGCCACATCGTCGACAATTTCGAAGACAACAGCGAAATTTTCAGCCAGGCAACTGCCCAGCTGGACGAATTTCTGCAGCAGGAAGAAATGCGCGCCGAAGCGCGCTCGCGCGCGGTCAAGGAAGAAATCCGCAAACGCGAGCTGAAAGAATCAGCGCCGGAAATGGCTCGCCAGCAGGTCGACAAATGGTGCCAGGACAGCCGCTGCACCGCCATGTTGCAGGATTTTCTGCGGCAATACTGGGTCACCCCGCTGGCCGACGCCTATGCCGTTAATGGTCAGGATTCGCCGGAATGGACCCGCGCCTGCCGCACCATTGATGATCTGCTCTGGAGCGTGGAGCGCAAGACCACGGCGGCCGAGCGCGCGCGACTGCTCAAGGAGCTGCCGCCGCTGCTGCAAACCCTGTCGGAAGCCATGGAACAGCAGCATGCGGCGGAAGAGTTTTCCTCTGCCCTGTTTGCCCACCTGGTAGAAATCCATACTGCGGCGCTCAAGGGCCAGGCGGCAACCGCGGCGACGGAAGATCAGCCGGAAACCTCTGCCGACCAGACCGCGCCGATCGCGGCAGCACAGCCGGGAACCGCCCCAAGCGCTGATCGCCCCTTGCCATCCGGCGGCGAAATCGACACTGCGGAAATGTACAGCGGCGATGTCCAGGTAGTGGCCCCAGACGTGCCGGAAGGCGATGAATTCGACCGCATTGCCCACAGCATCGCCAAAGGCACCTGGGTTGAATTCAAGCTGGACAAGGGCGACAGCATCCGCTGCCGACTGCTGTGGACCAGCCCACTGCGCGGGTCGCACCTGTTTTCCTCGCGCGACGGCGGCAATGCCATCAAGATCTCCCCCAGCGGCCTTGCCTCGCGTCTGCGCAAAGGCAAAGCCATCATTCTGCAGGACCAGCCACTGGTCGATCGCGTGGTCGACAATGTCCTGTCGCGATTGAAGCGGGGGCAGGCTCCAACTGCCTGACTTCCGGTACCAGCATGCAACCCGCATCGTGGCAGTTACATTGCCTGTCCGCCCCCGCCTCGCTACGTGACTGGCTGACCGATCAGGGCTCACTGACCCGGCGACTGACCGGGCGCTGTTCGCAGTTTTCCGTGCGCGTGCTGCAACAGGGCAAAAGTCTGGCCCTGCCTGACGAAGCAGGGCTGTTTCGCCTGTCGCCGACCGAACTTGTGGTTGAACGGGACGTTTTGCTGTTATGCCGGGGACGCCCCGCCGTCTATGCGCACACCATTTTCACCCGGGAAAGCTTAAGACGGGTATGGCAACCGGTTGGCCGGCTGGGAAACCGTTCGCTGGGCACCCTGCTGTTCAGCAATCCGCGCATTCGCCGTGGCAAGCTGCAATACCGCAAGCTCGATAGTCGCCATCCGCTGTATCGGCGTATAATGCAGCATACTGGCGCACCCCTACCCGCTTCGCTGTGGGCGCGGCGCTCGCTGTTTTTGCTCGACAACCAGCCGATGCTGGTGACTGAAGTCTTTCTGCCCGACTTGCCATGACCCTGAAAGAACGACTTAATCTCTACGAACGCCTGATGCGGCTGGACAAGCCCATCGGCAGCCTGCTGCTGCTCTGGCCCACCCTGTGGGGCATCTGGTTTGCCACATCCGGCCACCCCAATTGGCTCATCGTATGGATTTTCGCCCTGGGCGTCGTGCTGATGCGTTCCGCCGGCTGCGTCATCAATGATTACGCCGACAGCGATTTCGACAAACACGTCGAACGCACCAAGAACCGCCCCATCACGGCCGGCCACATCAGCAAGAAAGAAGCCCTGCTGCTGGCCGGCGGACTCAGCCTGCTGGCCTTTCTGCTGGTGCTGCAACTGAACAGGCTCACCATTCAGTTGTCTTTCGTGGCTTTATTCCTGGCCGCCAGCTACCCCTTTACCAAGCGCTTTTTCGCCATCCCGCAAGCCTACCTGGGCATCGCCTTCGGTTTCGGCATTCCCATGGGGTTTGCCGCGCACCTCGGCATGGTGCCGCCGATTGCCTGGTGGCTGCTGCTGGCCAACATTTTCTGGGCGGTGGCCTACGATACCGAGTACGCCATGGTGGACCGCGAAGATGACCTGAAAATCGGCATCAAGACGTCCGCCATTACCTTCGGCCGCTTTGATGTGCTGGCCATCATGCTGTGCTACGCCGCCACGCTTGGCATCCTCGCCTGGGTCGGCTGGAAGGTCCATCGCGGCGCGTGGTACTACGGCGGCCTGGCTGTTTCAGCCGGCATTGTGCTGTATCACTACACCCTGATCCGCACCCGCGAACGGCAAGCCTGCTTCAAGGCCTTCCTGCACAACAACTGGCTGGGCGGCGTGGTATTCGCCGGACTGGCGCTGGATTACTGGCTATAGTGCGGTTTAAATCCCCCCTCGCCCCCCTTTTGCAAAGGGGGGAATGTATGAGACGCTTAGACTATGGCTGCACTTCAAACATTTCTAGCGAGTTAACTCATCAGCCTCTTAACCTCCCCCTTTGAAAAAGGGGGATTGAGGGGGATTCAGCAGGGTCCCAATTGCAACCCTACAACCGCCAACTCAAGACCAATGCCCGAATTCTGCGCAGCAACATGACCGACGCCGAACAGCACCTATGGCAGTTGCTGCGGCGCAAGCAGCTGCATGGGGTGCAGTTCTACCGGCAAAAACCCATCCAGTCCTTCATTGTCGACTTCTATTGCCCCTGCGCCCGGCTTGTAGTGGAACTTGATGGCAGTCAGCATGCTACAGATGCACACCAGCACGACGATGCAAACCGCGACGCGCAATTGGCACAACTCGGCTTGCTTGTTTTGCGCTTCAACAACCGGCAAGTATTATTGGAAACCCCTGCCGTGCTGGAAGTCATCTCAGCTACAATATTGCAACGCCTTTAACCAACCACTTACCCACCCCCCTTTTGCAAGGGGGGCCAGGGGGGATTTAATGAAATACACCGACCTGCGCGACTTTATCGACCAGCTGGAAAAACGCGGCGAACTCAAGCGCATCAGCACACCGGTTGACCCGGTGCTGGAAATGACGGAAATCTGCGACCGCGTGCTCAAAGCCGGCGGCCCCGCCATTCTGTTTGAAAACCCCAAGGGCAGCGACATCCCCGTGCTGGCCAACCTGTTCGGCACGCCCGAGCGCGTTGCCATGGGCATGGGCGAAGACAGCGTGGAAGCGCTGCGCGAAGTGGGCAAGCTGCTGGCGTTTTTGAAAGAACCCGAGCCACCCAAGGGTCTGAAAGATGCCTGGGAAAAACTGCCGTTGTTCAAGCAGGTGCTCAACATGGCGCCCAAGGAAGTCTCGCGCGCGCCGTGCCAGGAAATCGTCTGGGAAGGTGAGCAGGTTGACCTCGCCAAGCTGCCGATTCAGACCTGCTGGCCCGGCGATGCCGCGCCGCTCATCACCTGGGGGCTGGTGGTGACGCGCGGGCCGAACAAGAAGCGGCAGAATCTGGGTATTTACCGCCAACAGGTGATCGGCAAAAACCGCGTCATCATGCGCTGGCTGGCACATCGTGGCGGCGCGCTGGATTTCCGTGACCATTGCGAGAAGAATCCGGGCCAACCATTCCCCGTTGCCGTAGTATTGGGTGCCGACCCGGCCACCATTCTCGGCGCGGTCACACCGGTGCCCGATTCGCTGTCGGAATACCAGTTTGCCGGCCTGCTGCGCGGCGCGAAAACCGAAGTCATCCAATGCCTCGGCTCCGACCTGCAGGTGCCGACCTCGGCGGAAATCGTGCTGGAAGGCGTGATTTACCCGGACGATAAAGCGCTGGAAGGCCCTTACGGCGACCACACCGGTTATTACAACGAACAGGACTGGTTCCCGGTATTTACCATCGAGCGCATCACCATGCGCAAGAACCCCATCTACCACAGCACCTACACCGGTAAACCACCCGATGAACCGGCCGTGCTGGGTGTGGCGCTGAATGAAGTGTTCGTGCCGTTGCTGCAAAAGCAGTTCCCCGAGATTATCGACTTCTACCTGCCGCCGGAAGGTTGCAGTTACCGCATGGCCGTAGTGAGCATGAAAAAGCAGTACCCCGGCCACGCCAAACGTGTCATGTTCGGTGTGTGGTCCTTCCTGCGCCAGTTCATGTACACCAAATTCATCATTGTGGTGGATGACGACGTAAACACGCGTGACTGGAAGGAAGTGATCTGGGCCATCACCACGCGCATGGACCCGGCACGTGACACTTTGCTGGTGGAAAACACGCCGATCGACTACCTCGACTTCGCCAGCCCAGTGTCTGGCCTCGGCTCAAAAATGGGCTTGGACGCCACCAACAAGTGGCCGGGCGAAACCAGCCGCGAATGGGGTACGCCCATTGTGATGGATGAAACCGTCAAAAAGCGAGTGGATACCCTGTGGAGTAAGTTGGGCTTGTAAAAATTAACAGGTTGACCACAAAGTTTGATGATAATAGCATATACGCCTTTATCATAAACCAGCCGTCGCCAATGAAATCCCTCGCCGACCTCCTCAATCTCAACGGCTCCCTCTTCAATACCACAAACCGCCTGCTTCACCTTGACCTTGGCACCAACGGCCGCTGGGACTCCCACCTCATACTCCAGCAAGCCACCGGCAGCGAAGGCCTGAACGAGACGTATCGCTACACCCTCACCTGCCTGTCGGTGGACGATGCCATTGAGTTGAAGTACCTCATCGGCCTGCCCGCCCGCCTGAGTATTGTCGATGACGCCGGGCAAACCGTGGAGCGTTCCGGTGTCGTGTCCTCGGCTTCGTCACTGGGGGGCGATGGCGGTTTTGCCCGCTATCAGTTGGTGATTGAACCGCCTTTTGCCCTGTTACGCCACCGCCGCACCAGCCGCGTGTTTCAAGACCTGTCCGTGCCCGACATCGTTAAACAGATCCTGAGTGAGCATCAGGCAGGCAATGCCGCCTTTGCCTCGGTACAGGGTCTGGACCTGCATTTGTCCCAGGAACACACCCCACGTCGTTATACCCTGCAATACCGCGAAACGGAGTTTGATTTCATCACCCGTTTACTAGCCGAAGAAGGCATCAGTTGGCGCTTCGATCATCCGGTCTCCGATACCCCGCATGTGTCACTGGTGTTGTTCGATGATCCGTATAAGCTTCCCGTTGCCAGTCAGGATGTGGTGAAGTTCCATAGAGCCGATGCCACCGAGGCAGAGGATGCCCTGACCGGCTGGGACAGTGTTCGTGCCATTGGCAGCAGCGCTGTGCACCTCGCCAGCTACGACTACCAGTCCGTCAACACTCAGCACAGCGAAGTCACGTCTTCCGTCACCCAGGGCAAAGACGCCACCGCCTTGCAATCCACCCTGGTGGATTACGACCCGCAAACGCATTATTACGGTGACAGCACCGAACAGGATCGCTACACCCAGTTACGCCAGGCTGCCCTCGATGCCGCCCGTAAAACCTTCAACGGCTCCGGCACCCTCAGGGGGCTCATGGCCGGCACCTGGTTCCGCCTGGATGACCATCCCGCCCACGAGAGCGACCCGGATGAGGCGCGCGAGTTCGTGGTCAAATCGCTCACGTTCACGGCAGTGAATAACCTCGGACTGAAGACGGGAGAGACAGGACTGAGGACAGAGGACTCAGGACTGAGTAAAAGCGGGCGCGCGGAGCGCGCTCAAGGCACTCAGTCCTTTAACCTCAGTCCGGATACCTCTCAAACGCAACCCTTCCGGGTTGAGTTTGAGGCCCTGCGCCGCGGTCTGCCCGTGATCCCCGACTTTGCCCATACCCTGGCCAGCAAACCCAAAGTCCACGGCGTCCAAACCGCCACTGTGGTCGGCCCGGCCGGCGAAGAGATTCACACCGACAGCCAGGGGCGCATCAAGATCCAGTTTCACTGGCAAAGGGAAGCCGAGCATCCGGACTTCGGTGCCGGTCTGGACGACCGCTCCTCCTGCTGGGTCCGCTTTGCCCTCCCCAGTGCCGGTCAATCCTTCGGCCATCAGTTCATTCCAAGAATCGGCCAGGAAGTGCTGGTCGACTTTGTGGAAGGGGATATTGATCGCCCTATCGTGACCGGCGTGCTCTACAACGGCAGCCATCCCACCCCCACCTTCGGTGGTGCAGGGAGTCTGCCAGCCAATAAAACCCTCTCCGGCATCAAGAGCAAGGAAGTCCACGGCAGTCAGTACAACCAGCTCCTCTTTGACGACAGCACCGGCGAACTCAGAACCCAGTTATCGACAGAGCACGCCAAGACTCAACTGAATCTCGGCTACCTCATTCACCCCCGCACCGAAGGCAAAGGCAGCCCACGTGGCAATGGCTTTGAACTGAGAACCGACGCGCATGGCGCGATTCGGGCGAACGGTCTGTTCATGACCACCCAGACCCAACCCAGTGCCAGCGGCAAGCAACTGGACCGGGAACACGCTACCAGCCAACTGGAAGCCGCGAGAACATTAGAGAAGAGCCTGGCTGATGCCGCCACGCACCAGTTGGCCGACAGCCTCGACACGCAACCCAATGAACAGCAGGCCAAGACGCTCAAGGATTGGGAGCACGGCACGAATACCGAAAGCGGCAACGCCACTCAGTCCTCAGCACCCAGTCCTCAGTCCTCCCTCCTGGTACAGGACGCACCCGCAGGTATTCTGCACACCTCGGGAGATTCACTTACCCAAACCGCTGCGCACAGCATCAACCAGATTGCGCAACAAGACATTCAGCACACGGCAGGCAAACGCTGGCTGAGTAATGTGAAAGACAGCATCAGTCTGTTTGTGCATGGCATCAAGGACAAGGTCAGCCTCAAGCTCATTGCGGCACAGGGGAATATCCAGACGCAGGCGCAAAGTGGGAGTATTGAGGAAACCGCCGCCAGGAACTTGACCATACAAGCACACGAGAAAGTGACGCTCAACGCCGGCAAGGAACTCCTCATGACCGCCGGTGGCGCATACATCCGCATGGCCGACGGCAACATCGAGATACATGCCCCCGATGAAGTCAGCCGCAAGGGGGCAGATCATGAAATAGGCGGCCCGGCAAGCCTGGGGGTCAGCCAGCAGGGCTTCCCGCACAGCGATGTGTATCATGAAGCGTTTCGTGTCAGCACCCCGGCTACCAAGCGCTACACCGATCTGGCTTATCGCCTGCAAGGCCCCAGCGGCCTGTTTAGCGCCAATACGCTGGACAAGGGAATGACGCCACGTATCTTCGGTAGCGCACAAGATCCGCTTGACTTTGACCTCAGACCACACCAATACATCGATCCGGAAGAACCCCAACAATGAGTGCCACTTACGCCCCGGACTGCCCCAAACGCACCCATTTCCTCAACCCCGAACCCAATAGCTGTGTCGATATCATTCTTACATGCAGTGAGATGTGGTCGGTTTGCCAGCAATTTGCCAAGACACGCCTGTGTCGCCCCAAGGGCATCCCTTTTTCTCCTTCGATCGCCATGAGCCCCGAAGTGCAATGGATGTTTGTGCAAAGCCCGGCCCAACGCGCCCGTATCATTGCCGCCACCTATGCCCGCTTCTACCTCGAAGAAGAAAACTACGGCAACCCCAAACTCAAGGGCCGTTACTACTGGATGGCGCTGGGCGCTTTCGCCAGTAAAACCGTTGCCTGCACCCTGGAACAATGGAGCGTGCACGTCGCCTCCGCCGTCACACCGGACGATCTGGACATGGCCCCCCTGCTCGCTAAAGGCAACCTCTGGCTGTTTCAGGACATTGCCCCCTGGCACCTGTATTACAGCATCTGCCCCGTCAGCTTTGCCGATTGCGCCGAAAAACGCAGCGTGCCCGACGCCCTGTGCAAGGCATTTGCTGAAAACACCATGAAAATGCCTTTCTCTGAAGAAAGCCTAGCCAGGATTAACCACTTGCGGGTAACGGATGAAATTCGAAAAGGTTTTAAACTCGTACCGTTGATTGAAAAAGAAAGACAGACAGATACTCGTCGAAGATTGCAATTTGACCATCTTTGGCAAATCGCCAACCACGAACAACTCAAAATCCTCCAGCCCCTCATCTACGACGACGGCAACATGCAGTATTGGCTCAAAGCCCAACGCCTGCTCGAAAACAAACTAACCGGCTTCATCATCCCCGATCTGGAACTCGTCTTCACCAGCGATTGTGAGCTGGACATGGACAAGGTCAAACACCGCCACAGCGCCCAACACGCCCCCATGC
>JAJZTZ010000138.1 GCA_021847305.1 Pseudomonadota bacterium | reverse complement strand
TTAGGGTATTCAAATGCGTACGCATTATTGTGGTGATGTAAACCGTGAACAACTGCAGCAGACCGTGACTTTGTGCGGCTGGGCGCATCGCCGCCGCGATCATGGCGGGGTGATCTTTATCGACCTGCGCGACCGCGCGGGGCTGGTGCAGGTGGTGTGCGATCCGGATGATCCGGCCATGTTTGCGATTGCCGAATCGGTGCGTAACGAGTTTGTGCTCAAGGTGACCGGTCTGGTGCGCGCCCGTCCGGAAGGCACCATCAACCCGAACCTGAAAAGCGGTGAGATCGAAGTGCTGGCGAAAGAGCTGGAAGTGTTGAATGCCTCCGCCACCCCGCCGTTCCTGCTGGACGATGAAAACCTGTCGGAAAACGTGCGCCTGACCTATCGCTACCTGGATCTGCGCCGCCCGGTGATGCAGGAAAACATGAAGCTGCGTTACCGCGTGGCCAAAACCATGCGCGACTACCTGGACGAAGCCGGTTTCATGGAAGTGGAAACCCCCATGCTGACCCGCTCCACCCCGGAAGGTGCGCGTGATTATCTGGTGCCGTCCCGTGTGCACTCCGGCATGTTCTATGCCCTGCCGCAGTCGCCGCAGCTGTTCAAGCAGTTGTTGATGGTGGCCGGTTACGACCGCTATTTCCAGATTACCAAGTGTTTCCGCGACGAGGATCTGCGTGCCGACCGTCAACCGGAATTCACCCAGGTCGACATTGAGACTTCTTTCCTGAGTGAAGATGAAATCACCGGCCTGGTGGAAGAGATGATTCGCCAGGTGTTCAAGCGCGTCATGAATATCGAGTTGCCCAGCCCGTTCCCGCGCATGCCATACAGCGAAGCCATGTCGCGCTACGGTTCCGACAAGCCGGATATGCGTGTGGCGCTGGAAATCACCGAACTGACCGAGATGATGAAAGAGGTCGAGTTCAAGGTGTTCCGCGAAGCCGCGCAGATGCCGGGTGGCCGTGTGGCCGCGATGCGCGTGCCGCGCGGTGCCGAACTCTCGCGTAAGGAAATCGACGACTACACCGAGTTCGTCAAAATCTACGGTGCCAAGGGTCTGGCTTACATCAAGATCAACGAACTGGCCAAGGGCATGGAAGGCCTGCAGTCGCCGATTTTGAAGTTCCTGCCGGAAGCCGTGGTCAAACGCATTATTGAACTGACCAGCGCCACCGATGGCGATGTGATCTTCTTCGGTGCGGACAAGGAAAAGATCGTCAACGATGCGCTGGGTGCCCTGCGCGTGAAGATCGGTCACGAAAAAGGCCATGCCGTGAACGAGTGGAAGCCGCTGTGGGTGGTGGACTTTCCCATGTTCGAATACGACGAGGAAAACGACCGCTGGGCGGCGCTGCATCACCCGTTCACCTCGCCTAAGGAAGGCCACGAAGATCTGCTGGAATCCAACCCGGGCGCGGCGCTGTCGCGCGCCTACGATATGGTGCTAAACGGCTGGGAAATCGGCGGCGGCTCTATCCGTATCCACAAACAGGACGTACAGTCCAAGGTGTTCTCCGCGCTCAAGATCAGCAAGGAAGAAGCACAGGAGAAATTCGGCTTCCTGCTGGATGCCCTGCAATTCGGTGCACCGCCGCACGGTGGTCTGGCCTTCGGTCTGGATCGCCTGGTGGCCCTGATGGCCAAGGCCGAGTCGATCCGCGATGTGATCGCCTTCCCGAAAACCCAGCGCGCCAACGACCTGATGACCGCTGCACCGAACGTGGTGGACGAAAAGCAGTTGCGTGAACTGCACATCCGTCTGCGCCAGAGCGTGACGGTTGAGGTGGGTAAGTAATAGCGGGTGGGGCGTGAGTTACAAACGCCCTGTTTCCGTGCTGGTGGTGATCTACACTGCCGGTGGCGAGGTGCTGCTGATTGAACGGGCCGATCATCCGGGTTTCTGGCAGTCGGTGACCGGCAGCCAGGATGAGGGTGAAAGCCTGGCTGATACGGCAGCCCGCGAGGTGCGGGAAGAAACCGGTATCGCCGCTGCTGAGCACGTGCTGACCGACTGGCAGCACAGCATCGAATACGAAATTTACCCGCACTGGCGGCATCGCTACGCGCCGGGTGTAACCCGCAACACCGAACACTGGTTCGGCTTGCAGCTCAATTCCCCTGTGACTCCCATTCTGTCGCCGCGCGAGCATGTCGACTCGGTGTGGTTGCCGTGGCAGCAGGCGGCCGAGAAAGTGTTCTCGCCCAGCAACGCGGAAGCGATACGCATGCTGGCGGAAAAAGTCCGCTGAAGCGTCTATCATTCAAGTCAGATATTTAATTTTGCTTCACTACTGGATTTTTCTCGTCATAATCTGGTAATGTTAGCGGCCTCTAATTTTCTAATCATTGCGCGGAATCAGAGTGATGCAGACCCAGGCCATTTCATTTGACCGTTTCAGCCAGCAAGCCGACGAAGCTTGCCAGGAGCGTATTGTCGCGGCCAAAGAAAAGCTGGGTAAGCGTGTGGTCATTCTGGGGCACCACTATCAGCGCGATGAAGTGATTCAGCACGCCGACTATACCGGCGATTCACTCAAGCTGTCGCGCCTGGCGTCGCAGTCGGAAGCGGAATACATCGTCTTCTGCGGCGTGCATTTCATGGCCGAGGTGGCGGACATCCTGTCGCGCCCCGAGCAGGTGTCGATTCTGCCCGATCTGGCGGCCGGTTGTTCCATGGCCGACATGGCCAGCCTGGCCAAGGTGGAGCGCGCCTGGCGTGAGCTCTCGACCGTGCTGGACCCGGACGAAACCATTACGCCGATTACCTATATAAACTCGGCGGCCGATATCAAGGCCTTCTGCGGTGAGCACGGCGGTATTGTCTGCACCTCATCCAATGCGCAGAAAATCCTTGCCTGGGCCTGGGGTCGGCGGGAAAAAGTACTGTTCTTCCCCGATCAGCATCTGGGCCGCTATTCCTCGTTCAAGATGGGCGTGCCGCTGGATGAAATGGTGGTGTGGGATTACGACCTGCCCATGGGCGGCCTGACGCCGGAGCAGATCAAAAAGGCCAAGATCATTCTGTGGAAGGGCTATTGCTCGGTACACCAGATGTTCCAGCCGCAGCATATCCTGCGCTTCCGTAACGAGCATCCGGACGGCATCGTCATTTCCCATCCGGAGAACTGTTTCGAGGTGTGTCAGCTGTCTGATTATGTCGGTTCCACCGAATACATCATCAAGACCATCGAGGAGGCGCCGGCCAATACCCGCTGGCTGGTGGGTACCGAACTGAATCTGGTCAATCGTCTGGCCAATCGCTTCAAAGAGCAGGGCAAGATTATCCAGTTCATGGCGCCGACCGTGTGCATGTGCTCGACCATGGCGCGCATTGACCCGCAGCATCTGGCGTGGACGCTGGAGAATCTGGTCGAAGGCAATGTGGTGAACCGTATCGTGGTGCCGCAGCACGAAGCGGAACTGGCGAAAATCACCCTCGACCGCATGCTGGAAGTTTCATAAGCCGTCACGTACAATCGGTTGCATGAACCGTACGCTGCACGTCGCTACCTACAATATTCACAAAGGTTTTTCCCAGTTCAACCGGCGCATGATGATTCATGAGCTGCGCGACATGCTGCGCGGCCTGCATGCGGACGTGGTATTCCTGCAAGAGGTGGTTGGCGGGCACTCGCGCCATTCGCAACGCTTTCAAAACTGGCCAAACGCGCCGCAGCACGAGTTTCTCGCCGAGGAAACCTGGGGCAGTTCGGCTTACGGCATGAACGCCATATATGAAGAAGGCCACCATGGCAATGCGGTGCTGAGCCGCTTTGCCATCTACCGCTGGGAAAACCGCGACATTTCCGCACACCGTTTTGAAAGCCGCGGCCTGCTGCACTGCGAGGTGCAGATTCCCGGCTGGGATGTACCTTTGCATTGCATCAATGTCCATCTGGGGCTGTTCGCCGCCGGGCGGCGCAAGCAGTACATGGCGGTGCGCGATCACATCCGTGCCACGGTACCGGCCGAACACCCGCTGATCATTGCCGGCGACTTCAACGACTGGCAGGCGGAAGCGGAAGGCTATATCTGTGAGGCGCTGGGCGTGCGCGATGCCTTCATGATGGCGCATGGACGCCGGGCGAAGAGCTTTCCGGTGCACCTGCCGCTGCTGCCGCTGGACCGGATCTATGTACGCGGCTTCCAGATCAGGCAGGCTGAAGTACACTTCGGCCATCCCTGGACCAAGATTTCCGATCACGCTGCTCTGGCAGCTACACTGGTTCGCGCATGATTCATTTTGTGCCGGGCAATCGCCTGACCCTGCTGGTGAGCGGCGAAGATTATTTTCCCGTGCTGCTCCGCGAAATTGCCGCCGCCCGCAGCGAGATTTACCTGGAAACCTACATTTATGAACATGATGCGACCGGTATTGCCGTAACCGAAGCGCTGGTCGCCGCGGCGCAGCGCGGCGTGGCAGTGCATGTGCTGGTGGATGGCTTTGGCGCGCACGCGTTCCACCCGGACATGCGCCAGCAGTTGGAACAGGCGGGGGTGCATTTCATGGTGTACCGGCCGCAGATCAGCCCGTGGACATTCAAACGCCAGCGCTTGCGCCGTCTGCATCGCAAACTGGTGGTGGTAGACGGGCAGACCGGCTTTGTCGGCGGCATCAATATTATTGACGACCTGGATACGCCCGGCCATACCCCGCCCCGTTTTGATTACGCCGTGCAGGTCACCGGCCCGCTGGTGGCCATCATGCGCGCATCCGCCCGCCATGTCTGGTCGGTGGTGGCGTGGACGCACGGGCAGCACAAGCTGATCCGCGACCGCATCGATCTGCCGACTCAGGCGCATCTGCCAGGGGGGGCCGCGGCTTTTGTGGTGCGCGACAATATCGGCCACCGGCGCGATATCGAAAATGCCTATCTGGATGCCATCCGCAAGGCAAAAGATGAGATCTTGATCGCCAATGCCTATTTTCTGCCGGGCCGGCAATTCCGTCAGGCGCTAATCCAGGCGGTGCGGCGGGGAGTGAAGGTCCGTCTGTTGCTGCAAGGGCGGGTGGAGTACTGGCTGCTGCACTATGCATCGCGCGCCCTGTATCGCAATTTTCTCAAGAATGGCGTGGAAATCATCGAATACCACCGCAGTTTTCTGCATGCCAAAGTCGCGGTGATCGATGGCGAATGGGCGACCGTCGGTTCTTCCAATATCGACCCGTTCAGCCTGATGCTGGCGCGCGAAGCCAATATCGTGGTGCGCGACAGGGAGTTTGCCGCCATCCTGAAAGGCAGTCTGGAGCAGGCGATCGCTATCGGTGCCCACAATATCAGCCCGGAGCGCTGGCTGGGCTTGTCCTGGCGCATGCGCTTGCTCACCTGGCTGGCCCTGGCCGGCGTGCGCGCGCTGTCGGCCCTGGCCGGCTTCTCGTTTGAAACAGGGCGCAGGAACAGCGAAAGATGACGCTTGCTGAACGTCTGGTAGCCTGGCAAAAAAAATCTGGCCGGCATGATCTGCCGTGGCAGAACACGACGGACCCCTACCGCATCTGGGTATCGGAAATCATGCTGCAGCAAACCCAGGTGAGTACCGTGCTGGGCTATTACGTGCGCTTCATGCAGCGCTTCCCTGACGTCGCTGCACTTGCTTCCGCATCTGAAGAGGAAGTGCTTACTTACTGGAGCGGGCTCGGCTATTACAGCCGTGCGCGCAATCTTCAGGCTGCCGCGTGTCAGATCATGACGGATTTCGCCGGGGTATTTCCGCGCGACATGGCCGGCCTGATG
>JAJZTZ010000018.1 GCA_021847305.1 Pseudomonadota bacterium | reverse complement strand
TATTCTGGCCGGCCGCTACGAAGGCATCGACGAGCGTGTGTTGCAGCGTCAGGTGGATGAGGAAATCTCCATCGGCGACTATGTGCTGTCGGGCGGCGAACTGCCGGCGATGGTGCTGCTGGATGCCGTAATTCGCCAGTTGCCGGGCGTGCTGGGTGATGCCCAGTCGGCAGTGGAAGATTCGTTTGTGGCGGGCCTGCTTGATTGCCCCCACTACACCCGCCCCGAGGTGTACGAGGGCGAGCGGGTGCCCGATGTGCTGATGTCGGGCCACCATGCGGACATTACCCGCTGGCGGCTGAAGCAGCAGCTGGGAAGGACATGGGAAAAACGGCCGGACTTGCTCGACAGGTACCCGTTAACCCCGAAGGAACAGGCTCTGTTGCAGGAATACCTGCAGGAGCGTGGACAGCAGCCGGAGTAATCCGGCCGCATTTGGCGCGTGCATCAGGTGGCGACCTGCTCTACACGCAGACTGGCTTGCGAGTCAGTCATACGATAGACGATATGTTAGGAGTGAACGCACATGGATCTGATCCAGCAACTCGAACAGGAAGAAATTGCCCGTCTGGGTAAAGAAATTCCTGAATTTGCCCCCGGTGACACCGTAGTAGTACACGTGAAAGTAAAAGAAGGTTCGCGTGAACGTCTGCAGGCTTACGAGGGCGTAGTGATTGCCAAGCGCAATCGCGGTCTGAATTCTTCTTTCAACGTGCGCAAGATTTCTTCTGGCGAAGGCGTGGAACGTACTTTCCAGACCTACTCTCCGCTGGTTGCCAAAATCGAAGTGAAGCGCCGCGGTGACGTTCGTCGCGCCAAGCTGTACTACCTGCGTGAGCGCTCCGGTAAGTCCGCACGTATTAAAGAAAAGCTGCCGGCCAAGAAGCAGGACGCATAAGCGTTTCTGTTCATGGCAAGCCAAAAAGGCGTGGGAAACCACGCCTTTTTTGTTTTGTGCGGCGGATTGCAACACTGCATGGTGCGAGTGACCGCGAGTTTTTTTATGCTTACAATAGTTGCATGAAAAAACTGACCCTCTCTCTTCTGCTGACCGGCTTGCTGGTCGGTTCCACCTGTTCCCTGGCTGCGCAGTCGGCAGCTGCAACTTCCGTTGATGTTCCCGCGGCGGCGAACTGGCTGCAGCAAGGCTTGCCTGCCCTGGCGCTGACGTCCTTGCCGGACAACCTTGCCGCCGATGCGCCGACCTGGGCCAGTACCGAAGCCTTGCGCTGGCAGGCCATGGCCCAGTTGCATCAGGATGATGCGCTGCTGCAAAGAATCGCGCACACGCCGGCTGCTCAGGTACCGGTCATGGCCGAACTGATGGCCGAAGTCGGGGCGCCGGTGGCGTTGCGGCAGAAGAACCCGGCTCAGGCGCTTAACTGGCTGGCTCAGGCGATCTGGCTGGGCCAGCCGACCGCCGGTCAGCTGCGCGAGTGGCGTGCGCAGGTGGTCAGGGCAAGTCTTGCGGCTGGCGACGTGCGCGCAGCATACGCCGAGTGGCTGAAATACCAGCAGGATTACCGTGATGCCGAGCTGTCCCTGGCACAGGATGTTACCCAGGCGCTGGTGTTGGCGGGTCTGGTGCAGGATGCCTTGATGATGACAGCCCGCCCCGATATATCGGCCGGCTTGCGCACCTGGGTGCAGTTAAAAGCCGGTTTGCTGGACCCGGCAGCCGCTGTTGCAGCGATGCCGAAGTTGCTCGCCAAGCCCGATGTGTGGGTCTTTATGGCGCAGCAGGAGGCGGCGCTACGCCTGAAAATGCCGGGTCTGGCGATTACGGCTGAGGAAGCGCTGCTGAGCCGTTATCCGGCCGAGCAGCTGGCCGGGTTGGCTATGAATGGCAGCCGGTTGTGGAACGATTACCGGGCTTATGCGGTGCAGCTGTCCAACGAAAACAGCCTGCTGCAGGGGCAGGATGCCGACTGGCAGGCGCTGGCTGACCGGCTGGCTGCGGATAACCCGGCCGGCCAGCGTGCTTTGCTGGCCTATATAGCCGAAAAGGGATTGGCGCCCGAGCGGCGTGATGCGGCGGCGGACGGTTTGCTGAATGCCTGGCGCGCCTTGGGGACCACGGCTCTGGTGGTGGATTCGCCGCTGCTGCAGTTGGGGGATCAGGTACGCTGGAACTGGGGCTATGCGGCTTTCGAGCAGGGCAAGCTGGATGTGGCCGGCCACTGGTGGGCGGCGCTGCCGCCTGATTTCAGTGTAAACGACTGGCCGAGCTGGCCGCTGGCGCGCATGCAGGCGCTGCTGGCAGCCGGGCAGAACGACGAAGCGCGCGCCTTGCTTGGCAGCGTCAGCTACACGGCGGCGTTGCCGGCCGATGACGCGGCACGGGTGATCGATGTGGCGCGGCGCTGGGCAGAAGGCGGGCATGTCACGGAAGCACGCCAGTGGCTGCGTCAGCTGCAGGCGGTGCTTGACGGGGCCGACTGGCGCAGCGCGCTGCGCTGGCGCGGCCGGCTGGCGCTGCAGCAACACGACTATACGGCCGCCGCGGCCGATTTTCTCAATGTGGCCGCCTCGGCCAAAGGCAACGAGGCAGCCGCCAACCGGCAACTGGCCCAGGAGGCATTATGGCAGGCAGGTCTATACGCGGACGCGCGCGCCCTGGCACCAAAGCAGGCGGGGAACCACTGAGCATGAGCTGGGCAGCGGTGTGGTCCGGGCCCGGTTTTGCGCTGGGGATGACAGTAGAGCAAGGCAAGCTGGTGCGACTGGAATTCCTGCCGTCGGGAACGCCCGAGATTCCACCTGCCGCCGACGCGGCTTTGCTCAAGGATGTGTTCGCCCAGTTGGATGCTTACAGCAGGAACCCGCGCCATGTTTTCACTGTGCCGTGCGAACTGCGCGGCACGGCCTTCCAGCAGCGCGTCTGGCAGGCATTGCAGACCATTCCGCCGGGGCAGCCGCTTACATACGGCGAGCTGGCGCGCCAGCTGGGCAGTGCGCCGCGGGCGGTGGGCCAGGCCTGCGGCGCCAATCCGCTGCCGGTGATCTATCCCTGCCATCGCGTCGTCAGTGCCTCGGGTCTGGGCGGCTTCATGCAGGGGGCTGCCGGCTCTCTGGATATCAAGCGCTGGCTGTTGCAGCATGAGCGCGCCTGAGACAGCCGGCTACATCGACCGTTTCTGCGATGCCCTGTGGCTGGAAGACGGTCTGTCTGCCAACACCCTGTCGAGTTACCGGCGCGATGTGCGGCTGTTTGCCGAGTGGCTGGAAAAGCAGACCGGCAAGGCGCTGCCGGCCGCCGGATACGTTGACCTGTCCGCCTACATGCACTACCTGTTCCTGCAGCAGCACAAAGCCTCCTCCGCCGGTCGGCGGGTCAGCAGCCTGAAACGGTTTTACCAGTTTGCCCTGCGCAGCGGCTGGGTTGCCGTTGATCCGACTCTTGATCTGACTTCGCCCAAGCGTGTGCGTCCACTGCCGAAAAGTCTGACCGAGGCCGATGTGGAGGCCTTATTGGCGGCTCCGGACATTCAAACCGACATCGGGCTGCGTGATCGCACCATGCTGGAGGTGTTGTACGCTACCGGCTTGCGGGTGAGCGAGCTGGTCAACCTGCGGGTGGCCGAAGTGGGGCTGGATATGGGCGTGCTGCGGGTAATGGGCAAGGGTTCCAAGGAGCGGCTGGTGCCGCTCGGGGAAGAGTCGGTTGACTGGTTGCAACGCTACCTGGCCCAGGTCCGGCCGCTCTGGCTGGTGGGGCGGTCCAGTGCCGATCTGTTTGTTACCCAGCGCGGCGAGAGCATGACGCGCCAGGCATTCTGGTACCGCCTCAAACGCTACGGCATAGAGGCGGGAATTAACAAACCGCTGTCGCCGCACGTGCTGCGGCATGCCTTTGCTACCCATCTGCTCAATCATGGTGCCGATTTGCGCGTGGTGCAGCTGCTGCTCGGTCACGCCGATATTTCCACTACCCAGATTTATACCCATGTGGCCCGGGAGCGGTTGAAATCCTTGCATCAGCAGCACCATCCGCGCGGTTAACCCTGTTGCTCGAAGGGTCGAATTTTGCCTGGTTTTGCATTAAATTAGCGGGCTTTTAGGCGTATTTCCCTTCATGGCTGATCTGGAAAAACAGTACAAGGCGATTCCGCTGGAAGAGCGCATTGCCATGTCGCTGGCAGAGGAAATTCCCGAGCAGTGGCGGCCGTATGTGATTCGCGACCAGTGGCTGGTGGTGAAATGCTATTTTTCCCGCCGGGCCGACTTGCGGCCGTCTGAAGTGGCCGTTCTGGCTGAAGATGACGATTACGTCATCCGCCTGTCGATTGCCAAGCGCGAGGATCTGACTCCGGAAATGGTGCAGGCGTTTGTGGCCGACCGTGACCCGAATGTACGCCACGCCATTGCGCGCAACCGGTTGCTGCCTGAGGCCATGCGCGAAATGCTCAAGTCCGATGTGGATGAACTGGTGACCCAGGCGGCCAAGAAGGGCGCACGTGAGGTCCGCTTTCGCCAGCGCCCTGGTCAGGCGGTACTGATTCGCTAGCGGTGTGGGGGAGGGCCGTGAACAGTCTTCCCAGTGCAAAAGGAGGGGGCTTAATCAACTCGTCTGCCCCGGCCGTTCTATACTGTTAACGCCTCACGCTTAACCCAATACCCCGCTTTTCCACAGCAGCGAGCCGCCGCTGATCAGCAGTAATCCGCCGATAATCTGCGTCAGGCGCTCGCGGGTGATGCCGACGTGCACATGGTTGCCCAGATACAATCCTGCTCCCATTAGCGGGGCGCAGGCCAGGAACGCCAGCCAGATTGAGCGGTGCAACAACAGGCCGGCCAGCATGAAGCTGACAATGCGGGTTGCCCCCTCCAGCGTAAACAGTCCGGAGAAAGTGGCGCGCAGCACGGCTTTGTCCTTGATGCGGTGCGTCATGTAAATCACATAGGGCGGTCCGCCCGTGCCGAACAGGGCGCCGATGCCGCCGCCCAGAATGCCGGCCGGGGCCGCCCACAGACGCGAAATCGGTTTGTCGCCGTGCAGGTTGAGCAGGCTGCGCAGACCGAAGACGATAATCAATAACCCGAGAATCAGCAGCAGCGGCTCTTTCGGCAGCTTGATCAGCAGCAGCACGCCCAGCACGATGCCGGTCAGGCTGAATGGGATCAACGGGCGGATTTCCTCCCAGGCGATGTGTTCGCGGGCGTGCCGTCCGAGTGCCAGCGAAGCGGAAAAGTCCAGCAGCAGAGTCAGCGGCACGACAAACTGCAACGGCAGGGCCAGCGCCAGCAGCGGGACGATAATGAGACCGGAGCCGAAGCCGGCGATGCCGCGCACAAAATAGGCACCGAAAATGATCAGGCTGAACGGCCACAGATCGGCCAGAGGAGGCAGGGTGTAGTCCATCGCGGCCGCTTCAGACGCGCTCGCCGCGTTCGATGCTCACGCCCAGTTGTTTGATGCCGTGAAACAGGCCCAGCTTGGCCACGGTCAGGCGCACCCAGGGGGAGCCGAATTCGCTGCGGATCAGGTCGGCCACGTGCTCTGCCAGGGCTTCCACGAGGGCGAACTGGCGCTCGCTCAGCGTCTCGCGAATGCGGCCGACGATGGCGGCGTAGTCTATGGTATCCTCTACCCGGTCGGTTTTTCCCGCGCGCGAATGGGGCAGTCCGATTTCCAGATCAAGCTGGATGGTTTGTGGCAGGGTGCGCTCCCAGTCGTACACGCCAATGACGACGTCGAGCTTGAATTCGCGCAGAAAAATCGTGTCCATGAAAAGAGCTTGAATTGAAACGGCTATTTTAGCCTGTTTGCCCGTGATAGAGAAATCGACCGGGCGGCCGGTGGGAAAGGTGTGGTTAGAAGTGGATGGATTGATGTGGATTGCGGTGGGTTACCTGATCGGTTCCCTGTCGTTTGCGGTGATTGTCAGCAAAATTTTCGGTCTGCCGGACCCGCGCAGTTTCGGCTCCAACAACCCCGGCGCCACCAACGTGCTGCGCACCGGCAAAAAGAGCGCTGCGGTACTGACCCTACTGGGCGACGCCGCCAAAGGCTTTGTCGCAGTCGTGCTGGCGCAGCAGGCCGGCCAGCCGCAGTGGGTGATTGCCGGCGTGGCGCTGGGCGCGTTTCTTGGTCATGTGTACCCCCTGTTCTTCGGTTTTCATGGTGGCAAGGGTGTCGCCACCGCGCTGGGTATTCTGCTGGCTTTGTCGCCCTGGGTCGGCCTCGGCTGTCTCGGCACCTGGCTGCTGGCTGCCTACATGTGGCGTATTTCTTCCCTGTCGGCACTGATTGCCGCCGGTTTTGCGCCGGTGTATTCGACCATCGTCTTTGGCTTCGGTCTGATGAGTGGTGCTATCCTGTTATTGTCGGTGTTGCTGATCTGGCGGCATAAGGAAAACATCCGCCGCCTGCTGCGCGGCGAGGAAAAGCCGTTCGGCAAAAAGAAGGAAGAGCGTAAGCTGGACATGCCGGCAAGCTGATTTTCCTCTGCCTTGGGAGCCAAAATGGTCTGGTTTCAGAAGGAAATGGATTACGCCCGCGACAGCCTGAAAGAGGCGGCGGAAACCTCGATCGAACGCGCCGGCGACAAATTGTCCAATGTCGCCAGGGAAAGCATTGGCGAAGCCAGTGCCGAATTGCGCGAAGTGGTGCTTGCTACCAGTCGCGAAGTCGATGCCAAGCTCGACAAAATCTCCCAGGAACTGCATGCCCAGCGCAGTTTTACCAAGCAGGATATCGAACAGTTGGTGGATTATGCCGCCACGCGCCTGGGCGATACGCTGGACGAGCGTATCGTCAAAATGAAACAGGAAACCGCCGATCTGGTGCAGGAAAAGGTCGAGCTGTTCAAGCGCGAAGTGGACGGCTTTTTTGTCCAGCGCCAGCAGGATCTGGCGCGCGAGCGGCGCCGCCTGGCGATCAACCTGCTCATTGCCGGCGGAGCTTCGCTGGTGGCCGCGTGGGTGTCGTGGCTGTATCAAAGCAGCGGCAACGCCCAGTTCACGCTGTTTACCGTTTTCCGCACCGTCTTTGCCGCGCTCACCGCGGGGTATCTGGTGTATTTTCTCGTCAAGCTGGCCGGACGCTATGTGAAGATGTCCGAACACCGCAAGGACCTGTTGTTCCTGTCCATGCGCTACTGGGGCTTTCTGCGGCCGCAGAGCCTGTTTGCCCATCTCATGCTGGTGTTGCTGCTGATCAGCGGCTGGATCATCCTGTTTGATCCGCCGGGCTGGCTGTTACGCCTGCTGGCGCATTAAGGCGAGGTCTGGGCGGATTGCTGCAGTTCGTCCAGGTCCGGTAGGGTGCAATAACTGAAAGGCATTGCACCAGAAGTTTGTGATTTTGAGGCTGTAGGCCGGGGGCGCCCGGCAGCGCCTTCCTTTCTTTGTTTCGCCAAAGAAAGGAAGCAAAGAAAGGCGACCCTGTATTTGTCGACGGCCCCTCGTAGCTGAATTTCTGGCGGGTGGCGAGTAAACTCGCCCTGGCGGGGCACACACAACGTGCCCCACTGCGGAACTCGAACAGTACTCGCCGTCAGCCCCCGCCAGAAATCCAGCCACTCGGCGACAAATAAAAGGGAACCCGGAAAATCGAAACCCTCTGATGAGTCACTGAGGCCAGCTAATCAAACACGGGTAGCTTCTTGGGGGGGTACCAGGCAATTTGGGCAAATAGGGGGGGCATAAAAAACAGGATGCTGAATTAATGCAAAGGCCTGATTTAACGATCAGCATTCATTTGTAGTTCGTCCAGCGGCCAGCGTGGGCGCACGGTGAAGCTGTCGCTGCGGGCCGCCTGTTGCAGGCGCATCGCGCCGGCAAAGGCGATCATGGCACCGTTGTCGGTGCAAAATGCCAGCGGCGGGTAATAGACTTTCAGTTTGCGGTTGGCGGTCTGGGCGTTCAGGCGCTCGCGTAACTGCCGGTTGGCACCCACACCGCCCGCTACCACCAGCTCCTTCACACCGGCCTGCTTCATGGCGGCCAGCGCTTTGCTGCTGAGTACGTCGCAAATGGCTTCCTGAAAGGCGGCAGCAATATCGGCCCTGGTCTGTGTGTCGTCCGGCTGGTTTTTCACCAGCGTCAGCACGGCTGTTTTCAGGCCGCTGAAGCTGAATTCCAGATCGCCCGAGTGCAGCATGGGGCGAGGCAGGGTGAAGCGGGTCGGGTCGCCCTGTTCTGCCAGTTTCGATAGCGCCGGTCCGCCGGGGTAGCCCAGACCAAGCAGTTTGGCCGTCTTGTCGAAGGCCTCGCCGGCGGCGTCGTCCAGCGTTTCGCCCAGCAGGGTGTACTGGCCTACGCCTTCGACTTTCATCAATTGCGTATGGCCGCCGGATACCAGCAGGGCGACAAAGGGAAATTCCGGTTTCTCTTCGGCCAGCAAAGGCGAGAGCAAATGCCCTTCCAGATGGTGCACGCCGATCAGCGGCAGATTGAGCGCAAATGCCAGGCCGTGGGCAATGCTGGTGCCTACCAGCAGCGCACCGGCCAGCCCCGGCCCCTGGGTGTAAGCCAGCGCATCGATATCGGTCAGTTCCAGTTTGGCTTCGCCCAGCACCTGGCGAATCAGCGGCACAATGCGGCGGATGTGGTCGCGCGATGCCAGCTCCGGCACCACGCCGCCGTATTCGGCGTGCATTTCGATCTGCGAATACAGTGCATGCGCCAGCAGGCCGTGCTCGGTGTCGTACACCGCTACGCCGCTTTCGTCGCAGGAAGATTCAATGCCTAGAACGCGCATGTTTATGCAAAAAACAGAAAAGGGATTCAGAACGTGCCATCATACCATATGCAAAGTATGACCTTTCTGGAGGGGATATGAGCGATGGCGTGAATGCCGGTCGTCAGCCGGTTCTGTATATTCCACACGGTGGCGGGCCGTTACCCCTGCTGGGCGACCCGGCCCACGCCGGTCTGACGACCTTCTTGCGTGAAGTGACGGCTGGTTTGCCCAGGCCGAGCGCCATTCTGCTGGTCAGCGCGCACTGGGAAGCCGCCGTGCCTACCGTTACAACCGCTCGCAATCCAACGCTGATTTACGACTATTACGGCTTTCCCCCCGAGTCCTACCATATTCAGTATCCGGCTGCCGGTTCGCCGGAGCTGGCACAGCAGGTCGTCGCTCTGTTGCAAGGCGCAGGCATGCAAGCGGCCACCGACCCCGTGCGCGGATTCGATCACGGCGTATTCGTGCCGCTCAAGCTCATGTATCCGCAGGCAGACATTCCCTGCGTGCAGCTCTCCCTCGTGCGCGGTCTCAACCCGCAGGCGCACCTGGCCATCGGTCGCGCCCTTGCTCCGCTACGGCGCGCAGGTGTGCTGATCGTCGGTTCCGGCCTGTCGTTTCATAACCTGCGCGTATTCTTTTCCCACAGCGACCCGCTCTACTCCGCCCAGTTTGACGCCTGGCTGGCGCAAACCTGTGCGGAGTCGGAGCTTGATGTTGATGAACGCGTGCAGCGACTGCTCGATTGGGAAAGCGCGCCGCACGCGCGCTACTGCCATCCGCGCGAGGAGCATCTGCTGCCTTTGCATGTGTGTTTTGGCGCGGCGGAGAGTGAAAGCCCGGTGGCGCAGAGAGTGTTTGCGGAGGAGTTGATGGGGCAGAGGGTGTCGGGGTTTAAGTGGGGGTGAGTGGCTGAATTTGCGGGTTCGCTGGTCAAAGTTGGCTGCGGTTGCGGTGTTGGTGCTGTAGGCCGCCCGCCCAGACCTACAGCGTTAACCATCACACCAACCGCTGCAATGCCCTGCGGTTATTGCACCCTACAGCATTACGTCGGCAACAGAAACATTACCCTTTCACCACCGGAATCTTGCCAATTTTCGCCTGCCATTCCGCCGGCCCGGTCTGGTGTACCGAGGTGCCGCGGCTGTCTACGGCCACGGTGACGGGCATGTCTTTGACGTCGAATTCGTAGATGGCTTCCATGCCCAGGTCTGCAAAGGCGACGACGCGGGCGGATTTGATGGCTTTGGAGACGAGGTAGGCGGCGCCGCCGACGGCCATGAGGTAGACGGCCTGGTGGCGGCGGATGCTGTCGATGGCGCCGGGGCCGCGTTCGGCTTTGCCGATCATGCCGATCAGCCCCAGTTTATCCAGCATCATGTCGGTGAATTTGTCCATGCGCGTGGCGGTGGTGGGGCCGGCCGGGCCGACAGCTTCGTCTTTTACCGCGTCAACCGGGCCGACGTAGTAGATGAAGCGGTTATGAAAATCCACGCCTTCGGGCAGGGGCTGGCCCTGATCCAGCAGGGTGGCGATGCGCTTATGGGCGGCGTCGCGGCCGGTGAGCAATTTGCCGCTGAGCAGCAGGGTTTCACCCGGTTGCCAGGTGGCCAGTTCTGCCGGGGTGACGCTGTCCAGGTTGACGCGGCGGGCGTCGGCAGCGGGGTGCCAGTCTACCTTGGGCCAGTCTTCCAGTGACGGCGGGGTGAGCACGGCGGGGCCGCTGCCATCCAGGGTGAAATGCACGTGGCGGGTGGCGGCACAGTTGGGGATCATGGCCACGGGCAGCGAGGCGGCGTGGGTGGGGTAATCGCGGATTTTGATATCCAGTACCGTGGTCAGGCCGCCCAGACCCTGTGCGCCGATGCCGAGGGCGTTAACCTTGTCATACAGTTCCAGACGCAGCTCTTCAATGCGGTTGCGGCTGCCGCGGGCCTGCAGTTCGTGGATGTCGACCGGTTCCATGAGCGCTTCCTTGGCCAGCAACATGGCTTTTTCCGCCGTGCCGCCGATACCGATGCCGAGAATGCCGGGCGGGCACCAGCCGGCACCCATGGTGGGCACGGTTTTCAGCACCCAGTCGACAATGCTGTCGGACGGGTTGAGCATGACAAATTTGGCCTTGTTTTCCGAGCCGCCGCCTTTGGCAGCCAGCGTCACTTCCACCGTGTCGCCCGGCACCACCTCATAGTGGATCACGGCCGGGGTGTTGTCGCGCGTGTTTTTGCGCGCACCGGCCGGGTCGGCTACCACCGAGGCGCGCAACTTGTTGTCCGGGTGCATGTAGGCGCGGTGCACGGCCTCGTTGACCATGGTTTCGATGCTCAGATCGGTCTGCCAGCGCACGTTCATGCCGATTTTCAGGAATACCACGACAATGCCGGTATCCTGGCAGATGGGGCGATGGCCTTCGGCGCACATGCGCGAGTTGGTGAGGATCTGGGCGATGGCGTCGCGGGCGGCGGGCGATTGCTCGCGCTGGTAGGCTTCGCCCAGGGCCTGGATGTAATCAAGCGGGTGGTAATAGGAAATAAATTGCAGTGCGTCGGCAATGCTGGCAATGAAATCGTCTTGCTTGATGGAGGTGCTCATATTGGTAAGGCAGGCGGATGATCGAATATGCTGCTTTTTACCGCAATCGTGGTAAGAATGCAAAAGCGATGACGTACATGTTTTGACATTTGAATTTGCGATGGTTAAAATGTGCGGCTTTTCGATTCAAAGCTTTTGGGATTGAGTTATGCCAAGCGTACGCGTTAAAGAGAATGAACCGTTTGAAGTCGCTATGCGTCGTTTCAAGCGCGGTGTGGAAAAAACCGGCCTGCTGACCGAACTGCGTGCTCGCGAGTTCTACGAGAAGCCGACCGCAGAGCGCAAGCGCAAGCTCGCTGCCGCAGTAAAGCGCCACTACAAGCGCCTGCGCAGCCAGATGCTGCCGACCAAGCTGTACTAAGATTTCCCGTTCCGCTTTGGCGGAACAGCCGGGCACGTCCGCCTGTGCCCGCTGCAATGAAGCCGCGCCGCCTGATTTATGGCGGCGCGGCTTTCTGTGCTTGTTTGATTTCAACATAACAACGATTCGAGCCCATCATGAGCCTGAAAGCCCGCATTAACGAAGATATGAAAAATGCCATGCGCGCCAAGGAAGCGCTGCGTCTGTCCACTCTGCGTCTGCTGCTGGCTGCCATCAAGCAGCGTGAAGTGGATGAGCGCATTGAACTGGACGATGCCCAGGTGGTGGCTGTCATCGAAAAAATGCTCAAGCAGCGCAAGGATTCCGTAACCCAGTACCAGGCCGCCGGACGGCAGGATCTGGTGGATCAGGAAAGCGGCGAAATGGTCGTGCTGCAGGGTTACATGCCGGAGCAGATGGGCGAAGACGAAATCCGTGCGGTGGTGGCTGCGGCCGTGGCGCAATCCGGTGCCGCCGGCGTCAAGGATATGGGCAAGGTGATGGGGCTGGTCAAGCCGCAGGTGGCCGGCAAGGCAGATATGGGGCAGGTGTCGGCGCTGATCAAGCAGGCCCTGGGCGGTTAAGCCCCGGCAGTTGGCTCGGCTATGGCACGGCTTTGATCCCTCAGTCCTTTATTCAGGATTTGCTCAATCGCCTCGATATCGTTGAGGTGATCAATCGTTACGTGCCGCTGAAAAAGGCCGGTGCCAACTACCAGGCCTGCTGCCCGTTTCATCAGGAAAAATCCCCTTCGTTCACCGTCAGTCCGACCAAGCAGTTCTACCACTGTTTCGGCTGCGGTGCGCATGGCAGTGCTATTGGTTTTGTCATGGAATACCAGGGGCTGGGGTTTGTCGAGGCGGTGCAGCAGCTGGCGCAGCACGCCGGCATGACGGTGCCGGAAACGCGCGAGCTGCGCGGTGCGGAGCAGGAAAAAAGCGGTCGCCAGGCATCGCTTACGGCTTTATTGGAACAAGCGGCGCAGTATTACCGTCAACAATTGAAACAGGCGCCGGTCGCCGTCAATTATTTAAAGGGCCGCGGGCTGACGGGTGAAATCGCCAAGCGCTTCGAGATCGGCTATGCGCCGGATGGCTGGCAGAACCTGCAGGCGGTGTTTGCCGATTATGCCCAGGCCGGGCTGGTGGAGGCGGGACTGGTCATTGAAGGCGAAGGCAAGCGCTACGACCGGTTTCGTGACCGCATCATGTTTCCCATCCGCAACCAGAAAGGCGCGGTCATCGGGTTTGGCGGCCGCGTGCTGGGGCAGGGTGAGCCGAAGTATCTGAATTCGCCGGAGACGCCGGTGTTTTCCAAGGGGCGCGAGCTGTATGGTCTGCCGCAGGCGCGCGAGGGTATCCGCCGCACCGGCCGCGTGCTGGTGGTGGAAGGCTACATGGATGTGGTGGCGCTGGCGCAGATGGGGGTGGATTACGCGGTAGCCACCCTCGGCACCGCCACCACGGCGGAAAATGCCGCGCGTCTGCTGCGTCTGACCGATCGGGTGGTGTTCTGCTTTGATGGCGATGCAGCCGGTCGGCGGGCTGCCTGGCGGGCGCTGGAAAACAGTCTGGCGCAGCTGAAAGACGGCAAGCGGGTGGATTTTCTGCTGCTGCCGCAAGGGGAAGATCCGGATAGCTACGTGCGCCAGTTTGGCGCCGACGCGTTTGAAACCCTGCTGGAAGAAACAGCGCTGCCGCTGTCGACATTCTGGTTGCAGGAGTTGCGGGCGCGGGTGGATATGGCGACCCAGGAAGGGCGCGCCGAGCTGGTGACCCTGGCTGCACCGTTATTGCGCAATGTGGCGGCTCCGGCGCTGGGGGCCATGATGCGGCGCCAGCTGGCGCAGGCGGTCGGGCTGGAGATGCATGAGCTGGCTCCCTTGCTGGGCGAGCCTGCGGTAACGCCAATGGAAGCGGCCGCGCCGATGCGTTCCGGCGGCGGGCGGGGGCGGCGGGCACCGTCGCTGGTACGGAATCTGCTGCGCGTGGTACTGGCGGAACCTTCCCTGGCAAGTCGGCTCGAACCTGCTACCTTGAAATCTGCGGTTGCGCCCGCACCTGAGTTGCAGGCTTTGCTGCTGGTGGTCGAGTTTGTTGCCCGCCAGGGCGGGGCGGTGTCGATGGCCGTGCTGCTGGAGGGGCTGCGCGGGCACCCGCTGGAACCGGTGTTGCAGGCGGTGGCCGCGGATGTGCTGGAATTGGGCGATGGCTATTCGGCCAACGAAGATCTGGATGGCGCGTTAAAGCAGTTGCAGGCGGTGGCTGCCCGGCAACGCATTGACGTGCTGCGGCGCAAGCCGCTGGCGGAACTGAGCGCGCTGGAGCGCCAGGAATTGCAGCAGTTGCTGTTACAGCGGCATGAGCTTCCGGCCGACGCCGGTCACAAAGAGTAAGCAAAATATTGTATAATTGCCGGTTTTTCACCGGCTTACTGTGGGGTTTGATTGATGGCCATGGAAAACGACAAGATCGAAAGCGGCGTGAGTGACGCAGATGCGCGGCGGATGCGCCTGAAGACTCTGATCGTTCTGGGCAAGGAACGCGGCTACCTGACGTACGCCGAAATCAACGACCATTTGCCGGAAGACATGCTGGATGCCGAACAGATCGAAGGCATCATCAGCATGATCAACGACATGGGTATCGCCACTTATGACGAGGCACCCGATGCCGAGTCGCTGCTGATGTCCGACGCCACCCCGGCTGTCGCCGACGAAGATGCCGTGGAAGAAGCTGAAGCGGCGCTGTCGACCGTGGATTCCGAATTCGGTCGTACCACCGATCCGGTGCGTATGTACATGCGCGAAATGGGCTCCGTTGAGCTGCTGACCCGCGAGGGCGAAATCGAGATCGCCAAGCGTATCGAAGACGGTCTCAAGCACATGATTCTGGCGATTTCCGCCTGCCCGACCACCATTGCCCGCATTGTCGAGCTGTCGGAAATGGTCGAGCGCGACGAAATGCGCGTCGATGAACTGGTGGACGGCGTGGTTGATGCGGCCGGCGCCGAAGAAGTGTCCGAAGGCATGGCTGAAGATGCCGAGCCGGAACTGGCGGCTGAAGTCGAGGAAGAGGAAGAAGAAGGCGAAGACGGCGGCAGCGGCATGTCCGCAGCCAATCTGGCGCAGCTGAAAGCCGACGCGCTGGAACGCTTCCTGGTGATTCGCGACATTTACCAGAACATGCAGAAAGTGCTGGCGAAAAAAGGCCACACTCACGCCGACTACAAAAAACTGCAGGACCAGCTGTCCGAAGCGCTCATGGGCATCCGTTTTACCGCCCGTCAGGTGGAAGCGCTGTGCGACCAGCTGCGCACTCTGGTGGAAAGTGCCCGCACCTGGGAACGCGACATCATGGATATGTGCGTCAACAAGATCGGCATGCCGCGTCAGCACTTCATCAAGGTGTTTCCGGGCAACGAAGAAAACCTCGACTGGGTACAGCAGGAAGCCGCTGCCAACGCCAAGCAGTCCTACAGCGCCGCACTGCTGCGCTATGAGGCTGCGATCAGGGAAAAGCAGCAGAACCTGATCGACCTGCGCAATCAGGTTGGCCTGCCGATCAAGGAACTGAAGGAAATCAACCGGCAGATGTCCACCGGTGAAGCCAAGGCGCGTCGCGCCAAGCGCGAAATGATCGAGGCCAACCTGCGTCTGGTGATCTCCATTGCCAAGAAATACACCAACCGCGGCCTGCAGTTCCTCGACCTGATCCAGGAAGGCAACATCGGTCTGATGAAGGCGGTGGACAAGTTCGAATACCGCCGCGGCTACAAGTTCTCCACCTACGCTACCTGGTGGATCCGTCAGGCCATTACCCGTTCGATCGCCGACCAGGCGCGTACCATCCGTATTCCGGTGCATATGATCGAAACCATCAACAAGATGAACCGCATCTCCCGCCAGATTCTGCAGGAGACCGGGCAGGAGCCGGATCCGGCCCTGTTGGCGGAAAAGATGGAAATGCCGGAAGAAAAAGTGCGCAAGATCCTGAAGATTTCCAAGGAGCCTATCTCCATGGAAACCCCGATCGGCGACGACGAGGATTCGCATCTGGGCGACTTCATCGAAGACTCCACCACCCTGGCCCCGGCCGAAGCGGCGGTTTACGCCAGCCTGCAGGCCGCCACCAAGGGCGTGCTGGATACACTGACTCCGCGCGAAGCCAAGGTGCTGCGCATGCGTTTCGGTATCGAAATGAACACCGATCACACGCTGGAAGAAGTCGGCAAGCAGTTCGACGTGACCCGCGAACGTATCCGCCAGATCGAAGCCAAAGCGCTGCGCAAACTGCGTCATCCCACCCGTTCCGATCAGCTGAAGAGCTTCCTCGACAGCGGTGAAGAAGGCTAAATCTCTACCGGGCCTCTAGCTCATGCCTGGTTAGAGCAGCGGACTCATAATCCGTTGGTGCCGGGTTCGACTCCCGGGGGGCCCACCAATGAACCAAGGACCTGCCAAAAGGCAGGTCCTTTTTTGTTTCTCCTGCTGTTTTTGCTGTGGTGGCGGGTTAGAATGTTAATGTTTTAGTCATCTTCTGAGGCGATGCCCTTGTTTTCCCCGGAGCACATGGCCGCCATTCTCAAGGCGTTGCCGGATCCTGTTTTCATTCTTACCCGTAGCGGTCGCTATGCCGCGATCTATGGCGGCACCGATGCGCGCTATTACCATGATGGCAGCAGCCTGGTGGGGCAGCGCATCAGCGATGTGTTACATCAGGACAAGGCGGAATGGTTCCTGCAGGAAATCGACAAGGCGCTGCAGTCGCGCAAGCTGCATATTGTCGAATACGGTCTGGCGGGCAGCGACGTGAAGGGTTTGCCGGCCGACGGTCCCAATTACGTGATCTGGTTTGAAGGGCGCGTGCAGGCGCTGGATTTTCCGGTAGACGGTGAAGAGGCCGTGCTGTGGGTGGCGAGCAATATCACCGGGCGCAATGAACTGGAAAGCAAATTACGGGTGTTGAGCGAGACGGATTCCCTGACCGGGCTGCTCAACCGGCGGCGTTTCATGGAGGCACTGGAAGAGCAGTTCGCGCTGTACTTTCGCCATGGCACGCCGACCTCGCTGCTGTTGTTCGATATTGACGATTTCAAGTCGATCAATGATGAATACGGCCATCCGTGCGGTGATCAGGTGATTGTCGGGATTGCCGAATTGTGCCGGGCGGAGCTGCGGCAGATTGATTTCGCTGCCCGTTTCGGCGGCGATGAATTTGTGCTGCTATTTCCGCATACGCCGATCGATCAGGCGCTGCAGGTGGCAGAGCGATTGCGTGAGCGTGTCGCCGGGGCAAAGCTGTGCCCGGTTTCGACGACGCGGCAGGGAACGATCAGCGGCGGCCTGAGCGAGTTTTTGCCCTCGGACCGCGCTGCCGATGAGGTGATCAGCCGGGCCGACAGGCTGCTCTACCAGGCCAAGCGCAGCGGCAGGAACCAGATTGTGCATAACCTGTCCGATGGCAAGGTGTCCGCCGTTCCGGCTTAAGGATTGGTTGGGCAGATCTGTATTCAAGGCTCGTTGCGGGCCTTTTTTATTGTTGCGGGGATTGGGCTGTATGTCGGTTTTGTTTGCCTGGTTGTCGGTGGTGCTGATCTGGTCGACCACGCCGTTGGCGATCAAGGTCAGTGCTACCGGCGCCGGTTTTTCCTATGCGCTGGTGTTGCGCATGGCCGTGGGGCTGACGGTTCTGCTGCCGCTGCTGTGGCTGCTGCGGGTGCGCGTGCCGACCCATGGCCGGGCGCTGCGCAGTTATCTGGCGGGTGGGTTGGGTCTGTTCGGCACGATGATCTGCGTGTACTGGTCGGCGCGTTTTGTGCCCTCCGGACTGATTTCCGTGCTGTTTGGCCTGTCGCCGCTGGTGACCGGGCTGTTTGCGCTGGTCTGGCTGCGCCATGAGGCGGATTTTCCCTGGTATCGCATCGCCGGCATGCTGCTGGGCGTGGCGGGCCTGGCGGTGATTTTTCTCGATCGCAGTGTGGTTACGCGCAGCGACGTGCTCGGAGTATTCGGGGTGCTGCTGGCGGTGGCGATTCAGGCGCTTAGCCTGGTCTGGGTCAAGCGGGTGAACGACGACAGTCCGCCGCTGGCAACCACGCTCGGCATTCTGCTGGTTTCGCTGCCGTTTTTCCTGCTGGTGTGGTGGCTGGGCGGCGCGCCGGTGCCGCAGCACATGACAGCGCAGGCGCAGGGCGCCATTGTTTATCTGGCGATTGCCGGTTCGATTGTCGGTTTTGCCCTGTACTATTATGTGATCAAGCATCTGGACACCGGGCGGGTGTCGCTGATTACCCTGGTGACGCCGGTGCTGGCGCTGCTATTGGGGCGCTGGCTCAACAGCGAAGCTGTCGGCCTGCATGTCTGGCTGGGGACGGCGCTGATCGGCTGCGCGCTGATCGTTTATCAGGGGCGCGAATTTTTGGCATTGGGCCGCCTCCGGTCCGGTGTCCGGACGTAACTCGGGTGATGGATAAATACACATGAGCGAAGAGAATGTCATGCAGCAGTTGGCGCTGCAGTTGGAGCGGATAGCCGGCGTGCTGGAAGGGCGCGCCGCCGGGGTACAGGATGAGCCGCTGGGCGAGGCGCTGGCGTGGCGCTGGGAAAGCTACACCGGCCTGCTGGGGCCGGTCGGCCGGCTCACGCGGGTGGATGTGCCGAATCTGATCGCCTTTGCCGATTTGCAGAATGTCGAACGGCAAAAAAGCCTGATCGAGCAGAACACCCGCCAGTTCGTTGCCGGCAAGCCGGCTAACAATGTGCTGATGACCGGGGCGCGCGGTACCGGCAAGTCTTCGCTGGTGCGTGCCTGCCTGCATGCCTTTCATGCACAGGGACTGCGTTTGATTGAAGTGGACAAGGAACACCTGACCGATCTGCCGCGTATTGTCAGCCGCATCCGCCGCGAACCGTACAAATTCATTATTTTCTGCGACGACCTGACCTTCGATGAGGGCGAGTACGGCTACAAGAATCTCAAGACCGTGCTGGACGGCTCGGTGGCGGGGGGCGCTTCCAATGTCCTGGTGTACGCCACCTCCAACCGGCGTCACCTGCTGCCGGAACACGAATCGGACAACCGCAGTTACAGCCGCGACGAGGACGGCGAGCTGCATCCGGGCGACGTGGTGGAAGAAAAGATCTCCCTGTCCGAGCGCTTCGGGCTGTGGGTCACCTTTTATTCCTTTACCCAGGACGAGTACCTGGCGGCGGTCAGACAGTGGCTGGCGGTTTTCGGCGGCGGCGAACTGGATGAGGAGGCGCGCTTGCTGGCGCTGCAGTGGGCCATTCAGCGCGGCTCGCGTTCCGGTCGCGTGGCCATGCAATTCGCCCGCGATCACGCCGGCCGGCTGGCGCTCCGTTGAGCCGGCAGAAGGGTATACTGGGTTTTTAACTGCTGAATTGGAGTAGGCTGTGATTGTCCGACCGAATATGCACTGGTTCCGGATTCTGTTGGTCTGGCATGGCTCGGTTGTGCGGCGTATTCTGCCGCAGGTGGCGCTGACGACCGGTTTTGCGGTGGTGGTGCTGCTGACGCACGGTACCCTGCTGCATTATCAGATTACCCTGACCTCCGAGCCGTTCACGCTGCTCGGCGTGGCGCTGTCGATCTTCCTCGCCTTCCGCAACAACGTCAGTTACGACCGCTTCTGGGAAGGGCGCAAACTGTGGGGTTCGCTGCTCAATCACGGCCGCAACCTCACCCGTCAGGTGCTGAGTCATTATGACGGTCCGCGCCAGCACGCCGAAGCCTTCGTCATGATGTACGTGGCTGCCGTGCATGCCTTGCGGCATCAGCTGCGCGGCACGTCGGCCGACGACGAGCTCCGCCCCCTGTTGTCCGCAGAAGCGTTTGAGCGGGTGCGAGCGGCCACTTACAAGCCGGCGGTGATTCTGCTGCTGATGGGCGAATGGCTGCGCCAGGCGCGTCAGCAGGGGCAGGTCAGCGATATTCTGGTGCAGGCGCTGGATGACAATCTGATCAAGACCGCCGACGTGGTGGGCGGCTGCGAGCGCATCGCCAGTACGCCGATTCCGTTTTCCTATGCGGTACTGCTGCACCGCACCGTGTATACCTTCTGTTTCCTGCTGCCGTTCGGCCTGATGCACCAGATCGGTCCGCTGATGCCGGTGGTGGTGGCGTTTGTGTCCTACACTTTCTTCGCCCTCGATGCCATCAGTGCGGAACTGGAAGAGCCGTTCGGCACCATGCCCAATGATCTGGCGCTGGGAGCCATCGACAACGCCATCGAATCGTCGCTGCGGGAAATGCTCGGGCAAAAGACCTTGCCAGCGCCGGAATTGAAAGACGGTTATCTGCTGCTTTGAGCCGCTTTGTCGTACAGCCGGCGTAATTCTTCCTTGGCCTGCTGCAGGATGGCGCGCTGTTCTGCCGGCAGATTGCGTCCGGCGCGATTGATATAAAACACCAGCATCGACATGGCCGAGCGGAATGGCGGGCTTTTGCGCCGCTGGCTGGCTTCGGCGGAAGCCAGCAGCGACCGGGCGATGCGTTGGGGGTCGTGCCAGGTGAAAACACCCGGCTCAAGATCAAGCGCGTTGCTTGTCCGCGTAAGCTGCTGTGACCAGTGGCTGGCGGACTTGCCCATGCGCGTGGCGGTTTAGCGCTTGCGCTCGTGTGCGGCGGCGCGCAGGGTCTGGCACAGGGGGCGGTCGCTGTCGACGGCCTGAGCGCTGTCGATCACGCTCTGAAACAGCTGCTGGACTTCCTCGATGGAAAAGCTGGCCAGCAGGCGATGGGCCACGTCCACTTCCAGCGGCACCATGCAGGAGCGGCCGTCCGGCAGCTCAAAGCGGATGCCGGCCAGTTGCTGCAGGCCGCCGCTGTGGGTCATGCGCTCGGCCTGCGCCTGCTCGAATTCCTCATAGCGCTGTTCGATGCGGTCGAGCAGGTCGTCGTCGATCGAATCCGGCAGCGCCACGATAAAACCCAGCGGGTCCTCGCGCAGCTGGCAGGCAACGCCCTGGCTTTCGACAAATTCGACAAAGCCGTTGCGCAATTCCGGGTCGAAGAAAATGAAATCGTAACTGTCTTGCATGGCGTGTGGTCTCGAAAGATGCGCAGGGCGAAGTCAGCCGTGCTTGGCCGGGCGGGCCCAGCGCACCGGCATGGCGGCGGCCGACCAGATATAAATTACCTTGTCTTCCTCGTCGCCGCAACTGCTGCAGCCGCCGCTGCCGCAACTGGCGCCGAGCTGGCGCACCTTGCCCTGCTTCTGCCAGTAGTCCATGGCAAAGCGCGCATTGTCGAGGCTGATGTCGAAGTGAGTGGCCACATCGTGCAGCGTCACCTGGCCGCGTTCCTGCAGGTAGCTGCGGATTTGCGCCAGCATCATGATCAGATACCCTTGTGGCTCAGCCGGCTGCGTTGCTGGCCGGCCTGGCGGAAGCCGAACACGGCCGTGCCCAGCAGTGCCAGCATGGCGGCAATCCAGCTGGCGCTGGAAAGTGGGTGCTGACTCCAGGTGGCGGCCTGATAGAAGATGGTGGCGGCGCTGTAGCCCAGTCCGGTACTCCACAGAATGCCCAGCGCCGCCCAGCGTATGCCCACTTCACGGTACATGGCGCCGGATGCCGCCACGCAGGGGAAATACATGAGGATGAACAGCAGGTAGGCAAAGGCGCCGATGGTGCCGTCAAAGCGGGACTGCATGGCGGTGAAGGTGGCGTTGCTGACGGTCTGCTGCGAATCCAGCGCATGCAGGCCAAGCGGATCGGTGAGCATCTGCGCCACGTCGTGCAGTTTTTCCGGGATGGTGGCGGCGGCGGCTGCCAGGCTGGCGGTCAGCGAATAAGCCGGGGCGTCAGCCGGCTGAGCGGCTGCGGCCGACTTGTCGATCTGGCTGTACAGCGCATCCAGGGTGCCCACCACGACTTCCTTGGCCAGCACGCCGGAGAGGATGCCGACGGTAGCCGGCCAGTTGTCCTGGCTGATGCCCATCGGGGCAAACACCGGGGTAATGGAGCGGGCGGTGGCGCTCAGCAGCGACTTGTCGGTGTTCTGGTTGCCGAAGCTGCCGTCGCTGCCGATGGTATTGAGCAGGTTGATCAGCGCCACCATGATGACGATGATCTTGCCGGCGCCCAGGGCAAAGCCCTTGAGCTTGCCCCAGGTATTGAGCAGCACGTTGCGCAGTTGCGGCACCTGGTAGGTGGGCATTTCCATCATGAACGGCTCGGCGCGGCCTTGCAGCAGGGTCTTGCGCATGATCAGCGCGGTGAGAATGGCAAAGGCGATGCCGATGATATAGAGCAGGAAGACGATATTGTGCCCGGCGGTTTTGAAGAACGCCGCGGCAAACAGCGCATACACCGCCAGACGCGCACCGCAGGACATGAACGGTGCCATCAATACGGTAAGTATGCGCTCACGCTCGCTGTCCAGCGTACGGGTGGCCATAATGGCCGGCACGTTGCAGCCGAAGCCGACGATCAGCGGCACGAAAGCCTTGCCGGACAACCCCAGGCGGCGCATGAACTGATCCATGACAAAGGCGGCGCGGGACATGTAGCCGGATTCTTCCAGCAGGGTAAGAAACAGGTACAGCGAGCCGATCACCGGAATGAAGGTGGAAACCACCTGCAGACCGCCGCCCAGACCGTCGGCCAGCAGCGCGGTGATGAAGGCCGGCACCGGCGTCGGGTCGAGCAGGTGATGCACGCCGTCCACCAGAATGGCTTGCGAGGCCTGGTCGAAGAAATCGACAAAGGCACCGCCGATGTTGATGCTGAACATGAACAGCAGGTACATCATCAGCAGGAAAATGGGGATGCCGGAGAAGTCGCCCAGCACCCAGCGGTCGAGCTTGTCCGACAGCGTGCGGCTCACCTTGCCGCGTTCGCGCACCACGGCCTGAGCCAGGAAGGTGGCGGCGGTGAAACGGGCATCGGCAAACAGGAATTCCAGCGTTTCGCCGGTTTCCTGCTCGATAGCCTGGCGCAACACGAAGCAGGGCGATTCCTCCGCAGCCATCTGCAGGCGCGTGAGTGCCTCGCCGCGCTGCGGATAGCGCTCCTGCAACTGCTGCAGCGCATTCTCAATGCTGGCGTGGTAGGGAATGGCGTACTGCGGCGGGTGCGCCCAGTCGTGCTGCAACAGCTGGTCCTTGAGCGGGTCCAGCCCTTTGGCCTGGCGCAGGGAAACCGGCAGCACCGGGCAGCCGAGCTTGTCCGCCAGGCCGGCAATGTCGATGTGCATGCCGCGCCGGTCGGCCACGTCCATCATGTTCAGCAGCACCAGCATGGGCACGCCCAGCTCGCGCAGCTGCAGGGTCAGGTACAGGCCGCGTTCCAGTGTGCTGGCGTCGACGATGTTGATATACAGGGTGTCCGGATGCGCCTGGACGAAATTGCGCGCAATGCGTTCGTCGCTGGAGACGTCGCCGCTGTCGAGCGAATAGGTGCCGGGCAGGTCGACCACCGGGATTTCCTGATCGCCCAGCTGGAACTGGCCTTCCTTTTTCTCCACGGTCACGCCCGGCCAGTTGCCGGTGCGCTGACGCGAGCCGGTCAGCAGGTTGAACAGGGTGGTTTTGCCGGCGTTGGGGTTGCCCAGCAGGGCGATCTGGTGCAGTGCGGCAGATTGGGACGAGCTGGCGGCGCCGTCGGTGTCGCAACAGGTTTTCATGCGGCCTGCTCCTGATGCACGACAATGTGCTCCGTGATGCTGCGGCCGAGGCTGATGCGGTTGTTGCCGGCGGCAATCACGACGTCGCCGCCGCGGTTGCGCAACACTTCGACGTGAGTGCCCACTCCGATGCCCAGCCCCAGCAAGCGTACGCGTGTCGGCGTGTCCATGCTGACGCGATGGATGTGTGCCCAGCTGGCTTCGGGCAGGCGGGCGAGCAATTGCTCTTTGGGTGCGCTACTCATGTTCGTGTCCGGATCGGAAATTCACTGGGCGCTGACTCACAGCGCACTCGATTGGATTGCTATTGTGGCCGAAATGTTCAATCCAGTCGTGCTACGTAAATTATAACTATTCTCATTTCAGTGTCAATTAATATTCCTGCAAAGCAGAGCGTACAGCATGTCGTATCGCCTCGCCGAAAAAATAGTTTCATTGTGAACTATTTTTGGTGTAATAATAAATCATGCAATGAATAATGTGGGGCGTGCAGTGGACGACAGCTTTTCCTATTTCGAGCAGGGCATCGAGCGCATGGCGCGCCGGGTCGAGGGCATGCCGGTCGATCACGTCGTGCTCAAGCGCCTGTTCGTGTTTACCTACCAGCAGATGCAGGACAGCTATAACGCGTTTCTGTCGCAATTCGGCCTTAACGACAACACCTTTCTCGCGCTGGTACTGATTTATAACAACCCCGAAGGCCAGCTTAATCCCTGCGAGCTGAGCAACCGGCTGATTTCCTCGCGCGCCAATGTGACGCGTTTCAGCGACGAACTGGTCAACGCCGGCTGGGTCGAACGTAAAGCCAGCACGGAAGACCGGCGCCGCGTCGAGTTGTCGCTCACGCCCGCCGGTCAGACGCTGGTGGAAGCGGTGCTGCCCAAGGTGTGGGAGCGGCTGGTGCAACAATGGGGTGTTCTGGACGAGGGTGAAATGAAAGAATTGAACCGACTGCTGCGCAAATTGCTGGCCGGTCAGGCCAAGGTGGACGCATCATGAAACGCCTGCTTGCCTTGCCACTGGCTGCGCTGCTGGCAGCCTGCGCGCCGTTGCCGCCGGAGCAGCAGAGCGTTGCGCCGCGCACCGATGTGACGGTAGACAAAACCATTCAGGGCCTGGCGCAGAAAACCCAGCCCGCCGCACAGGCGCAGCAGAGCGAGCGCTGGTGGGAAGCGCTGCATGACCCGCAGCTCAATCAGCTGATCGAAACCGCCCTGCAGCACAGTCCCGACCTGCAGGTATTGCAGGCGCGCGTCGCCGCCGCCGGCCAGGCCGAGCAGCTGGCGCGACTGAACGGGCAGGTGCATTACGACACCAATGCCAGCGTGATCCGCCAGCGCTACAGCGAAAACGGCATTTTCCCGCCGCCCATCGGCGGCAGCGTGTTCACGCAGGACGACATTAGCCTGGGCATGAGCTACACGCTTGATTTCTGGGGCAAGAACCGCGCCCTGGTGAAAGCGGCAGTGGGCGAAGCGCGCGCCGCCCAGGCCGAACAGGCGGCGGCACGGCTTAACCTGGCTGCGCTGGTGGCCGATGCCTGGTATGCCTGGGGCGATGCCCAGAGCCAGCTGCGTCTGGCCGAGCAGCAGGTAGCGCTGCAGCAAAAACAGGTGGAGGTGGCCGAAACCCGTTTCCGCCACGGCCTGGATACCGCCCTGCCGGGGCTGGCAGCACGCCAGGCGCTGCAGCGGCAGCAGGACGGGCTGCAGCAGCTGACCTACCAGACCCGGGCCGACCGCTATCGTCTGGCCGCGTTGCTGGGGCTGAGTCCGGACCAGTCCGACAGCCTGCCCGAGCCGCAGGAAACGCCCGCGCTGCTGCCCCTGCCGGCGCATGTGCCGGCTGACTGGCTGGCGCAGCGTCCCGATGTGCAGGCGCAGCTGTGGCGCGTGCAGGCCGCGCAGGGCCAGGTGGATGCCAGCAAGGCCGATTTTTACCCCAATATCGATCTGAAGCTGCTGGTGGGGCTGGAAAGCATCGACGCGTCCAAATGGCTCACGCCATCCAGCCGCATGGGCTCGGTCGGGCCGGCCATTCACCTGCCCTTGCTCAACGTGCAGACCCTGCGCGCCCGTCTGGGGCAAAGCCAGGCTGATTACCGCGCTGCCGTGGCGTCCTACGATGCCACCCTGCTGCAGGCGGCCCGTCAGGCGGTTGACAGCTATGCCCTGGCCAGCAGCCTGGATCAACGCAGCAAAATGCAGCAGGCGGCCATGGATGAAGCCGAGAAAACCCGCGCCGTGCAAGCCCTGCGCCTGCAAAAGGGTCTGATTGCCGAAACCCAGCTGCTGGATGCCGAACAGGCGGCGCTCAGCCAGCAACAACAACTCGTTACAACCCGAACCGCCCGCATGCGCGCCCAGGTGGCGCTGATGCAAGCCGTGGGCGGACGTGCCTTCAGGAGCGAACCATGAATCAGCCACAAAGCGTACCGGAAAACGGCCGGCGCAAACGCATACTGACCCTTCTGACCTTGACCCTGGTCGGTGCCGGGCTGGTTTATGGCGCCTACTGGGGCTTGCACGGCCGCTATCGCGAATCCACCGACGACGCTTACGTGGCCGGCAACCTGCTGCGCGTGACGCCGCGCGTGGCCGGCACGGTGACCGCCGTGCTGGTGGACGATACCGATTTCGTCAAGCGCGGTCAGGTGCTGGTCAAGCTGGAAGACACCGATGCCCGCGTGGCCCTGCAGCAGGCCGAGGCCAACCTGGCCAACACCGTGCGCCAGGTGCGCCAGCTGTTTGATCTGGCGGCGCAGGAAAAAGCCAACGTCGATGTCAAAACCCTGGCCCTGCAGCAGGCCCAGGCCGACGTGCAGCGGCGTGACGGCAGCGACATGGGCCAGGCCGTCTCGCGCGAGGAAGTGGAACATGCCCAGGTGGCCGTGGCGCGCGCCAAGGCCGAGCTTGATCTGGCGCGCGCCGCGCTGTCCGGCACGGAAGCCCAGGTGGCCGATACCACCGTGGCGGACCATCCGGCAGTGAAGCAGGCCGCCGAGAAAGTGCGCGCCGCGTGGCTGGCGCTGGAGCGCTGCAATATCCGCGCCGCTGAAGACGGCTACATTGCCCAGCGTTCCGTTCAGGTGGGTCAGCAGCTGGCGGTGGGCGCCCCGCTGATGGTGGTGGTGCCGCTGCACCAGTTGTGGGTGGACGCCAACTTCAAGGAAGACCAGCTCAAGCGCCTGCGCATCGGCCAGCCGGTCGAGCTGGATTCCGACCTGTACGGCAGCAAGGTGGCGTTCCACGGCAAAGTGGTGGGCCTGGCGCCGGGAACCGGCAGCGTGTTCTCGCTGCTGCCGCCGCAAAACGCCACCGGCAACTGGATCAAGATCGTCCAGCGCGTGCCGGTGCGCGTGGCGCTGGACGAAGCCGAACTCGCCAAGCATCCCCTGCGCGTCGGCCTGTCGATCAATGCGGTAGTGAACACCTCTGATACCGACGGCCCCAGCCTGGCCAGCGGCAGCGTGGCGGGCCGCTACGAAACCACGGTGTATCAGAACGAAGCCGCTCCGGCCGATAAGCTGGTCGAGCAGATCATCGCCGCCAATCTGGGCAAGCGGGCCTGACCATGCAAGCACAGGCCGCCGCCGCTCCGCCGCCCATGCACGGGTCAGCCCTCGTCTGGCTGACCCTGGCGCTGGGCCTGGGCACGTTCATGCAGGTGCTCGACACCTCCATCGCCAACGTGTCCCTGCCGGCCATTTCCGGTGATCTGGCGGTCAGCCCCAATCAGGGTACGTGGGTCATCACTTCGTTTGCAGTGAGCAACGCCATTGCCCTGCCGCTCACCGGCTGGCTGTCGCGCCGCATCGGCGAGGTGCGGCTGTTTGTCATGTCCACGCTGCTGTTCACGCTGGCGTCCTGGCTCTGCGGTCTGGCGCCCAACCTGGCCATGCTCATCGCCTTCCGCGTGCTGCAGGGCGCCGTGGCCGGGCCGATGATTCCGCTGTCGCAAAGTCTGCTGCTGCGTAATTATCCGCCGGAAAAAAAGAATCTCGCCCTGGCCCTCTGGTCCATGACGGTGGTGGTGGCGCCGATTCTCGGGCCGATTCTGGGCGGCTGGATCACCGACAACATCAGCTGGCCGTGGATCTTCTACATCAACCTGCCCATCGGGCTGTTTTCCGCCTCGCTCACCTGGGCGCTGCTCAAGGCGCGCGAATCGGAAACCGTGCAGCTGCCAATCGATAAAGTCGGCCTGGCCCTGCTGGTCATCGGTATCGGCACGCTGCAGATCCTGCTCGACAAGGGCAACGACCTCGACTGGTTCGAATCGCCCCAGATCGTCATGCTCGGGCTGGTGTCGGTGGTGGCGCTGGTGTACTTCGTCGCCTGGGAGCTGACCGAAAAACACCCGGTGGTGGACCTGCGGCTGTACACCCAGCGCAACTTCCTGGTCGGCTCCATGATCTTGAGCATCGGCTACCTGGTGTTCTTCGGCAACGTGGTGATCCTGCCGCTGTGGCTGCAGACGCAAATGGGCTACACCGCCACCTGGGCTGGTCTGGCGGCCGCGCCCATCGGTGTGCTGCCGGTGTTTCTGTCGGCCTTCGTCGGCAAAAACATGCACAAAATGGACCTGCGCCTGTGGGCCACCTTCAGCTTCGCCATCTTTGCCGGCGTGTCGTTCTGGAACAGCGCCTTCAACACCGGAGTAACCTTTGAAGATATCGTCATCCCGCGTCTGATCATGGGTATCGGCGTGGCCACCTTCTTCATCCCGCTGATGGCCCTCACCCTCTCGGAAGTGCCGCACACCCAGCTGGCCAGCGCCACCGGCCTGTCCAACTTCACCCGTATCGTCGCCGGCAGTTTCGGCACCTCGCTCAGCATCACCCTGTGGGACAGGCGCAGCGATCTGCACCACAGTGTACTGAGCGAACACGTCAGCGACCTGACCCCCGCCACCGTGGACGCCCTCAACCAGCTGCACGCCCTCGGCATGGCGGCCCCGGCCGACAAAGCCATGCTCAACCGGGTGCTGGAGCAGCAGGCGGTCATGCAGTCAACCAACGAAATGTTCTGGCTGTCCGGCTGGTTCTTTGTGGCGTTGATGCTGCTGGTGTGGTTTGCGCGGCCGCCGGTGCAGGGCGGGGGGAAGGCGGCGGTTGTAGCGGCGGATTAGGGCTG
>JAJZTZ010000137.1 GCA_021847305.1 Pseudomonadota bacterium | reverse complement strand
TACGGCGGTGGCGCAGCAGGGCAAAGGGGGGCTCAATAACCAGCTGATAACGGGCGAAGCCGCCGTCGCCGCCCAGCGAGGCGGCGGACGACACCACGCCGGAGCGTTCGACCGTCGCCCCGGCATCGTCGACAATCGACAACCGGGCAGGCAGGCCGATGAGCTGCTTTAACTCGATGGCATCGTCGACGGATAGACAGGTGAGGCTGTAGCGGTAGGTCTCGTTGATCCCTTCACTGCCTTCGGCCGTCTGGATGATGAGAAGGTTGTCCCAGTTACCGTCGGTGCCCAGATCGAGTTTGAGAAGGCGGTTGGTGGTGTTAAACAGGGAACCGTCGAGACCAAGGAGACTGGAGAGATCGGTGAGGGATTTCATTGCCAGACGCACGGATATGTAAATAGCATATCATGGTATGGTTATGCTTTTGGCATGTCAAGAGGGCGGTGGTTAAGGTGGTGTGTTTGATTTATGTGATTTGGATACCAGCTCTAATACCGTAGCGAACCACTCCCGGTTGAATTGCCGGCTTAAGCCAATGTAACTGATCAGCCCGACGCTGAGTCCTGCCGCGAGGCGGGCAATCGTGTTCTCCAGCGGCAAAGCGGCGAGCCAGGCGGCTGTAGTAGCGGCAAGGCCCAGCACCAGCGGCACAAGCAGCTGAGCATGATAGGCGGCAAAGCCCGCGCCACACAGCGGGCGGATGAGGATGGCCCAGGCGGGGATGATCAGCAGTGTCTGGCTGAGCAGCAGGGCCAGCGCCAGGCCGGTATTGCCGTAGTGCGAGCCGAACCACAGTGCCGGTGTCATGGCAAATGCCAGCCCCAGATTCCATTTGAACGCCAGGTCGGCCCGGCCTACGGCAAAAATCAGGCTGCCGGACGGATTGGCGGTCGCCCTTACCATGCCCCACAAAGCCAGAATACGCAGCAGATCGGCCGACTGGACCCAGCTCGGCCCCAGCAGCAGAGCGACGATTTCCGGCGCAAACAGGCTCATTGCCAGATACAGCGGAAAATTGACCGAGGCGGTCATACGTAAGGTTTTCAGGTAAACGCGTTGCAATTGGGCCTGGTCACCCTGGGCTTTGGACATGACCGGGAAACCCACGCGGGTGACGATGGGGTTGAGCAGATTGCCCAGTCGCAAGCTCAGTTCACGCGGCACGCTGTATTGACCGAGGCTGGCGGAGCCGAGCAGCCGACCGCCGAGCAGAATGTCGGCCTGGGTGGTAAAGGTGTTGAGCAGGTTGTTGCCGACCATGTAGGCACCGAAGCCGACAAAACTGCGTATTTCCGCCCATTTGCTGTGCTGCAACGGCAGCCATTCCGGTTTCAGCAGCAGCCAGGCCAGCGCTGTCTGGGTCAGCGAACTGACCAGTGCGCCGGCGACCAGCGAGTAGACCCCGGCGCCGTTTATTGCCATCAGGCAGGCGGTGGTAAAGCCCAGACCGGCGGCGCCCAGTTCGATACGCGCCAGCTTGTCGAACAGCAGTTCCTTTTCCGCCAGAATGCGCCATTGCTGGCTGATGGCGTTGATCAGCAGGGTGGTGCTGACCCAGATCAGCAGGTTCTGCAGGCGGGGTTCATGGTATAGAGAGGCCAGCAGCGGACTGGCCAGAATCAGGCCGAGCATCAGCGCACTGCTGACTCCGACATTAAGCCAGTACAGTCCGGCCAGCTGCGAGCGGCTGATGTCCTGCCGGTGAATGATGGCGTTGCTGACGCCGGCATCGGAAAAAATCTGCGTAAACAGAATGACCGCGCCCACCAACGCCATCAGACCGAAATCGCCGGGTGCAAGAAAGCGCGCCAGCACCGCCAGTTGCACGAACTGCAGACCGGCCTTGCCGACCATGGCCAGTGTGGTCCAGCGGGCGGCGGAAAGCGCCTGTTTCTTCAGACTCACGGTTTGCGCGCCGTCACGAAGTAGCCCATGGTTTCCTCTTCGCCGCGCCACAGCGGATCAAGCAGCAGGGCGGCTGCCTGGTTGCCCAGCCAGAGCGGCAGCAACAGCAGCTTGATCAGCCACTGCAGCGGTTTAGGTCCGCGCGCCAGCCGCAGGGTCTGGTAATTGAGCTTGAGCACCCAGGGCGGCAGAAAGCCGCTGACCGCTTCCACCTGAATGTCGCTGAAGCCTGCCTGGGTAAGTTGGTGTATCAGGCCATACTGGGTATAACGGTAAAAATCCCACGGTGCTTCGTGCACCGCCCACTGGAACGGTACTGCCAGCAGCAGCTTGCCACCCGGTTTGAGAATGCGCCGGGCTTCCGCCAGCATGATGTCCGGGCGGGACAGGTGTTCCAGCACCTGAAACGACACCACGGTGTCGGCAGCGGCATCTTCGATTGGCAGCGGTTCGTTGAGATTGGCGGTCATGTCGGTTTGCCGGCCGTGCAGGCTGTTGGTCCAGTCAACGCCGACATAGCGTTGCGCGTGGCGCAGGATGTCCTGTTCGTAGGGACGCTTGCCGCAGCCCAGGTCGTAGACCACGCCGGACATGGCGGACAGGTGACGGGTCACCTGGCGGTTGTTGATCAGCAGGGCCAGCCAGTTGTGGCTCAGCAGGGAGATTTTATGCATGAAGGTGCCGTAAGGTATTCATGAATTGTACGGTATTGGCGGCAACTTTATCGCGGCCCCAGAAGTCTTGCAGTACCTGGCGATTGTGCTGACGTTGCGACGCGGTGAGCGGTGCGAAGGCGCTTTCGTTGGGCAGTTCGGCGGTGCGGTATACGTGAGCACCGTGCCGACGCAGGAAATCGTACACCACGTTGCGCTCGTCAAAAAACAGCCTGGCGCCCTGGTACAGCAGCGTGCCGATGTTGCCCAGCGCTTGCTGGCGCTGGTGATTCATCACCACCACTGCACAGCGCGCAATGTGCGCATTGTAGTCGGCCAGCGGCATGAAATCGACGATGGGGTCGAAGTGCTGGCCAAGAATGGTCGTGCCTTGGCGCAGAATTTCATCGCGGTAATCCGCATCGCCATAACTGAGCGGCACCACCACCTTGCGGCCGGTGAGATCGTGCCGGGCCAGCAGTTTAAACGCTTCCACATGATTATTGCTGGCGGATGCCGAGTTGCCGACCAGAATGTCATTACCGGACAGCTCCACTGCGCCGATGGCGAACGTCTCTTCCTCGCTGGCATAGTTGATCTGGCTGTATTGCGCCGGAAACCCCGCGCCCAGGGCCTTTTGCAGCAGCGTGTAATCTTCCGGCAGGGGGGCGGAGAACAGTTGCACGCGGCGCACTGCGGGCAGAATCAGACGACTCTGCAAGCTGTGCCGACGCAGACGCCCGAGCAGGAATTTGGCCATGGCAACCGGGTGACGCAGGGCTTTGCGTCGTTGTAAGCGGCGCTCAATGCGCGCGGTCTCCGCACCCAGCAGTGCCATGTCACCGCCCGGCAGCAGATGGTAGTAGTCGGCCCCCCAGCCGCTCCAGGCGATGATGAGATGGTGCGGCGCTTGCAATACCAGGCGCGCAGCCATGGGTGTCATGAAATGCACAATGAGGGCGTCGCAGGCAGCCAGGTCCTGCTGCAGTGTGGGTGAAGAAAAATAACTGTCACCGACGATGCGCCAGGGTTCGACGCTCTTGATATGTCGCAGTGTGCCGCCCGGCTGGTGGACAATGTAGCGGTGTTCGTCGCCGCTAAGGGCAAACTGACGGGCGATGAAATCGATGAATTTCTCGTCGTTGACGAGGTGGAGCACTTTCATTCGGCGCGATTGAGGCTGGCGAGAAAAGCGCGTTCGCGCTCCAGCAGGTCGCGCCGGCGTTCACCGATCTGGCGTGCGGGCGTGCCGGCGTGAATGCTGAACTCGCGGCAACTGTGCTTGACCAGACTCAGGGCGCCGATGGCGACACCCTGTTCGAGCGTGACGCCGGGCAGGATGACCGAGCCGGAGCCCACCACGACATGGCGGCCGACGGTCACGTCCGCCTGGGTGACGCCGGTGAATTCGGCCGGCACCATGGGATTGGTCATCCACTCGCCGGAAAAATCATCGGTGCTGGAATAGATCGACACCCGCGAAGAGATATTGCTGAAATCCTGCAGATGAATCCGCCCGCCGCCGATCAGCGAGCTGTAAACGGCAATGTGAATCCAGTTGCCAATGTCGATGCCGCCGGCGCCGGCCGACAGCACGCAGAAATCGTCAATGCGTACGTGGTTGCCAATACGGATGTTGCCTGCGCCGTAAATCGAAGCTTTATCAGAAATACGCACATCTTCGCCCAGCTCGGCAAACCCTATTTTTTCGAGTTGTTCCCGGCTGTAGCAGGCCATGGTGCTATCCGGCGATCAGTTCAATGACCCGGTCGACGTCGCTGTTTTCCAGCGCCGGGTAAATCGGCAGGCAGATGACCTGTTCGGCGATGCGGCTGGCCACCGGCAAATTGGCCGGTGTGGCCGATGCCAGGCCGCGATACATGGGGAAGGCGCTGATGAGCGGGTAGAAATAGCGGCGGGCGTAAATATCCTGCTCGCGCAGTTTCTGGTACAGCGCATCGCGGCTCAAAGGGTAATCGGCTTCCACCAGAATGGGGAAATACGAGTAGTTCTGCCGGCTGTTGTCCGGCAAAGGCAGAATGCGGATGCCTTTGACGCCAGCCAGTGCGGCACGGTAGCGGTTATCTATCTCCTGGCGGCGTTGCAGGATTTCCGCCATGTGCTTGAGCTGCAGCAGGCCGAAGGCGGCCTGGATTTCATTCATTTTGCCGTTAATTCCGGGGGCGACCACCGTGACTTCGTCGGCAAAACCGAAATTCTTCAGATAATCGATACGCTGTTTGGTCGTTGCATCCGGGCAGACAATGGCGCCGCCCTCGAAGGTGTTGAACACCTTGGTGGCATGGAAGGACAGTACCGACAAATCGCCGGCCTTGAGCACACTTTCTTCGCCCTGGGTGACGGCAAAGGCGTGTGCGGCGTCATAAATGACTTTCAAGCCGTAGGTGTCGGCAATTTTCTGAATCGCCGCAGTGTCGCAGGGGCGGCCGTACACGTGCACCGGCATGATGGCGGTGGTTTGCGGCGTAATGGCTTCCTCGATCTTCTGCGGATCGAGGTTGAATGTGTCCGGGTCGATATCGGCAAACACCGGCTTCAGATTGTTCCACAACAAAGAGTGCGCCGTGGCAACAAAGGAATAGGGCGTAGTGATCACTTCGCCGGTAATGCGCAGCGCCTGCAGTGCCGTCACCAGCGCGATGGTGCCGTTGGAAAACAGCGCCAGGTGCTCGACTCCGAGATAGCGGGCCAGTTCGTCTTCCAGCTGCTGGTGGAAGGGGCCGGCGTTGGTCAGCCACTTGTTCTGCCAGATTTGTTCCAGATAGGGCTGGAATTCTTCCAGCGGCGGCAGATAGGGTTGGGTGACGGTAATCGGTCGGGACATGGGCTACTCAAACAGTTCGGCGTCAGTCAACAGTTTGCCCTGCTGATCTTTGCCCGACAAGATGGGCGCGTCGGCAAGCGGCCAGTCGATGCCGATTTGCGGATCGTTCCAGATGATGCAGCGCTCGTGTTCCGGGGCGTAGAAGTCGGTGGTCTTGTAGAGAAATTCGGCAAAGTCGCTCAGCACGACAAAGCCGTGGGCGAAACCTGGCGGAATCCACATCTGTTTCTTGTTGTCACCGGACAGGTGCACGCCGACCCACTGGCCGAAAGTGGGCGAACTTTTGCGGATGTCGACAACAACGTCAAACACCTCTCCCGCTGTTACCCTAACCAGTTTTCCTTGCGGCTGCTGGATTTGA
>JAJZTZ010000136.1 GCA_021847305.1 Pseudomonadota bacterium | reverse complement strand
GGGGCTACCGGCGCAAACAAGCAAATCGGGGAAAGTGAAGGGCTTAATGCACGGCAGGGTTACCGGCATCATAAAGGGGTATCGATTAAGAAGGCCTTAATGGGTGCAGGGTTTTCTCGCACCCATTAAGCAGGTTGTCAGGCAATCAGAAGAACTGCCACCAGGCACGCTTGGCTTCGAAGTTGTCGCTGTTGAGGTAAACGCTCTTGGGGAAGTTCAGCTTCAGTACCCGTTCGGCGTCGTTTTTCAGGTCCGTCAGGCCCAGTTTCTGGTAGCTGTACATCATCAGCGCCAGTGCGCGTTCGCGTGCCGGGGTGCCGGGGTAATCCTTGATGGCGTCCTGGGCGCGGTTTGCAGCAGCCAGGTAGGCGCCGCGGTTGTAGTAGTAGCGGGCTACGCTGACTTCATGGTCGGCCAGGGAGTTGACCAGATAGTTCATGCGGGCGATGGCGTCTTCGCGGTATTTGCTGCTGGGGAAACGGTCCACCAGCGTCTTGAAGGCGTCAAACGATTCGCGAGCCGCTTTCGGGTCGCGTTCGCTCATGTCCTGATCGCTGATGGAGGCAAAGAAACCGCTGTTGTCGTTAAAGTTGACCAGCCCCTTCAGGTAGTAAACGTAATCGACGTGCGGGTTATCCGGATGCAGCTTGATAAAACGGTCGGCCGCGGCAAGCGAGGAAGCCGGCTCGTTGTCCTTGTAATAGGCATAAGCGATTTCCATCTGTGCCTGCTGCGCATAGACACCGTACGGATAGCGCGATTCAAGTTTTTCCAGATACTTGATCGCTTGCGTATAATCCTTGTCATTCATTGAATCCATGGCGGCAGCGTAGAGCTTCTGGGCAGACCAGCCACGGGTTTCATCAATCTGTTCAGGCAACAGGCCGCAACCGGCAAGGCTGGCGGCAAGCAACAACATTACGATACGGTTTCGCATGGGACACCCTGAAAGTCAACCAGACCATTATAACGTAAATGAGGACGAGTTCGAGTGTGTTGAACAACCAGTCGAACTGACGATTCCTTCCGCTTTCGCCGGCATGCGCCTGGATCAGGCACTGGCACAGCTGCTGCCGGCGTTTTCGCGCAGCCGTCTGCAGCAGTGGATCAAGGCTGAGCGGGTCTGGATCGATGGCAAGACGCTGTCGCCCAAGGACAAGGTGTGGGGTGGCGAGGCGGTGGTGCTGGAGCCGGAAGCGGACCCGGCCGAAGTGGCTTTTTCGCCGGAAAATATTCCACTCGACATTATTTATCAGGACGATACCCTGGCGGTTATCAACAAGCCCGCCGGCCTGGTAGTGCACCCCGGCAGCGGCAACTGGAGCGGTACGCTGCTTAACGCCCTGTTGCATCACTTCCCGCAAGTGGCTGGCGTACCCCGGGCTGGCATCGTCCATCGTCTGGATAAGGATACCAGCGGGTTGATGGTGGTGGCCAAGACGCTCACCGCGCAGACCGATCTGGTGCGTCAGCTGCAGGCGCGTACGGTGAAACGGGAGTATCTGGCACTGGTTGAAGGCACGCTGATTGGCAGCGGCCGGGTGGATGCGCCGATCGGGCGGCATCCGACACAGCGCGTGAAAATGGCAGTGGTGGAGTCGGGCAAGGCGGCAGTCACGCACTATCAGGTTGTGGAGCAGCTGCCGGGCTGCACCCTGGTGCGTTGTCGCCTGGAAACCGGCAGGACACATCAGATTCGCGTCCACATGCTCAGTCTGGGACATCCACTGGTGGGCGATCCGGTATACGGCAAAAGCCGTGGCAGTGCAGCCGAGTTTGCGCGCCAGGCATTGCATGCGACGCAGCTGGAGCTGACCCATCCGGTCAGTCATGAACATATGGTCTGGCAGGCACCGCTGCCGCTGGATATGGAGCAGCTGTTGCAGACGCTGCGAGAAAAGCGCTGAGAGGAAAAGGAAACTGCGCCAATGAGTCTGAATCGGATTGTTCCTGACTGGCCTGCGCCGCAAAACGTGCGCGCTTTTATCACCACCCGTGAGGGCGGCGTGAGTCAGCCGCCGTTTGCCAGCCTGAATCTGGGGGATCATGTGGGTGACGAGCCGCAGGCCGTTGCCCGCAACCGCGCCCTGGTGCGGCAGCTGACTCCGGCGGAACCGCTGTGGCTGAAACAGGTGCACGGCACACACGTGGTCGATCTGGCGACAGCGCAACCCGGTGCCGAGGCAGACGGTTCTGTGGCGCATGCGCCGGGGCAGGTGTGTGTGGTGATGACAGCAGACTGTCTGCCGGCGCTGTTCTGTGATCGGTCGGGCACGGTTGTGGCGGCTGCGCACGCAGGCTGGCGCGGTCTGCTCGATGGTGTGCTGGAGGCGGCGGTGGCCGGCATGAATGTGCCGGGTAGTGAAATTCTGGCCTATCTCGGGCCGGCCATCGGACCGGAAAAATTCGAAGTGGGTGATGAGGTGCGGGCCGCCTTTGTGGCGCACGATCCGGCTGCGGCAAAAGGGTTTGTTGCCGGACGTCCGGGCAAGTGGCTGGCCGACATCTATCTGCTTGCCCGTCAGCGGCTGGCAAAGATCGGTGTGCAGGCCGTGTACGGCGGTACCGACTGCACCGTCAGCGATGCGCAGCGGTTTTATTCCTACCGGCGCGACGGCCAGACCGGGCGCATGGCGGCGCTGGTCTGGCTGGAGTGAATTACAGCACTGCCTGGAGTGCTTTCAGGCAGTAATCCACGTTTTCCTTGCGGGCGCCGTAGCCCATCAGGCCGATACGCCACACCTTGCCGGCCAGTGCGCCGAGGCCGGCACCGATCTCCAGATTGAATTCCTGCAGTAGCCGCGCACGCGCGGCGGCATCGTCCACGCCGTCGGGGATATAAATCGCGTTAAGCTGCGGCAGGCGCGCCTGTTCGTCCACCACGAAGCGGATGCCCATACCGGCCAGCCCGGCCCTGAGCGCGTCGTGCTGGGCGCGATGGCGGGTCCAGGAGGCTTCCAGGCCTTCCTCGGTCACCATCACCAGCGCTTCATGCAGGCCATACAGCGGGTTGATCGGTGCAGTGTGGTGATAGGTGCGCTTGCCTTCGCCGCTCCAGTAACCCAGCACCAGATTCAGGTCCATGAACCAGCTTTGTACCGGCGTTTTGCGCTGGCGGATCTTGTCCAGCGCCCGCTCGCTGAAGCTCACCGGCGACAGGCCGGGGGTGCAGGACAGGCATTTCTGGCTGCCCGAATAGGCTGCATCAATGCCCCATTGATCCAGCAGTACCGGGGTGCCGCCCAGCGAAGTGACGCAATCCATGATGGTCAGTGCGCCGTGACGGCGGGCAATCTGTGCCAGGCTGGCGGCATCGGATTGCGCGCCGGTGGACGTCTCGGCGTGTACGAAGGCGAGGATGCGGGCATCCGGGTTGGCGGCAAAGGCCTCGGCCACCTTGTTGGGGTCTACCGGAGCACCCCAGTCGTCATTCACCACCACCGGCACACCGCCGCAGCGTTTGACGTTTTCCAGCATGCGTCCGCCGAATACGCCGTTGATACACACGATAACCTTGTCGCCCGGTTCGACCAGATTGACGAAGCAGGTTTCCATGCCCACGCTGCCCGGCCCGGAAACCGGGAAGGTCAGCTTGTTTTCGGTCTGAAAAACATAGCGCAACAGGGTTTTGATCTGTTCCATCATATCGGTGAAGGCCGGGTCCAGGTGACCGATCGTCGGCCGGGCCATCGCATCCAGAATGCGTTGCGGCACATCAGAGGGGCCGGGACCCATGAGGATACGCTTGGGCGGCTGGAACGAAGCAATGGCGGGTGCGCTGATCAACATGGGTTCTCCTTGGGGTGCGTTTTGATTTTATGCCAACGATTGTAGATGAAAATGTCCGACACGCCAAAGCAGCTGCGGGTTCCGCAAAATTCGGCCGAGAATATCCGGACCTGCCGGAATGCCGTATAATTAAACGTTTTAATTTTTAGCGATGCGTGTATGAGCGTATTGGGCTGGATTGGTCTCGCGACGGTTCTGGGCGGCGTACTGAGTGTGGTCGTGGCCGGGCTGTTTGCCCTTACTGCCAATGCCAGTCTGGTGCCGGCATTTGTCAGCTATGCCATTGGCGCCTTGCTGGGCGCGGTGTTTGTTGAGATTTTGCCGCACGCGCTGGAATCCGGCGTTCCTGCTCCGGCTCTCATGGCGACCATCCTGGGCGGGATTCTGGCGTTCTTCGTGCTGGAGAAGCTGGTGCTCTGGCGCCACTGCCACGGCGACGAGTGTGAAGTGCACGTCGCTCACGATCATGGCCGCAGCGGGCTGATGATCATTGTCGGCGACACCTTTCACAACTTTGTCGACGGTGTTCTGATAGCCGCCGCTTTCCTGACCGATATCAACCTGGGGGTGGTGACGGCGCTGGCAATTATCGCCCACGAAATTCCCCAGGAAGTCGGCGACTTCGTCATTCTTCTGCATTCCGGGTACAGCCGTAAAAAGGCGCTGGCGCTGAATCTGCTGTCCAGTCTCGCGATGGTTGTCGGCGGTATCATCGGTTATCTGTCGCTGTCGTCCGCAACCACTGCCGTGCCTTACCTGCTGGCAATTGCGGCGGCGAGCATGATTTATGTAGCCGTGGCCGATCTGATCCCGGGTTTGCACAAACGGCCGGAACTGCGTGCGACGGTGCAGCAGGTGGTGTTAATCGCTCTCGGCGTGGGCACTGTTACCCTGGCCCGCTACTTTTTCGATGCGTAATTTGTTGCGGCGGCGCTGCGGAGTGCCGACCAGCCAGATGAACAGGGCGCACGGCAACAGGCCGTAGAACATGAAAGTCATGAAGCCGCTGACAAAGGAATCACTGGTCAGCGCCATCATGAATGTGACATAGAGCCAAGCTATCGCAATGATATACATGAGCGTAGTATTTGAAATTTATGCTGCAGGGGAGCTGTTTATTATGCGCCGCTCCAATGATTGTGGCAATGTAAAGCAGGACAGGAAACAGCCTTGAGCAACAAAGCAGTGCCAAAAGTAGGATTTGTCTCCCTGGGGTGTCCCAAGGCGACGGTCGATTCGGAGCGGATTCTCACGCAACTGCGCGCGGAAGGCTACCTCATTGTACCCAGCTATCAGGACGCCGACCTGGTGGTGGTGAATACCTGCGGTTTTATCGATTCTGCGGTGGAAGAGTCGCTCGATGCCATCGGCGAAGCGCTCAACGAGAACGGCAAAGTGATCGTAACCGGCTGCCTGGGGGCCAAAGGCGATGTGGTGAAGGAAGTGCACCCGCAGGTGCTGGCGGTCACCGGCCCGCATGCCACTGACGAAGTGATGGCCGCTGTGCATGCTCACAGCCCCAAGCCGCATGATCCCTACACCGACCTGATTCCGCCTCAGGGCGTGCGGCTGACACCCAAGCACTATGCCTATCTGAAAATTTCCGAAGGCTGCAACCATTCCTGCACCTTCTGCATCATTCCCTCCATGCGCGGCAAGCTGGTCAGCCGGCCGGTGGGCGACGTCATGCAGGAGGCTGAGAGCCTGGTCAAGGCTGGTGTGAAAGAGCTGCTGGTGATTTCCCAGGACACCAGTGCCTATGGCGTGGACGTGAAATACCGCACCGGGTTCTGGAACGGTAAACCGCTGAAAACCCGCATTACCGAACTGGCCGGCGCGCTGGGCGAACTCGGCGTATGGGTGCGGTTGCATTACGTGTATCCGTATCCGAGCGTGGATGAACTGATCCCGCTGATGGCCGAAGGCAAGATCCTGCCTTATCTGGATGTGCCGTTCCAGCATGCCAGCCCGAAAATCCTGCGTGCCATGAAGCGGCCGGGCGATATCGAAAAGACCATGGAGCGTAT
>JAJZTZ010000135.1 GCA_021847305.1 Pseudomonadota bacterium | reverse complement strand
AACAGGCAAAGCGGGGGAACTATGTACCCCTTCGAGAACTGCAAGAGGTGATGACGCAGCCTTACGCCGAGCAGTCGAAAGCGGTGGAGGAGAAATACTATCGGCTGAAGCCGACAGAGGCCTGTGCGGTCGGCGGCGTCTCGCATATGAGCTGCTCTTCATAGTATTCAAGAGCCCAGACCTTTTGCGAAAGTAACAAGATGTCCCTTGTTATCCCGAAAACTCCCACATCTCTTAAGGATGTACTGATTTATTCCATTTCGGGAATAAATCAGTGGAACGGTTGTGCGGTGCATGTCCGCACAACCTTACGCTTTCAATGACTTACGTCATTGAGCGGCCGGGCGAAAAGCTTGCCCGGCAAGGAAACGCGAATAAATCAGCGTTTCCTTAACGATCTGCAGAAGGTCGTGGGTTCGATTCCTGTTGCCGTACCGGAATGCAAAAGCCCCCGCAGGTAATGCGGGGGTATTTTTTTGTCTGTTTGTTATTTAATGCTGGCAATTATTGTGCATTATGCACATAATCATATGCATATGTGCATTTAAGTTGTGGGGTGTGCCATGAATCTCGCAGTCAAACAGGAAATCGACAAAGCCAGCGTGCTGGCAGAGGCTTTGCTCAATGCAGGCAAGCATCTGGGCATGAGTCAGGCCGACCTGGGTGAAGTGATCGGCAAAGATCGTTCGGCCGTCAGCCGAGGGCGTATTGATCCGGCAAGCAAGCCCGGTGAGTTGGCTTTGTTGTTTATCCGCTGCTACCGCGCGCTGTATGTGCTGGTAGGTGGTGCCGATGAACAGATGAAGCATTGGATGCATACGGAAAACAGCCACACTGGCGGCGTCCCGGCGCAGCAGGTGAAGTCCGTGCAAGGGTTGGTTGCCGTGCTGGAATATTTGGACGCCATGCGGGGCAAGCTGTAATGGCAGATTGGGCGGCCTGTCTGGCTGAATGCGCGCCCGCTGAATTGGCGGGCCAGCTGTATCGGCTGGTGGAAAGCCAGGAGCAGGTCGCCACCAATCAACTGGTCAGCTCGCTTGAGCGGCAAGTCGTGCTGGAAGAACTGCTCGAAACCACCAAGCCGCCTCTGCGCAAGGGTACGGAAGGTTTGCATTACCTGCTGGCCACACCGTTTCGCTATCCCCCGCTCAAGCACGGTTCGCGTTTTGGTACACGCAGTGAACCCAGCCTGTTTTACGGCGCACTGACACCTGCCACTGTGCTGGCTGAAGCTGCTTATTATCGCTTTGTGTTCTGGTTGGGTATGTCAGTTCCCCCATCAGGCAAACTGGATACCCAGCATACCCTGTTTGAGGCGGCTTACCAGACAAAACAAGGCTACCGGCTGCAGGAAATGCCGTTTTCCCGCTACCAGGCAGAGCTCACGCATCCATCTGACTATTCATCTTCCCAGCAATTGGGTAGTTTGATGCGCAATGCCGGTATGCAGGCATTCGAATATGTCTCTGCCCGTGATCCGCAAGGTGGCATCAATATTGCCCTGTTCACGCCCGAAGCGCTGGCAAGCAATAAACCCATTTCGCAAGAGCCCTGGTTATGTGAGTTGAGTGCGGAACGGGTGACTTTTCGCGCGGTCCATCAGCAGGCTGGGTATGCCTTTTTGCTGGAACAGTTTACGGTGAGTGGCTGTTTGCCGTGGCCGGCGTGATTATTATTTGTGCAGATACATCCTTGGGGTGGTTTCTGAGCCACTCTCACTTCCCCTGAAAGCGCAAAAAATCTTCCAGTCGTTTCGATTCCGCCACTTCATCATGGGGGATCAGCAAATATTTCCAGGGTTTGCTTCCCACCTTGGCGGCGTAGTCTGAGGCCTGTTGGCACCAGCGGGTTGCGGCAGCAGCTTTAGCCTGTACTTCCTGTGTGTCGATGTCCACGCGGGCTTTGGTTTCCACCATAAAAATGGCGTTGTCTGTCTCCGCAACAAAATCGGGGATGTACTCGGGTTGCTCGGTGCCCAGTTTGTAGTAAATCTGGAATTGCCCCTTGGCTGGCTTGAACCATTTTATGGCGTCCCGTTCCAGAATAATGGCAAAGCGCCTTTCCGTGTCTGAGTCAAACTTCTGTAAGGGGTACAGGCAACGTGTAAAGCCGCCAAACAGCATTTGCTTGATGCGGCTGGTCTCGGCTACGGTTTCGCGAAAGTGGTGTGCTGTCTGACCTGCCGTGGCCGTGTAATTACAGGCTTTGAGTTCGGTGAATCCACGGCTGACCTGGGTTTCATAATCCGTTGCATCTTCCCAGAAGTGCGCCATCATTTGCGCATGAATTTCCCTGGCAATCAGCCGCCGGTCTCTATCCAGCACCTGAAGGGTGTCTTCCGCGGAAAGATAGCTTCTCAGGTGCTGCACCATCTGCCCGGCCAAGTCGTATAAAAGCTCGGCATGTGTGAAATAATTGATATCGTCGTAGTCCACCAGTGCGTGAACAATATAGTCTTCCGGCCGGTTTTCTTTGAGCCCGATTTCAGCCGCCAGCGTAAATTGTTCGTTCGTGCGCAGCATTTGGCCGACAATTTCCCTCTGGCCGGGCTGAAGATGAAGCTGGCTTACGTCCAGGGTAAATGGATGAAAGCCGGTGGTAACTTTACCTTTGGGTATTACAGAAATGCGCGGGATATCGATGGTTTGCTGAACAATGATTTCTGTTGTTCTGGCGATAACACTCGCCAAGTCCAGATCAGGCGAGACGGAGTCTGCACCGGCAAGCAAATTTCCCTGTGCGGGTTTAAGGCGCTCAGCCACTACAGCCAGAAGTTCTTTTTGCACTTCGGGCTTCAGCAGGGCATCGCTGGTGGGTATCAGTTCCCGTTTCACCTCATATTGACTGATCACGTCCATCACAACCCGTGCCGCTTGCTGCTCGGCAGGTGACGTGAATACCGGTGGGGGCGCAATGGGTGTGTTCTCAAACGCGGGTGACGTCAGGTGATTGGCAGGTAATTCACTCAGCCCCAGTAGAGTTGCTGCGCCGGAACTGACTTGCACACTGATTTTTCTGTCCGACTCGCTCGGGGCCTCAAGAATCACCTGTTTCAGGCGAATGGGCGAGTCGCCGCGATTGGCTTCGTCGATAATCTCCTGAAACTTGTCATGAGCGACAATATTCAGGCGGTCTACAGCGGCCACACCAGTGCGTTTGCCATAGGGCAGGCGCAGGCCTCGGCCAATGGATTGCTCAATGAGCGTGCGGGCATTGGCGGCACGCAATGGCACAATGGTGTACAGGTTGGTTACGTCCCAGCCTTCTTTGAGCATATTCACGTGAATCACAATCTCGGTCGGCTCATCCACACTTTCCACAGCTAACAGACGGGTGATCATCTCTTCTTCTTCCGCCCCGGTGCGGCTGGAATCGACCTGGATCACTTTGCTTGCATATCGCCCCTCGTAGAAGGCAGTGGATTCGATCAGGGTCTTCAGTTGGGCAGCATGAGTTGTGTCGCGCGCAATTACCAGCATGAAAGGTTTGACAGTGGCTACACCATTTTCGCGGGCATAGGTCAGCAGCTCGACCTTTGTTGTCTCGTGCAGTCGCACGCCGTCTTCCAGCTTGATCTTTTCTACTTCTTCGGGTGAATGGGCAGATGCTGAGAAGTTGCGCTGGGTGACCACGGCCGGTTCTTTAACAAACCCGTCTTCCATGGCGCGGGCCAATGGGTAGTCCATTACCACATTCTTGAACGGTACGGGGCCGCGTGTTGATTCGATAAAGGGGGTGGCGGTGACTTCCAGCCCGAACAGCGGCTTCAGTTCGTTAATGGAGCGCACACCCGCACTGGCACGGTAGCGGTGTGACTCGTCCATCAGCAACACCAGGTCGGGCAGGTTGGCCAGATAGTTGAAGTAGCTGTCGCCCAGCACTTCCTTCATGCGCTTGATACGCGGTTCCTTACCGCCACGAACTTCCGAGTTAATTTTCGAGATATTGAAAATGTTGATGCGCACCTCGCCAAACAGCTCGCCGCCGGTAATGTTCTGTTGGTCGTAGTTGTCGCCGGTGATGACGCGCGGGTTATGGATGGCAAATTCACCAATACCCTTGAAAACGTACTTTGGCGTATTCGGGGTGAAATCCGTGATGAGTTTGTTGTAAATGGTCAGATTGGGGGCCAGCACAAAGAAATTATTGATGCCGTGCGCCAGATGCAGGTAGGCAATAAACGCCCCCATCAGGCGGGTTTTGCCTACGCCTGTGGCCAGTGCAAAACACAGTGAAGGGAAGTCGCGCTCAAAGTCCTCCAGCGTGGGGAACTGTGCCTTCAGTGTCGCCAGCACGGCTGCTACATCGCGTTCCTGCGTCAGCAGCTCGGGCGAAGCATCAAGCGCCTGGGCCAGTCGGGCCAGAGAATCGGCCTGCGGCGGGCGCAGGGACAAACGGCCCGTTACGTGGTTTTGCACGCGCGCATTCATTCCGGGCCTCCCGCTTTCTTTTTCTGTAAGGTTTTCCTGCCCTTCTCGGCAACTATTCGGGATTTCCTGATCGTTCGATCTGCCTCCTCCCCGCCATCCTTCATTCCCTCGAACTCACTTTCCAGCTCTTCCACCGTGGGCAGGCTGCTCACCAGCGGCTCGGGCAAGGCACGCACCAACTGGTATTCGGCCACGCCTATGGGCTTGTCCATGCCGGAAAGGGCGTATTCGGCAATCAATCGGCTCTGCGTTTTGCACAGTAACAAACCGATCGTCGGCTTGTCGTCCGGCGCTTTGACCTGCCTGTCCACGGCAGTCAGGTAGAAGTTCAACTGCCCGGCGTGTTCCGGCTTGAAGGCCGTGGCCTTCAGCTCTACCACCACATAACACTTGAGCCGCGTGTGATAGAAAAGCAAATCAATGAAAAACTCGCTGCCGTCCACTTCCAGCCGGTATTGACGACCTATGAAAGCAAAGCCGCTGCCCAATTCCAACAGGAATTTGGTAATGTGCCGCACCAGCGCATTTTCAATGTCGCGCTCGTGCGCGTCATCACCCAGACCCAGAAAATCGAACAGGTAAGGGTCTTTCAGCGTTTCTTGCGCCAGTTGCGAGTGCGGCGCGGGCAGGCGGGCATTGAAGTTGGTGACGGCCTGGCCTTGCCGTTCATGCAGGCGGTTGCGGATCTGAACTTCCAGCGTCGCGCGTGACCAGCCTTCGGCAATGGCCTGCTCCGCGTAGCTCAACCGCTGCGCCGGGTCTTTCAGCTTGGTCAGCAGCATCACATTGTGTCCCCAAGGCAATTGGCTAACAGCTTGTTGGCCAATTTCGGCATCCGGCCAGGCTTGCGCAAACGCCCGCATGAACTTCAGATTGGCGCGGGAAAAGCCCTTCATGTCCGGGAACGCCTCGCGCAAGTCGCTGGCCAATCGATCCAGCACCTTGTCGCCCCACTGCGCGGACGCCTGCCGTTGCAGGATTTCATTGCCGATATGCCAATACAGCGTGATAAGCTCGGCGTTGGCCGCCAGCACCGCCCGGCTGCGGGCAGCGTGCACGCGCGCCTTGATGTCGGCCAGCCAGGCAGCGTAATCAGCAGGAATGCCAGCCACCTTCTTGCTCATGCCTCCTCCTCCCCGCCATCGCCAAACAAATCCAGCGTAGACGCAGTCGCACGGGCTTGCCTCGCCGGTACGGCGGGCAGCGCTTCCGGTTCCGGCTGCGCCAGTGGCAGGTTGGCCACATTCAGGCTGTAGTCGTCATGCCCCCACTCGCAGCGTGCCAGCACCATCTTGGGTATTTTCTTTAGCGTCAGATTAGGCCAGCGTTCAGCCGCCTGTGCTGCCGTTACCCCATGAAAAGCCGCGCAGCACACCAGCAGGCTCTGGTCTGCC
>JAJZTZ010000134.1 GCA_021847305.1 Pseudomonadota bacterium | reverse complement strand
ACCGCCTCGCTACTGCCCGTATCGAGATACAGCCAGACAAAAGCCAGCAACGAGGTCAGCGGTAAGGAAGCCAGCGCCGCGCCCCAGAAGCTGCTGCGCTTGGCCAGTTCAGCCACGGCCACCAGCGTGGCGGCGGAAAGCAGAATTTTAAGGGCATATTGCCCCATCAGCCGGCCTTGACGGTCACGCAGGCGGCGGCCTGCTTGGCCCGCTGCCGCGCAATATCCGTATCCTCTGCCCGCGCCAGCGCCACGCCCATACGGCGTTTGGTGAACGCTTCAGGTTTGCCGAACAGGCGAATGTCCGTGCCCTCGATACGCAGGGCAGCATCCACACCGGCAAACACCACGCCCTGGGCTTCCATGCCGCCGTAAATCACCGCGCTGGCGCCTGGGCGGGCCAGGCTGGTGTCGACGGGCAGGCCGAGGATGGCGCGGGCATGCAGTTCAAATTCGCTCTGGAACTGCGTTGCCAGGGTCACCAGGCCGGTGTCGTGCGGACGCGGGCTGACTTCGGAGAACCACACCTCATCGCCTTTGACGAACAGCTCCACGCCGAAAATGCCCAGCCCGCCCAGCGCAGTCGTGATCTTTTCGGCGATGTCGCGGGCGGTTTGCAGGGCGACCGGCGACATCGCCTGCGGTTGCCAGCTTTCCACGTAGTCGCCGTTGACCTGTACGTGGCCGATGGGGGCGCAGAAATGGGTGGCTGTCTGACCGTTTGCGCCCAATGCGCGCACGGTGAGCTGGGTGATTTCATAATCAAAATCAATCGCGCCTTCGACGATGACCTTACCCTGATCGACCCGGCTGCCGCTGGCGGCATAGTCCCAGGCGGCGGCGATGTCTGCTGCGCGGGTAACCCGCGACTGGCCCTTGCCGGAGGAGGACATGACCGGTTTGACGAAGCAGGGGTAGCCCAGTTGGTCGGCGGCGGCCTGCAGTTCGGCCAGCGAGGCGGCAAAGGCGTAGGGCGAGGTGGGCAGGCCCAGTTCCTCGGCTGCCAGGCGGCGGATGCCTTCGCGGTTCATGGTGAGGAACGCCGCGCGGGCGGTGGGGATGACGGTGGCCAGCCCCTCTTGTTCTATTTCCAGCAGGGTTTCGGTGGCGATCGCCTCGATTTCCGGCACGACGTAATGCGGTTTTTCCTGCTCGATCAGGGCGCGCAGCGCGGCGCCGTCGCTCATGGCGATGACGTGGCTGCGGTGCGCCACCTGCATGGCCGGGGCGTTGGCGTAGCGGTCGACGGCAATCACTTCCACGCCGAGGCGTTGCAGGGAAATCACCACTTCCTTGCCCAGTTCGCCGCTGCCCAGCAGCATGACACGGGTGGCTGAAGGAGAAAGCGGGGTACCGAGTTTCATGATTGGGCCTGTTTGGGTTTCGGAGTTGGCATTTCTGGCATGATGCGCTTCATAAACTGGTCAAATAGGGGGACAGTAAATGCTGTGTCTCCATGTGCAGGACTGTAAATCATGCCTTTTCGAATTAGGCCATTTCTTAGGGGGGCGACACTTTCAGATCTGACGCCTAGCAGAGATGCAATGTCTCCTGAGCGTTGAGGATCTGCGCCGAGTTCTGATAACGCTCTTAAGTAATCCTTCTCACGGGGCGTGAGGCGATCGAATCGTACGCGAAAGAAACTCTGATCTAATTTCCGTATGGATTCTTGGGTGGCTTGGTGCACTATATCCAGGGAGATTGGGCTTGATGCCGCCAGATTCCAGCACTGATAACCCCACTCCTGTAGGAAATAGGGATACCCTTTTGTCAGTTTCACAATTTCGTGAAGAGCATCGTCTGTAAAGTATACCCCTTCTGTTTTTACGGGTTCCTGCAATGCCTTGTATGCGGCATATTCCGGTAGTGGCCCGACTTCTGGGTAATCGAACAATCGTTCTGCATAAGACTTTGAGTGACCTGCGTTGGCTACCAATTGCGGTAGTCCGGCGCCTACGAGAATGATGGGCAATTGTTTCTGGGAAACCTTGTGCATGGCCATTATTAATGAACTCAACTCCTTTTCTGAAAGATATTGGAGTTCATCAATAATTACTGCTATTGCCGTATTTCTATCGAGTGCTGCTTCTCCAAGGGCAATAAACATCTCTGCTAAATCAACTTCGAGATCTCCGCTGTCAGCAGTACCTGTTTCAGGATCAATATCTAACCCAATTTCAACATCACTGATTGTAATTTTAACGCCATTGAGAAAGCTTTTCAGGACTGCGAGACCACGCTTTACCTTGGTGCTGACATTTTGGCCTCGATCGAGCTTAATTAGAACTTGGCGCAAATAGGGTAATAGTAGTAATGGCAATGGCTTGTCTTCTCGCGCTTCAATCATAAGCGCTTCATAACCTTGTCGCTCGGCGAGTTCTTGCACGCGATTTAGCAAGACAGTTTTCCCCACGCCACGTAAACCGATCATAAGCATGCTTTTTTCGGGGCGTCGCGCCTTTATTCTTGCTAGCGCTATTTCGGCGTGTTCGATAATTGTTTCACGTCCGGCTAGCTCGGGTGGTTGAGTGCCGGCTCCGGGTGAGAATGGATTTTTGAGGCGCTCCATGTGATGTAGGCTCCTTACTTGATATTACCAATCTTACCAATATTTTTTGTAAGATCAAGTAAGGTTTGTATAGAAAGGGATTGCTATATACCAATCTGCATTTAGAAAATTCCCAGTAAGGTCAGGGCAACGAAAGCGAGAAACAGGGCCAGATGGCTCATGCCTTCAATGGCGTTGGTTTCGCCGTCGTGCAGGTTGTTCATGGCGGCCAGCAGGGTGACGATAAGCATGCCGGCCTGCGCCGGGGTGATGGCCATGATGATGCGTTCGCCGGTAAACAGGGCGATGGCTTCGATCACCGGCAGAGTCAGCAGTACGGTGGAGAGTGAGGCGCCCAGCGCGATATTCACCGTGGTCTGCAGGCGGTCGTCGCGTGCGGCTTTGAGCGCGGTGAGCACTTCCGGGCTGGCGGAAATCAGCGCCACCAGTACCGCGGGAATGGTCTTGGGTGCGGAGGTGCCAGTCAGCAGGGCATCCAGCAGCACAGACAACACCTCGGACAATACGCCTACAGCAATGACCGCGCCGATGATCATGCCGATGTGCAGCAGGTTGGGGCTGCCGTGCGCGTCGTGCACTTCTTCTTCCAGGTTATGCCCGTATTCGAAGAAACGTCGGTGTTCCACCGTCTGCAGGCGCAAAAAGGCGATGTAGAGGATGGCCATGATGCCGACCGAGAAGGCGGAATAAGTCGGCCAGGCAGCATCCGGCACAAAATCGGGCAGGAACATGCCGACGCCTAGCGCCACAAGCAGCATGGCGATGTAGGCGCTGGCGGAGTGCAGGTTGTATTTCTGCACGCCGTGTTTCAGCCCGCCGATGATAGCGGCAATACCGAGAATGCCGTTGATGTCGATCATCACGGCGGAGAACACCGTGTCGCGCGCCAGGGCGGGACTGTGGCTGTCGAACAGCAGCACGGCGAGGATGACCACTTCGACCGACACGGCGGCTATGGTGAGAATCAGTGTGCCATAGGGTTCGCCCAGACGCAGCGCCAGCACTTCGGCGTGATGGGCGATGCGGAAGGCCAGACCGAGAATGGCAGCCAGCACCAGGGCGAACAGGCCGCCGAGCAGAAGGCCTCCCGTGTGCAGGGCGGCATGTTCCAGCGCAAAGCCGGCCGGGATCATGCCCAGTGCCAGCCACACCGGCCATTCGCTACGCAGGTAACCTGGTTTCATTGCGTGACTCCCGCGGCCTGTTGATCGGCATGATAGGAGCTGCGCACCATCGGCCCGCAGGCGGCGTGTTTAAAGCCCATTGCCAGTGCGGCCTGTTCAAAGGCGGCGAACTGCTCCGGCGTGACATAGCGGGTCACCGGCAGGTGGTGCTCGCCCGGTTGCAGGTACTGACCCACGGTGAGCATGTCGACATTGTGCGCGCGCAGATCGCGCATCACTTCGAGCACTTCCTCGTCGGTTTCGCCCAGCCCGACCATGATGCCGGATTTGGTAGGAATGTCCGGGTGACGGGTCTTGAATTCCTGCAGCAGCTGCAGCGAATGGGCGTAATCGGCACCGGGGCGGGCGGCTTTATACAGACGCGGCACGGTTTCCAGGTTGTGGTTCATCACGTCCGGCAGGCCCGTTGCGAGAATATCCAGCGCGACATCCAGCCGGCCGCGAAAATCCGGCACCAGCACTTCAATTTTGCAGTTTGGTGCGCTGGCGCGGGTGGCGTTGATACAGTCGGCAAAATGCTGTGCCCCGCCATCGCGCAGGTCGTCGCGGTCGACGCTGGTGATGACCACGTATTTCAGACGCATGGCGGCAATGGTGTCGGCCAGATGGCGTGGCTCGTTTTCGTCCGGCGGCAGCGGTTTGCCGTGGCCCACGTCGCAGAAGGGGCAGCGGCGCGTGCACAGATCGCCCAGAATCATGAAGGTAGCCGTGCCGTGGCGGAAACACTCGCCCAGATTGGGGCAGGAGGCTTCCTCGCATACCGTGTGCAGTTTGCTTTCACGCAGAATGGCTTTCAGCTCGAGTACTTCCGGGCTGTTGGGCGATTTGGCGCGAATCCAGCTGGGTTTCTTCAGCGGCTCCTGCGGCACGATCTTGATGGGGATGCGCGAGGTTTTCGAGGCACCCTTGTGTTCGATGGCCATGGGGTCGTTTAAGTTTGCTTAAAAGGTGGAGTATACCCTAGCAATTCACTCAGTATTTCGGCGAGTTGCGGTCCGAGCTCTTCGGCTGTCTGATCGATGTTCTGATCAATGGTCTGGGTTACTGCCAGCCCCTTGTAGCCGCAGGGATTGATGTGAGAGAAGGGTGTCAGATCCATGTTCACATTGAGGCTCAGGCCATGGTAACTACGTCCGTTCTTGATGCGCAGACCCAGTGCGGCGATTTTGGCATCGCCTACGTACACGCCCGGCGCCTTGTCGCGTCGTTGCGCAGTGACGCCGTGACGTGCCAGCAGGCGGATAATGGCCTCTTCCATCTGGCTGACCAGCTCTTTTACCCCGATACCCAGTCGTTTCAGGTCGACCAGGACGTATATGACAACCTGCCCGGGGCCGTGATAGGTGATCTGGCCGCCGCGATCGATGTTGACGATGGGAATGTCGGTTGCCAGCGGCAGGTGTTCCGGTTTGCCGTTGAGGCCGACGGTATAGGTGGGGGGGTGCTGCAGCAGCCACAGTTCATCCGGGGTGTCGGCGCTGCGGCTGGCGGTAAAATCCTGCATGGCTTGCCAGGTGGGGATGTAATCAACCCACCCCAGCGTTTTGACAACCACGCCGGTCACAGCACCACTTTCACCCAGGGATGACTGGACAGGTCGCGATACAGATTATCCAGCTGGTCTTTCGAAGTGGCCCGGACAGTGCAGGTCAGAGACAGGTAGGTGCCCTTGCTGGAGGGACGCATTTCCATGTTGCTGCCGTCGTAATCGGGTGCGTGCTGGCGAATTACGATCAGTATGCCCTGGGCAAAATCATCCCGTGCTTCGCCCATGATCTTGATGGGGAAGTCGCTGGGGAATTCGATCAGGGTTTCCTGCTGGCTCATGTGCTTTCTCCGCGCATTACAGTGCGCTTGAAGTCCTGGTAATAACCGTACATGGCTGTGAACATGGGGCCGGGTTTGCCATTTGCAACCGGTTTGTCATCCAGCAGGGTAATCGGCAGCACTTCCTTGGTGGAAGAGGTCATCCAGATTTCGTCGGCACTGCGCACTTCTTCTTCGGAAATTTCCCGCACTTCGTGGGGAATGCCGTGCTGCTGCGCCAGCTCCAGCACGACATCGTAGGTGATGCCGGGCAGCACGCGGTGGTCTTT
>JAJZTZ010000133.1 GCA_021847305.1 Pseudomonadota bacterium | reverse complement strand
TGTCTCCAGCGGCGGCCTGTCGCCGCAACAGCAAATCCCGGTCGGCCCCGGCTACCAGGTGGAATTCGCCCGCAAAATCAGGGAACAGAGCGGTCTTTGCACCATTGCAGTGGGTCAGATTACCGAAGCGGAACAAGCGGAAACCATTCTCGCCACCGGTCAGGCCGACATGGTCGCCCTCGCCCGCGGCATGCTCTACAACCCACGCTGGCCCTGGCACGCCGCCGCCAAGCTGGGCGCCCAGGTCGATGCCCCGCCGCAGTACTGGCGCAGCGCCCCGGAAGGCGCACACAAGCTGTTCAGAAAATAACCGCAGCAATTAGGGCGTGTTAACACGCCCTAAAAAAGGGCCGGTTTTAACCGGCCCTTTTTATTACAGCTTCAGCGCAGCAGACGCCGCAAACCCAACACTACTGCTCACCGCCCCCCAGGGCTTTATACAAAGCCAGCTGGGCACTGAGATACTGACGCCGGGCGGTTTCCATGCTCTGCTCCGCGGCGAAGGCGCTGCGGCTGGCATCCAGCACTTCCAGATAGGTCGCCACACCGGCTTTCTCGCGCAGCTTGACCTTGTTGAACAGGCCCTCCTGCGCTTTCAGGTTGGCTTCCTGAGCGGTCAGCTGCTCCTTGTAGGCATCGCGCGCCGCCAGTGCATCAGCCACTTCGCGGAAAGCCTGCTGCACGGTCTTTTCGTAGTTGGCTACCGCCTCGACCTTGCGTGCCTTGGCCAGGTCAAGATTGGCGCTGTTGCGCCCGGCGTCAAACAACGGAATGCTCAGCGCCGGCTGGAACGTCCAGGCCTGGCTATTGCTGTCAAACAGACCGGACAGCTGGCTGCTGGCCGTGCCGGCCGCGGCGGTCAGGCTGATGCGCGGGAAGAACGCGGCCCGCGCCGCGCCGATATTGGCATTGGCAGCGATCAGACTCTGTTCCGCGGCGCGCACGTCCGGCCGCTTGAGCAGTACCTCGGAAGGCAGCCCCGGAGCCAGATCTTCCAGCGGCGTCTGGCTGGCGCTCTGTACCGGCTTGGGCAAGTCCACCGACATGCCGGTCAGCAGATTGAGCGCGTTTTCCAGCTGCGCACGCTGGCGCTTCAGCTCGCTCTGCTGCACGCGCACCGATTCGGCAATGCCTTCTGCCGCCAGCACATCCAGATCGCTGGCCAGACCTGCCTCGCGACGCTTACGCACCAGAGTCAGGCTGTCTTCGCGGTTTTGCAGGATCTCCTTGGCCTGACGCTCGCGTTCGTCCAACTCGCCGAGCTGGAACCAGGTATCCGCCACACTGCTGATCAGGCTGATGCGGAAGCTTTTGGCCGCCTCATCCGTGGCCAGATACTGTGCCCGAGCCGCCTGACTGAGGGCCGCCACGCGGCCCCAGAAATCCAGCTCGAAGGCAGTGATGCCCAGGTTCACGTCGTAACGGCTGGAAATCCGCGTCTGGCCGGTACCGCTCAGATCCCACGGGGTGCGCGCGCGGTTGCCGGACACCTGGCCGTTGACGGTGGGGAAGCGATCGGCACGGGCCACCCCAGCCAGTGCACGGGCTTCTTCCACGCGCGCCAGGGCTGCCTGCATGTCGCGGTTATGTTCCAATGCCGCGGCAATCAGCTTGTGCAGCTCGGGATCGCGGAAATAATCCTGCCATTTGGGTACTGCCGTTGCAGCCGCCTTGTCCGCTCCCGGAAACTGCCCGGGTACCGGAGCCGCCGGACGCTGGTACTCGGGCACCAGCGAACAGCCCGCCAGCGCCACACCCAGAACCGCCACAGAGGCCCAGCCGAGCGGGAGCCGTTGCATGAATGCAGAAGAAATGCGCTTAGTCATGTTTTATTTCCTCCCGGCGACGCTCAGGGAAGAACCGGCGTACCACCACGAAAAAGACCGGAACAAAGAAAATCGCCAGTACCGTTGCCGCAATCATACCGCCGACCACACCCGTACCTACCGCATGGCGGCTGGCTGCGCCGGCGCCGGTGGAAATCGCCAGCGGCAGCACACCGAGAATGAAGGCGAAACTGGTCATCAGAATCGGCCGCAGACGCAAGCGACAGGCTTCCAGCGTCGCATCGATCAGGCTCATGCCCTCTTCATGCAACTGACGGGCAAATTCGATAATCAGAATGGCGTTTTTCGCCGACAGACCGATAATCGCAATCAGGCCCACCTTGAAGAACACGTCGTTCGGCAGGCCGCGCAGATATACCGCCAGCACCGCGCCGAGAATACCCAGCGGCACCACCAGAATCACCGCAAACGGAATCGACCAGCTTTCATACAGCGCTGCCAGAGCCAGGAACACCACCAGCAGCGACAGGGCGAACAGCGCCGGCGCCTGAGAACCGGCCGTGCGTTCCTCGTAAGAAGTACCGGACCACTCAAAGGCATAGCCGGGCGGCAGCTTCTTAGCGATGTCTTCCATCGCCTGCATCGCCTCACCGGTGGAATGCCCCGGTGCCGGCCCGCCAGCGATCTTCATCGACGGATTGCCGTTGTAGCGATCCAGCTTGGGCAGGCCGACGATCCACCGCGGATGGGCAATCTCGCCCAGCTGCACGATTTGCCCCTGTTTGTTGCGGATCGGCAGCTTGAGCAGGTCTTCCGGCGTCTTGCGCAGGTCAGCATCGGCCTGCATCTGCACCTTGAGAATACGCCCCGACTTGATAAAGTCGTTGACGTACGACACGCCGATCGCCGAACTCAGCGTGTCGTTCAGCTGTGCCATGTCGATGCCCAGCGCCTGGGCCTTCTCGCGATCGATATCCAGAAACACCTGCGGCCCCGGCTCCTGGCCTTCCGGTCGCACACCGGCCAGGCGCGGATCCTGCATCGCCATACCCAGCACCATATTACGCACATCCAGCAAGGCCGTCCGTCCCTGTTCGGCACGGTCTTCCAGGCGGAAGTCAAAGCCGCCCACCGCCCCCAGCTCGGGAATTGACGGCGGATTCACGGCAAACACCATCGCTTCCTTGATGCGCATGAAGGTACCCATGGCCTTGTGGATCAGCGTCTGGGCAGCGTGCTGCTGGCCGCTGCGCTCATCCCAGTCTTTCAGGCGGGTGAACACCAGCGCCGCATTCTGACCACGACCGAAGAAGGAGAAGCCCACCACACCAATCACGCGGTCCACCTCGGGTTGCTTTTCATAATAATGCTCGACCTGTTCCAGCACTTTCACCGTGCGTTCCTGCGTCGCACCGGACGGCAGTTGGATCATGGTGATGAAGTAACCCTGATCTTCATCCGGCAGAAAACTGCCCGGCAGCTTGGTAAACAGCCAGCCGGTTGCCGCCACAATTGCCAGATAAATCACTACCCAGCGGCCGGCACGCGCCAGAATGCGGCTGGTGGTATTGCGGTAGCGCTGCGAGACACGCCCGAAGAATCGGTTGAACCAGCGCTTCTCGTCTTCTTCCGCCTCACCCGGCTTAAGCAGGGTGGCACACATGGCCGGCGTCAGCGACAACGCCATCAGCACCGAGAAGGCCATGGTGAGAATCAGCGTGGCGGCAAACTGACGGTAAATCGCTCCCACCGAACCGCCGAAGAACAGCATCGGCATGAATACGGCCGTCAGCACCACCGAAATACCCAGAATCGCACCGATGATCTGGTCCATCGCCTTCACCGTGGCAGCCAGCGGCGACAACTTCTCCTCGCGCATGATCCGCTCGACGTTCTCCACCACCACAATGGCGTCGTCCACCAGCACGCCGATGGCCAGCACCATGGCAAACAGCGTCAGCACGTTGATGGAGAAGCCGAAGGCATACAGACCGGCCGTTGCCCCGGCCAGCGCCACCGGCACCACCACCGCCGGAATCAGCGTGGTACGCCAGTGCCCCAGGAACACATACATCACGATGAACACCAGGATCATCGCCTCGCCCAGCGTTTTCACCACCTCAAAAATCGAGATCTGGATAAAACGCGAGGTGTCATACGGCACAGTCCAGTCGACCCCTTTGGGGAAATAGCGCGCCAGCTCGGTCATGCGCGCCTTCACGCCTTCCGCCACATCCAGTGCATTGGCGCCCGGCGCCACGCGAATGGCAATGGCCGCAATCGGCTTGCCGTTCATGCGCGCATAGCGGTCATAGGTGTCACCGCCCAATTCGACGCGTGCCACATCCTTGACCTTCACCGTCGCCCCATTCGGCAGAGAACGGACCACCACGTTACCGAATTCTTCCGGTGTGGTCAGACGACCGCGGGTGACGATCACCGCATTCACCTGCGCGCCTGGCGCCGCCGGTGCCTGATTCAGTTCGCCGGTAGCCAGCTGCACGTTCTGCGCCTGCAAAGCCGCTTTCACATCCGCCGGTGTCACGCCATAGGCATTCAGCGCATCGGGCTTGAGCCAGATACGCATGGAATATTCACTGCCGAACAGCACGGCCTCACCCACGCCCGGCACCCGCAGCAGCGGATCAAGCACATTGGCCGCCGCATAGCTGCCCAGGTCGATGGCATTGCGTTTACCGTCCTTGGAGTAAATCGCCACAAACATCAGGTAATTGCGTTGCGGCTTGGTCACGGGCACACCAAGGCGGCGCACATCCTCCGGCAGACGCGCTTCCACCCGTTTGTAGCGGTTCTGCGCTTCCACCGAAGAAATATCGATATCGGTGCCCGGCTCAAACGTCAGCGTCAGCGTACCGGCGCCCAGTTCGGATGATGCCTCCATATACTGCAGGTGCTCGATCCCGTTCATCTGCTGCTCAATCAGCTTGATCACGGTATTTTCGATCACCTGCGCCGAAGCACCGGGATAGGTCACATTAAAAGCAATCTGCGGCGGCGCCACCTGCGGGTATTGCGCCACCGGCAGCTTTTTCAGCGCGATAACGCCCACCAGCATGATCAGAATGGCGATCACCCAGGCAAAAATGGGGCGATGTATAAAGAAACGTGCCATGTCAGTTATCCTGTTTCATCGGCACCGGCTTCACTTCGCTACCTGGCCGGGCTTTCTGCACACCATCAACAATAATCGTCTCGCCGCCCTTCAGGCCTTCCTCGATGACGAAGTTGGTCCCGGCCATCGGGCCCACCTTAACCGGCTGCGGCATTACCTTGTTTTCCGGTCCCACCACCAGCACATACTGGCCCTGGGCACCGGACTGAACAGCCGCCTGCGGCACGCTGATCACATCGCTCGCCACACCCTGCGGCAGGCGCACGCGCACAAAGGTACCCGGCAACAGCAAACGCTCCGGATTGGGGAACTCCGCCTTCAGGCTGATCGCACCGGTAGACGGGTCAACCGTCATGTCGCTGAAGAACAGTTTGCCTTTGTGCGCATAGGTCTGACCATTTTCCAGAATCAGCTCCACATTGTGACTCTCGACCGATTTCAGCTTGCCAGCCGCCACCGCCTCTTTCAGACGCAGCACATCCGCATTGGGCTGGGTAAACAGCACATTCACCGGATCAAGCTGATCCACCGTGGTCATCAGCGTGGCATCGGTACGGCCCACCAGTGCACCTTCGGTAACCAGCGCACGGCCAACGTGACCGGAAATCGGCGCCGGCACAGTGGTGTTTTCCAGATCCAGCTTCGCCTTGGCCAGTTGCGCTTCAGCCAACTTCAGCGCCGCACGCGCCGTATCGACTTCCTGCTGGCTCACCGCACGATCCGGCAGCAGTGATTCCACCCGCTGCAGATTCAGCTTCTTGGCCTCGACATCGGCCTCGGCGGCCTGTTCTGCGGTGCGATAGGTACGGTCATCCAGCTTGAACAACGGCTGCCCTGCCTTCACATCTGTCCCTTCGGTAAACAGACGCTTCTCCACAATGCCTTCCACCCGTGCGCGCACCTGGGCAGTGCGGACTGCTTCCACGCGGCCAGGCAGTTCGCG
>JAJZTZ010000132.1 GCA_021847305.1 Pseudomonadota bacterium | reverse complement strand
CTTGTTGTCACCGGACAGGTGCACGCCGACCCACTGGCCGAAAGTGGGCGAACTTTTGCGGATGTCGACAACAACGTCAAACACCTCTCCCGCTGTTACCCTAACCAGTTTTCCTTGCGGCTGCTGAATTTGATAATGCAGACCGCGCAACACGCCTTTGGCCGAGCGGGAATGGTTGTCCTGCACGAATTGCGGTGCGTAACCAATCGCCTCGGCGAATTTCTTCTCGTTATAGCTTTCGAAGAAAAAGCCGCGCTCGTCGCCGAACACTTTCGGCTCGAGAATGACCACGTCGGGAATGGCGGTGCGGGTGGCCTGCATCAGAAAATCTTTTCATCCAGCATGGCCAAGAGGTATTGGCCGTAGGCATTCTTTTTCAGCGGTTCGGCGAGACGGACCACATGTTCGGCACTGATGTAGCCCTGACGGAAAGCAATTTCTTCCGGGCAGGCGACTTTCAGGCCCTGACGCTTTTCGATGGTCTCGATGTAGGCCGAGGCTTCCAGCAGTGACTCATGCGTGCCCGTGTCCAGCCAGGCCATGCCGCGGCCGAGGTTTTCCACCGTCAATTCGCCTTTGGACAGATAGTGGGCGTTCACATCAGTGATTTCCAGCTCGCCGCGTTTGGACGGCTTGATGCCTTTGGCGATGTCCACCACCTGCTTGTCGTAGAAGTACAGACCGGTCACGGCATAGCGCGATTTCGGTTTGGCCGGCTTCTCTTCCAGACTGATCGCCTGACCCTGGTCGTTGAATTCCACCACGCCGTAGCGTTCCGGGTCGTGCACCGGGTAGGCAAACACAGTCGCGCCGTTGTCCTTGCTGGCGGCACGCTTGAGCATGGTAGCGAGATCATGGCCGAAGAAAATATTGTCACCCAGTACCAGTGCAGACGTATCGTTGCCGACAAACTTTTCGCCAATGATGAACGCCTGTGCCAGTCCATCCGGGGAAGGCTGCACGGCATACTGCAGATTCAGCCCCCATTGACTGCCGTCCCCCAGCAACTGCTGGAAGCGCGGCGTGTCCTGCGGCGTGCTGATGATCAGAATATCGCGAATGCCGGCCAGCATCAGGGTCGACAGCGGATAGTAGATCATCGGCTTGTCGTAGATCGGCAGCAGCTGCTTGGATACGGCCTGGGTGATGGGGTACAGACGGGTGCCGGAGCCGCCCGCCAGGATGATACCCTTGCGGGAGGACTGAGTACTAAGGGCTGAGGACTGAGTGTTCATTGGTTCTTTGACGCTTTCTGTTTATTTACTGCTGCCCGAAGTCCTCCCAAAATACGGGATAACTCCTCTGCTTGCTCACGCAGGCTGGCAAATTCATTTTCTGTCAGGTAGCCGGCATCCAGAGCTACATATAATTGTGACCTGACTTCTGCACATGAGCCTTTGGCAATCACCAGAAACTGGTGAAACTCGGCCCGGCTACCACGATCGAAACCTTCAGCTATGTTTGACAAGACTGACACGGCCGCACGTCTGATCTGATCCCGTAAGCTGAAATCTTTCACGAATAGGCCGTCCGACGTGATTTGGTAAACCCGCTGAGTCATGAGTCGAGCCTTTTGCCAGGCGATCAAATCCTCAAATCGGGTAACCTTGTCAGACATATTACTCAGTCCTGAGTCCCCAGTCCTCGATACTGCTTCTCTACCCACTGGCGGTAGCTGCCGTTGACGATATGTTCGACCCACTCACCGTGCTGCAAATACCATTGCACAGTCTTACGGATGCCGGTGTCGAAGGTTTCAGCCGGGCGCCAGCCCAATTCGCGCTCGATTTTGCGCGCATCGATGGCGTAGCGGCGGTCGTGGCCGGGGCGGTCGGTGACGTAGGTAATCTGGCTGCGGTAACTTTGTTTGTCAGCACGCGGTTGCAGTTCATCCAGCAGGTCGCACAGGGTGTGGACGATTTCCAGATTGGGTTTCTCGTTCCAGCCGCCAATATTGTAAGTTTCGCCCAGTTTGCCCTTGCCGAGTACTTCACGGATACCGGAGCAGTGGTCGCTCACATACAGCCAGTCGCGCACGTTCATGCCGTCGCCGTAAATCGGCAGTGGTTTGCCGGTGAGGGCATTGTGGATCATCAGCGGAATGAGTTTTTCCGGAAACTGATACGGCCCGTAATTGTTCGAGCAGTTGGTGGTCAGAGTCGGCATGCCATAGGTGTGGTGGTAAGCCCGCACCAGGTGATCGGACGCAGCCTTGGAGGCCGAATAGGGGCTGTTGGGCGCGTACGGAGTGGTTTCGGTAAAGGCCGGATCATTCGGTCCGAGGGAACCGTACACTTCATCCGTGGATACGTGCAGGAAGCGAAACGCGTCCTTTTCCGCAGGCGACAGGGCCGACCAGTAACCGCGGGCGGCTTCCAGAAGGTGAAAGGTACCGTTGACATTGGTGATGACGAAATCTTCCGGTCCGTGGATCGAGCGGTCGACATGGCTTTCGGCGGCAAAGTGCACAATGGCGCGGGGGGTGTGCTGTGCCAGCAGCGATTCGACCAGCGCGCGGTCGTTGATGTCGCCCTGCACGAAAATATGTCTTGAGTCGCCCTGCAGACTGGCCAGGTTTTCCAGATTGCCAGCGTAGGTGAGCTTATCGAGGTTGATCACCGGCTCATCGCTCTGCGCCAGCCAGTCGAGGACAAAATTCGAGCCAATGAAACCGGCTCCCCCGGTAACGAGGATCATGTGACATCCTTAAAAAAATGGCAACGAGGAGGGATTTCAGTGCAGGCTAATGTCTGCGCAGCAGACGTTACGCCGGAGCTAAAATTCGAGCCGATGAAACCGGCCCCACCTGTAACTAAAATCATGTGTATGTGAACGTTGAAAAATAATGCGCAATCATACCATGCTGCCCCAGCGCCAAGAAAACCGCCGCACAAGCAGGTAAAATAGTGCTTTTGTCTTAATGGATCTTGCATGGCGGCCCCATCAGCGCAGCACATTCTGCACGACGTGTTCGGCTACAGCGCCTTTCGCGGTCAGCAGCAGGCCATTGTCGAGCACCTGGCCGGCGGCAGCGATGCGCTGGTGCTCATGCCTACCGGCGGCGGCAAGTCCCTGTGCTACCAGATTCCTGCCCTGCTGCGCCCCGGGCTGGCGGTGGTGGTGTCGCCGCTCATTGCGCTCATGCAGGATCAGGTGGAAGCCTTGCAGCAGCTTGGCGTGGCGGCGGCTTATCTCAATTCCAGCCTGGACAATGAGGCGGCGCGGGAAATATACCGCCAGCTGATGCGCGGCGAACTGAAAATTCTCTACGTTGCGCCAGAACGTTTACTGACCGGCGCTTTTCTCAACACCCTGGAACAGATTCAGGCCAACACCGGACTGGCGCTGTTTGCCATCGACGAAGCGCATTGCGTGTCGCAATGGGGTCATGATTTCCGTCCGGAATACCGTCAGCTGACGGCATTGCATGAACGTTTTCCCGCCGTGCCGCGCGTGGCGCTTACCGCCACGGCCGACACGCCCACCCGGCAGGAAATCGTCGAGCGTCTCGGTCTGCAGGATGCGCGGGCATTTGTGTCGAGTTTCGACCGGCCGAATATCCGCTACACCGTGGCGCTCAAAGACAAGGCGCGCGAACAGTTGCAGCAGTTTCTGGAAACCCATCACCCCAACGATGCCGGTATCGTCTACTGCCTGTCGCGCCGCAAGGTTGAGGAAACTGCCGCCTGGCTCAAGGAGCGCGGCTGGGATGCATTGCCGTACCATGCCGGGCTGGACGCCGAAACCCGCCAGACAAATCAGAGACGTTTCCTGCGCGACGAAGGCGTCATCATGGTGGCGACGGTGGCCTTCGGCATGGGCATCGACAAGCCCAACGTCCGCTTCGTTGCCCATCTTGATCTGCCCAAGAGCATGGAAGGCTATTACCAGGAAACCGGCCGCGCCGGGCGCGACGGGCTGCCGGCCAATGCCTGGATGGTGTACGGTCTGGGCGACGTGGTGTCCATGCGACAGATGCTCGATGGCAGCGAGGCACCGGAAGAACGCAAGCGCGTTGAACGGCAGAAGCTTGATGCCCTGCTCGGTTACTGCGAATCCACGCATTGCCGTCATCAGACCATTCTGCGCTATTTCGGCGAAGAGCATCCGGGCGGTTGCGGTCAATGCGACAACTGTCTTGCCCCGGTGGATACCTGGGACGCCAGCGTACCGGCGCAAATGGCCCTGTCCTGCGTCTACCGTACCGGCCAGCGCTTCGGTGTCGGCCACCTGGTCGACGTGCTGCTGGGCAAAACCACCGCTCAGGTGGAGCGCTTCGCCCACCACAACCTCAGCACCTTCGGCATTGGCAAGTCGCTCTCCGCATCACAGTGGAGCAGTGTCTACCGCCAGCTGGTGGCCGCCGGCCTGCTGGAGGTGGATATGGAAGGCTACGGCGGCCTGCGTCTGGCCGAAGCCGCCCGGCCGGTATTGAAGGGCGAGCAACCGGTGTGGTTACGCCAGGACGCCATTCCCGCCCGCCGCAAAAGCAGCAGCGCCGAACGCGCCAGCCGCGCCCGCGAAGCCTTCGCCGGCGCCAACGACGACCCCTTGTGGCAGGCTCTCAAGGCCAAGCGTCTGGAACTCGCCAAAGAGCAGGGCGTGCCGCCCTATGTCATCTTCCACGACAGCACCCTGCTGGAAATTCTCAACCGCCGGCCGCAGACGCTGGATCAGTTGGGGGAGATTACGGGTGTGGGGCAGGCGAAGTTGGTGAGGTATGGGGATGAGTTTTTGCGGGTGGTGGAAGAGGTGTTGAATCGGTAGGTCATTATTGTTGGTCGGGGTAGAGTTTTTTACAGGGGCAATATTGCTCATTCATATCATGCGCAAAGCATGTTCCCTTGCACTGCTCATATGATTTATTAAAAAACCCAAGCCCTATCCATCCGTCATGTCCATCTGGGATGGCATTAGGACATCCACCCATTCCGCCGCCTGGGATGGGGGTGCGAGTGATGGTGCGGTTCTGTGGGGTTCGAATCTCTGCGTTCATCTGCTTAATTAGTGCAGATGAAACATACCCAGATTTGCTGGTTTCATCTGATAGCCATTGTTCCCGACTGACAGTCTCGCTCATCATGTTGGCATCAGTGCCAAATTCAGCTGGGTACTCCTCAATTGGAATTTGCTTCCAAACACCACCGACATATTTGAAAAAGACATAATCGGGATTGGGACGTCCCCACTTGTTGTAAGGCAAACACCCTCTGATTGTCACTGCGAGATATGGAACACCATTCAAAACATCTAGCTGTAATAAACTGAAATTGGCACTACCCACGTCCGGCGTCGCCTTGTCTTCCCATTCGACTGTCTGGTGTGTGCCGGGCAAATCAAATGAAATGGCTTGTTCACTGACAGGAGGTTTCTGACCAAATTCATGAAAACCACCGTGACTCTGCGAGCGATTAACAATAATTTTGCTACCATCATGCAACAACACTTCCTCCTTCCAATTGGACCCGAACAGATAAAAGGCTTGTGCATTCAGGCTGGTTAGTCCAGTGAGTAGGGCGAAGCAATACAGCAGAAATGATTTTGCGGGCTTCATGATGGTGTGTTGTCTGCGATTGTTGTTGTGACAGTTGTAGGTATTGTAGACGTTTCTTAGCCGGGGGCGCCCGGCTGCGCGGTACTTTCTTTTGCTTCGCCAAAAGAAAGTACCCAAAGAAAAGGCGACCCGCTATTCGCTGACATCCCCGTGTTTGAGCGGGTGTGTGCGGGCGGCTGCGCAACTCGCCCTGACAGGGCACACACCCCGTGCCCTGCTGCGGAGCTCAAACAGTGCTCGCCGACTTCCCCCGCCCCCACCCGTTCAAACACGGCAGCGAATAAGGGGGATTGAAAAACAACGTCAACGGCAACTACAACCCCAACATCCAAACCCTCAACATATCACCGCGTGCGCCTGATCTGGCATCGGTTAATGTTCAGACGGTTTGGCCTTTCCGGGTTCCCTTTTATTTGTCGCCGAGTGGCTGGATTTCTGGCGGGGGATTACGGCGAGTACTGTTCGAGTTCCGCAGTGGGGCACGAAGTGTGTGCCCCGCCAGGGC
>JAJZTZ010000017.1 GCA_021847305.1 Pseudomonadota bacterium | reverse complement strand
TCCGATCTCCTTGGGTGATGGTGTTGCGATAACGCTCAACCATCGCGCCAACCTGTTCGCTTTGATCAGGATGCACGATAAATACGATTTCATAATGCCGCATACAAGCTCCTTTTGGAAACGGGCAAGAATCCTGCCGCGTTACCCCGTTCGCTGCGGTGCGAAAGGGCAAGGTTACAAAATCCGGGATAAAAACCGACACCCGGGACACAAGAACCCGGCATTATCCCAGAAAAGCCTTTGTGTTTCAAGACAAAACTGATTACGACAACTCACATAACAGGGCATGGATGCAATCCGCCGCCTCGGCATTACCCGCCGGCGCCACGGCCTGGTAGCGTCCCGCCGCCAGCAATGCCTGCAAAGGCTGTTGCAGCTCTCCGGCGGCCAGGGCGGCACGACTGATCTTGCGGCAATGTCCCAGTCCGCCAAGCCACTTCTCAAGAGCCGGCACATCGGGCCAGACTTCACGTTCCACATAAAGCACCGGCACTCCGCCCGCAGCCGCCTCAACAAACATGCCGTAGCCGGGCTTGGTAATCACCACATCGACCGAAGCCAGAATATCGCTGTAAGGCAAACCGACCGCATCAATACAGCACATTCCCTCACCGGCAGCACCCCAGCTTGCTGGCAACAGGTAATGCAGGGGGCTATTGTTCGCATGAGCAGGCCAGCCACGGACTGGCACATTGAATTCCATACCCCCCATGCCTACCAGCACCAACCGGACGGAGGCGGACAAACCCAGCCGTGCCAACACTTCCGCCCGGCGATTTTGCCCCGGCCAGCAGACCGGGCCAATAGGCTGCAGATTGGTGGACGAGAGTGCCGGCATGGGCATGCTGGGTGCGGGCTGCAGAAAACGGCGCGCACTGGCGTAAGCGTCACGCATGACCGCCAATATGTCTGGCGGCATCGCGCTGCCCAGATAACTGTGCAACACATCGGCCCAGTTAAGCGAGCACAGGGCCACGGATGGAATAGCGGCATGCCGGGCAGCAGCCAGGGTCAGATAGGGCACATCAGCAAGCACCAGATCGGCTCCACTGGCGCGCAGTTCTTCTGCCACCTTTGCCACCCGTGCGTCCCAGTCCGCATGCACCTCCCGGTATGCCGCCACGCTGGCAGCCACATCCACATCAAGCGCGTTGTGCATGACCATACCAAAGTCATCAGCCTGCGGCTGCACTGAGAAGGGATGGGTAATGCGCTGGCGCAACACGTCAACCGGCAAAGTGGTGCGAAAAGTAAGCTGTAAATCAGGCTGGCGCACCAGCAGTTGATTGATGACTGGTGCCACCTGGGAAAAATGGCCATATCCGTGGGCAGACAAAGCAACCAGAAGATGCGCAGACATAGGATGAAAATGCAGGAGATCAAATGTGCCGGCAGTGTACTGGATTCAGACCGGCATCAAAAGACGTTGCGTTTCCTCTTGACGCAGGCAGAAGTCATGGCATAACATTCGAACAGTCTAACGTCTATTAGAATGTTATGCCATGAGCAGCGCACGCCAGATCAAAGATATGCTGTATGAACAGGTTGCCCGTATCGGCAAAGCGGCATCCAGTCCCAAACGACTGGAGCTGATTGAGGTGCTGTGCCAGGGTGAAAAAAGCGTCGAGCAACTGGCCGGCGATACGGATATTTCCATCAAGCTCGCCAGCGCCCACCTCAAGGCACTGAAGGCCGCTCATCTGGTCGAAACACGCCGTGAGGGCAAAAATATCTACTACCGGTTGGTGAACGAGCAGGTCGCCGACATGTGGGTGATGCTGCGCACCCTCGCAGAAGAGCGCCTGCTGGAACTGCAATCGGCCATACACACACTGGTCACCCGGCCGGACGAACTCTCCCCCCTCAATGGCGACGAATTGCTACAGCAAGCCAGGCGCGGCGAAATTGTGGTACTGGATGTGCGCCCCGGCAGCGAATTTGCCACCGCTCACCTGCCCTACGCCCGCTCCATTCCAGTCACGGAGCTGCAGCAACGCATTACCGAACTACCAACTGAAAAACCTATTGTTGCCTACTGTCGCGGCCCCTTCTGCCTGATGGCGAAAGAGGCTGTAACCCTGCTACAGCAACAAGGCCTGCAAGCATTACGCATGGACGATGGCATCGCCGAATGGCGTGCCCGCGGCCTGCCTCTCGATACACCCATTTAAAGAAGGAGAAACACCATGTTTTTCAAGCAACTAGCGAGCAAAGAAGCCTCCCTGTCCTATTTTTTCGGCTGCGGCACCCTGGGCAAATCCATCGCCGTGGATGTCGTGGCGGGCGATGAGCAATGGTTTATCGACGAGGCCGCCAAGGCCCAGGTCAAAATCACCCACGTCATCGACACGCATGTGCATGCCGACCATTACACCGGCGGACGCAAACTGGCTGAAATGGTGGGCGCCCCCTACTGCCTGCATGAAAACTCGGCAAATTTTGTCAAATTCCCCTACCAGCACCTGCATGACGGTGAACTGATCGATGTCGGCAATGTGATCGTCAAGGTTCTGCACACCCCCGGCCACACCCTGGATAGCATGTGCCTGCTGGTCACCGACAAGCGCCGCGGCGAAGACCCTTGGTTTGTCATTACCGGCGACACCCTGTTTGTCGGCAGCATCGGCCGCCCCGATCTGGCCGGGCGGGAACAGGAAATGGCCGGCATGCTGTTCGACAGCCTGCACAGCAAGATTCTCACCCTGCCCAACGATGTGGAAATCTTCCCCGGTCACCAGGCGGGTAGCGCCTGCGGCGCCGGTATTTCCGGCAAGCCCTCGTCCACTATCGGCTTTGAAAAACGCTTCAACGCCGGGCTGCAAATCCAGAACCGCGATGAATTCATTGCCCATCTGACCAGCGTGATTCCACCCCGCCCGGCAGAAATGGACAGAATCGTCGCCGCCAACATCGCCGCCTGAAGGAAATTTGCATGTCCGCCACCGCAACGCATGATGCTTACCGCGATTACCAGCATGGCATTCGCATCAATCTGCGTCAGTTTCTGCAGCAACTGCTACAGGTGTTCATGGTCGGGCTGACGCTCGGCATGATGCGCACGGTTATCCCAGCGTTGGCCGAAAGCGAGTTCGGCGTGCCGAAAGGCTCGTTCATGCTGCTGATGACTTTTGTGGTGGCCTTCGGTTTCGTCAAGGGCACGCTCAATTTCGTCGCCGGGCGGCTCTCCGAACGCATGGGACGCAAGCGGGTTCTGCTGCTTGGCTGGTTATTCGCTGTACCGATCCCCTTCATGATCCTCTATGCCCCAAGCTGGGGCTGGATTGTGGCTGCCACGGTTCTGCTGGGTATTAATCAGGGATTCACCTGGTCAATGACGCAAACCTCCAAGCTCGACATGACCCGCCCGGACCAGCGCGGCCTCACCATCGGCCTGAATGAGTTTTCCGGTTATGTCGGCGTGGCCGTGGCCGGTATCATCACCGGCTATATGGCCCAGCATTTCGGTGCCCGGCAAGGCCTGCTGATTTTCGGCCTGATCGTCATCGGCCTGGCCATTGTCTCCACACTGCTGCTGGTCAGGGAAACGCTGCACTGGGCCAGGGCCGAGAGCGCCCGCCATGCCGCGGGCAAAGGCAGCACGCTTAAACCGCGCTACCCGCGCAATATTTCCGCGCGGCCGAACACACGTGAGGTATTTGCCCTGATGTCCTGGCGCGACCGGCGCATGGCAGCCATCAGCCAGGCCGGCCTGGTGGAAAAATTCGTCGATGCGCTGATCTGGGTGTTTTACCCGGTGTATCTTTATCAGCACGGACTGAGCCTGGCCAACATTGGCTGGGTGGTCGGCATCTACGGCTTTGTCTGGGGCGGTTCGCAGTTCTTCACCGGCAAGCTGTCGGATCACATCGGCCGGCAAAAGCCGATTGTCTGGGGTATGTGGCTGTGCGGCGCCGGGGTAGCCATGATGCTAATGGGCAATCAGGTGTTGTGGTGGTCGGCCTCCGCCGCCATTACCGGTTTCGGCATGGCGCTGCTCTACCCAAATCTCAGCGCCGCGGTCAGCGACATTGCCCATCCGGACTGGCGCGGCACGGCAATCGGCATTTACCGCTTCTGGCGCGACCTCGGCTATGGTATCGGCGCTCTGGCACTGGGTCTGGTGGCCCGAGCCAGCGGTCATATGGAAACGGCTTTCTGGTTTGTCGTCATCGCCATGTTCATCTCTGGCGCCATTGTGCAATTCTGGGGCGAGGAAACCCATCCGCGCCTGAACCCTGCTGAATAAATTGCTGGAGTCCTGAAATGTCCAACGCTGTACTGATCATTCATTCGGCTGCCGATGCCGCCGACAACCGCGCCCTCACTGCCGTTCGTCTGGCCGGCGCCATGCTGGCCGACGGCAAGGACGTCAATCTGTTTCTGGTCGAAGGCGGCGCCCGCCTGATCGATCCACAACTGCCGCAGGACAATGCCTGCGGCGAACTGTTCCGTGAATTGCTCGAAGCCGGCTTGACCGTCCATCTCTGCGGCGCCACGATGCGCAAATGGGGTTGGGAAGAAAACCAGTTGCCGCCGGGCGTGCAAAAGAGTTCAATGAAAGCCCTCAGCGCGCTGCTCAGCACCTGCAGCGAACAATTGGTTTTCTGATGATTATACGAGTTTGACCCGGTTTAACCTGGAGCCTGCCATGCGCCCATCCCTTTACCGCTTTGTCACCCTGACCGTTGCTTTAGCCCTGACCGGGCTGACGCCTGCCCGCGCGGAAGTCGCCAATCCGGCTGCTGTTGATGCCATGCAAGCCTATCTCGATTTTGTCGATTATGGCGGTGCGACGATCTGGCCGGAGCAAATTCCGGCGGAAGAATGGAAAAACTTCTTTGTCATTGATGCGCGTGATGCCGACCAGTATCAGAAGGATCACATTCCCGGCAGCATCAACATCGAATGGCGGCAGGTGCTCGCCCGTCGTGCCGAATTGCCAACCGACAAGCCGGTGCTGATCTACTGCAACAGCGGCAGCCTGTCCGCCCAGGCCGGATTCGCCCTGCGGGTGGCAGGCATGGACAATGTGCGTATTCTGCAGGGCGGCTTCAACGAGTGGAAACAGAAAGGCGGCTTTGATGCCTACCGCCGCGCTTCACAGCCACCCAAAGAGTAAGCCACTAGAAGCAGCTGAACGCTACGAAGCCTGGTATCACAGCCGGCGCGGTAACTGGATCGGCCGTAACGAATTTGCCCTGTTGCGAACGCTGCTGCCCCGGACATGCACGAATCTGCTTGATGTCGGCTGTGGCAGCGGCTTCTTCAGCCGCCAGTTGGCTGCCAACGGGTTTGTCGTGACCGGGTTGGATGCCGATCCGGCCATGGTCGCCTATGCCGGCCACCAGGACCCGCACAGCCGCTATGTAATCGGCGACGCCACCCGCCTGCCATTTGCCGACCACGCGTTTGATTGCCTGACCGCCGTCACTTCACTGTGTTTTATTGCCGATCAGGCAGATGCCTTAGAGGAAATGCTGCGCGTCACCCGCCGGCGTATCGTGCTTGGCCTGCTCAACCGGCACAGTCTGCTGTACTGGCAAAAAGGCCGCCATGGCGGCACGGGTGCCTACGCCGGAGCCCATTGGCACGATGCGCAAGAAATCCGCGCTCAGTTAGCCGGGCTGGGGGTGCACAAGATCGAATTGCGCACGGCAATTCAGTGGCCCGCCGGGCATCGTCTCAGCCGCGCCCTCGAACGCATTACCCCGTCCTGCAGCCCGTTTGGTGCCTTTCTCGGCGTCGCCTTCAATCCGCTATAACGCAGCACCGGCAAACAGATAGGCTGTCAGCCCCATGCCAAGACCGGCAACCAGCAAATTGACCAGCACAGCCATGCGTGTGTTGTAGCCATCGGGAATTTCCACCGGCTTGAGCGTACGCAGTACGCGGTGATACTGGACAATCGCCCCGGCCGAAGCGAATGCCCCGAGGGTAATGAACGCCAGCCCGATCCAGAACGAGATGCCCCGCTGCATGGTCTGAGTTGCCAGGCCGTGGGGCATCAGCATGTGCACAAACAGGCCGAAACGTTCGATCACAAAACCAAACGCCATCAGGGTCAAGGCCGTGCGGTTCCAGGCGAGCAAAGTGCGCTCGGCCGCAAAGAACACGCGTGGATCGTTCAGATCGGACATGCTTGTTTACCTTTCTCAGCCGGCCTTGACCCGCTGCCTGCGCGACTCCGCCAAACAAACGCCCGCCGAAACGGACACATTGAGACTTTCTACCGTACCGAACATGGGAATTCGCACCAGTTCGTCGCAGTGCTCCCGCGTCAGCCGGCGCATGCCGCTGCCTTCAGCACCCAGCACCCAGGCCATGCCCGCATCCAGCCGTATATCCCACAGACTGTCTTCTGCATCAGCTGCGGTACCGACCAGCCAGACATTGCGATCCTGCAATTCACGCAGACTGCGCGCCAGATTGGTCACCAGCACATACGGCACGGTTTCCGCGGCACCGCTGGCCGCTTTCGCCGCCACGTCGGTAAGTGGAGCCGAATGGTCCTTGGGCGCGACAATAGCATGCGCCCCGAAAGCATCCGCCACGCGCAGGCAGGCGCCGAGATTATGCGGATCCGTCACACCGTCCAGTATCAGCAGCAGGGGCGGCTCTTGCAGATCGTCGAGTACGCTGTCGATGTCCTGCGGCATAGGCAGTTCATCGACCACCGCCACCACCCCCTGATGGGGAGCCCTACCTGCCAGTCCCTGCAAACGCTCCTGGCTTACTGCCACAACCCTTACACCTTGCGCCTTGGCCAACTGGAGAAACGCCTTGGCCCGGGCATCGTTGCGCTTTTCTGCCACATACAATTCACGGACGGTATCCGGCGCACGCTTGAGCCGCGCCGTCACGGCATGAAAGCCGTGCAGTAGTTGCCGCGCCGCCATGCTTACTCTCCGCGCGCCACTGCGGCCGCTTTCTTCTTCGCCCGACTGCGGCTGCGCTTGCGCTTGGGCTTACCTGATTTCTGCTCTTCGGTCTGCTGCGTCTTTGGCTTGGCTGGCGCCTGCTGACGCCCCTTTGACTTCGGTGCAGCCGGCGCAACAGGCAACTCATCTTCATCGGGTACGCGCATGAAATCCATACGCGTGGTATCCATATCCACACGCGCAACCTTGATACGCATGCGGTCACCCAGACGGAAACGCTTGCCGGTGCGCTCACCCAGCATCTGGTGTTTGGTCGGCTCGAAATGGAAATAGTCGTTGCCCAGTTCGGACACGTGCACCAGACCCTCGACGTAAATGTCGTCCAGTGCAACAAAGATGCCGAAGCTGGTCACCGCACTGATGGTGCCTTCAAACACCTCGCCCACCTTGTCCTGCATGAAATAGCATTTCAGCCAGGCCTCCACATCGCGCGTGGCGTCGTCCGCACGGCGCTCGGTGGAAGAACAGTGCGCCCCCAACTGGTGCCAGTCGCCCGGCGTGTAGTGCTCGCCCTGCAACACTGCCTTGATGCCACGATGAATCAGCAAATCCGGGTAGCGGCGAATCGGCGAGGTAAAGTGGGTATAGGTCTCATAGGCCAGGCCGAAGTGCCCCACATTATCCGGGCTGTAGACCGCCTGCTGCAGCGAACGCAACAGCACAGTCTGCAGCAGCTGCGCATCCGGACGGCCTTTAATGCTGTTAAGCAAGCCAGCGTAATCCTTGGCATTCGGCTCATCACCGCCGCCCAGCTGCATGCCGAATTCACCCAGGAATTCGCGCACGTTCTTGAGTTTTTCCGGCGTCGGTCCTTCGTGGATGCGATACAGGGTGGTCTGCTTGTGCTTTTTCAGGAAATCAGAAGCACACACGTTGGCGGCCAGCATGCATTCCTCGATCAGGCGGTGGGCATCGTTGCGCACCACGGGTACGATACGGTCGATCTTGCCCTGCTCATTGAACACCATGCGCGTTTCAGTGGTCTCGAAATCGATAGCACCACGTTTTTCCCGCGCCTTGAGCAATACCTTGAACATCTTGTACAACTGCTGCAGATGCGGCAGCAATTCGGCATTCTGCTGCGCTTCTTCCGATTCCGGGCTGGCCAGCCAGTCGGCCACCTGGGTATAGGTCAGACGGGCATGCGAGAACATCACAGCCGGGTAGAAACGGTACTGCTTGATATTGCCGGCACTGGTCACGCTCATGTCGCACACCATACACAGGCGCTCCACCTGCGGATTGAGCGAGCACAGGCCGTTGGACAGCACCTCCGGCAGCATCGGGATGACGCGCCGCGGGAAGTACACCGAGTTGCCGCGGGCAAAGGCCTCAACGTCCAGCGCATCACCCGGCTTGACGTAATGGCTCACGTCGGCAATGGCCACCACCAGGCGCCAGCCGCGCCCGTCCGGGGCACAGTACACCGCATCGTCAAAGTCGCGCGCCGTTTCGCCGTCGATGGTCACCAGCGGCAGGCTGCGAATGTCTTCGCGACCTTTGAAATCCTTTTTCAGCACACCCTTGGGGAATTTTTTGCTCAGCGACTCGATTTCCAGGCTGAATTCGTGCGGCAGATCGTGCTTGCGCAGGGCAATTTCGATTTCCATGCCGGGGTCGCCGTAAGAACCGAGGATCTGATCGACGCGCGCCAGGGGCTGGGCATACTTATCCGGCTGCTGCAGGATTTCCGCCACCACTACCTGGCCAGGTTTTGCCTCACCGACATGTTCAGCCGGCACCAGGAAATCCTGATTGATGCGTTTGTTTTCCGCCACCAGGAACCAGATGCCATGATCGTTGTACAGGCGGCCGACCACTTTCTGGTTGCCGCGCTGCAGGACTTCGACAATCGTCGCCTCACGCCGGCCGCTGCGCTGTTCGGAACGCAATTCACGGCCCACCACGCGGTCGCCATGCAGCACTTTGTGCATTTCCTTGGGGCCAAGGAACAGGTCCGGCGTGCCGTCGTCCGGCACCAGAAAACCGAAGCCGTCCGGGTGCCCTTCCACTTTACCCGGAATCAGGTCAATCTTGTCGACCACGCACAGCGCCTGCTTGCGGTTGCGCATCAATTGGCCGTCGCGCTCCATGGCACGGATACGGCGCAGGAACAGATCGCGCTCTTCTTCGGTGATATCGAGCAATTCGATCAATGCATCAGGCGCCACCGGCATGCCCTGTTCGCGCAGCACCTCCAGAATAAATTCGCGGCTTGGCAGCGGGGTTTCATATTTCTCGCGCTCTGCCTCGAGGTGAGGATCACGGTCACGCAAACGCAGGGTAGTATCTTTTTCGGCCTTGTGGCTTTTTTTAGTCATTGACAGCTCTCAAAGTAGTCTCTATAATGCGGTCTTCTTTAGCCGAGATGGCGGAATTGGTAGACGCACTAGGTTCAGGTCCTAGCGGTGGCAACACTGTGGAGGTTCGAGTCCTCTTCTCGGCACCAGTCCTAAATAAAGGGTAGCTCAAAAAGCTACCCTTTATTTTTTTCATCGTACCCATCACGCTCATCAGGGCGAAATCAGCCCCGCAAACAGCTTTCATCGACAGACGCATTGCGTCCGCCAGACGCACAAACAGCCCGCACAGCGAATTGCGCGAGCTGCATTGAACACACGTTAATAAAACATGGTGGCTTTCGGCTTGCACCCCAGCCACCACAACACGTTCAAACTTACTCAAACGGGTGACGCAACACAATGGTTTCGTCGCGGTCCGGACCGGTCGAAACGATGTCTACCGGCACTTCACAGATTTCCTCTATACGGCGCAGGTAATTCTGCGCAGCTTTGGGTAATCCATCCCAGGTTTTCACACCAACGGTACTGTCTGTCCAGCCCGGCATTTCCTCATAAATCGGCTCGCACTCGGCCAGCATTTCAGCGCCCACCGGGAGGATATCACTGGAGCCGTCTTTCAGCTTGTAACCGACACAGACACGCACGGTTTCCATGCCGTCAAGCACGTCCAGCTTGGTCACACACAGACCGGACACACCATTGATCTGAATCGAACGCTTCAGTGCTGCGGCGTCGAACCAGCCGCAGCGGCGTGCACGACCCGTGGTGGAACCGAACTCGTGACCACGCTCGGCGAGGTAACGGCCATTGTCATCCAGCAGTTCAGTCGGAAACGGACCCGATCCGACACGCGTGGTATAGGCCTTGGTAATGCCCAGCACATAATGCAGGGTATGCGGGCCGACGCCGGCGCCGGTTGCGGCACCACCGGCGGTACAGTTGCTGGAGGTAACAAACGGATAAGTGCCATGATCGATATCCAGCAGCGTACCCTGCGCACCTTCAAACAACAGATTCTTGCCGGCCTTGTTCGCTTCGTACAGCATGCGCGGAACGTCAGCAATCATCGGGCGAATCCGCTCCGCCAGTTTCATGGTTTCATCCAGGCAGGCATTGAAATCCACCGGCTCGGTCTTGAAATAATTCTTCAGCACGAAGTTGTGGTAATCCAGCACTTCCCCCAGCTTCGCGGCAAAGCGCTCACGATGGAACAGATCCTGCATACGAATGGCTCGGCGGGCCACTTTATCCTCATAAGCCGGACCGATACCGCGGCCGGTGGTGCCGATTTTGGCCTCGCCCTTGGCCAGCTCGCGCGCCTTGTCGAGCGCCACGTGATAGGAGAGGATCAGCGGACAGGCCTCGGAGATTTTCAGTCGTCCGGCCATCGGCACCCCAGCCGCTTCCAGCTTGTCCACCTCAGCCAGCAGAGCATCCGGCGCCACAACGACGCCATTACCGATGAAACAATCCACTTCCTGGCGCAGAATACCCGACGGGATCAGATGCAGCACGGTTTTGCTGCCGCCGATCACCAGAGTGTGGCCGGCATTGTGGCCACCCTGGAAACGCACCACGCCCTGGGCATGGTCCGTCAACCAGTCAACTATCTTACCTTTGCCTTCGTCGCCCCATTGGGTACCGACCACGACAATATTTTTTGCCATGCTATGACTTCCTAACTGTTTAATTCTCTGAGTTACCGCTTAAAACTGGCGACAACAAAATTACTGCTGCAGCGGACGGATGCTCCACTCGCCGGCCTGCCATACAAGCTCACGGTCACACCAGCATTCCGCCGCATTCACTTCGGCGCCCGGCAATCGGGACACGACCATTTCTCCGGCAGCGCGCAAAGCCGCCACTTTGTTCTGCAGCGCGCGCGACTGTTCGTCATCATCGAGCGGATCCACATACGGCACGGCCACCCCGCCGGCCGGCTTGTATTTGGCCACCACTTTAGCCAGCTCACGCACATCCAGGCTGAAACCGGTTGCCGGACGCGCCCGGCCAAACGCCTCACCCACCTTGTCATAACGGCCGCCCAGCGCCAGAGCATTGGACAGGCCCGGTGTATAGAGCGCAAAAACAACGCCGGTGTGGTAGTGATAACCGCGCAGCTCGGCAAGGTCAAAACAGCACTCATCGACACTGCCGGCAAGGCGGTCAGCCAGCCATTCGAGCTGATCAAGTGCCGCCTTGATTTCCGGCAGATCCGGCAATTGGGCGCGTGCCCGCTGCAACATCTCGTTGCCGCCATAGAGGGTCGGCAGCGCCAGAAATGCCTGCTGATAGCCTGCCGACAAGCTAGCCACCAGTGCTTTCAGATCCGGCGCATCTTTGGCCTGCAGTGCAGCGAACAGTGACGCCTCGCTTTCTGCGCTGCAACCGGCAGCTTTTGCCAAGGCACGAAAAATGCCGACGTGACCAAGATCAAGATGCAGGTGGCGGACACCCACGCGGCGCAAACCGGTTACCATCAATTGCTGAATTTCCAGATCGCTTTCCGGACCGGCATGACCGTACAACTCAGCCCCTACCTGGTACGGCTCGCGCGTGGTATGAAAACCGGACGGCAAGGTATGCAGTACGCTGCCGGCATAGCACAGTCGCGTTACACCGGCGCGATTCAGCAGATGCGCATCGATACGGGCCACCTGAGGAGTGATGTCGGCCCGAACCCCCATCAGCCTGCCGCTGAACTGATCGACCACGCTAAAGGTTTTAAGATCCAGTTCATGCCCGGTGCCGGTCAAGAGCGACTCACGGTACTCAAGCAAGGGCGGCATTACCAGCTGATAGCCGTGTTGATGGAAATGATCCAGCAGCCCGGAGCGCAAATTTTCCACATGGGCCGCTTCAAGCGGGAGTACATCCTCAATATATTCAGGTAACAACCACGTATGCATGTAAATCCTAGTGCTGAATCCACGTCAGCAATAACAGACCGACGAGCATGGAGAACAAACCAACAAAACGCAGCTGACCGTCGGTCATCTGCGTCATGCGCTGGAAAGTCTCCCGCCACAGTCGCGGAGCCATGAAAGGCAATATTCCTTCAAACACAAGCATCAGGGCGGCAGCCGCCATCAAGTCGACCATCAGCACCACCCGGCCTGCCCGAATCAGTTACCGGCTTTACCGGTGCCGCGCATGTACTTGAAGAATTCTGAATTCGGTTCAAGTACCAATACGTCGTTTTTCGAGGCAAAGCTCTTGCGGTAGGCATCCAGACTGCGATAGAAGCTGTAGAATTCCGCGTTCTTGCCAAAGGCTGCAGCGGCAATGGCGGCTGCTTTGGCATCGCCCTCACCCTTGACTTGCTGAGCCTGCTTGTATGCCTGGGCCAGAATCACTTCGCGCTGACGGTCTGCGTCGGCACGGATTTTCTCGGCCTCGGCCGCACCAGTCGAACGCAACTCGTTGGCTACGCGCTTACGCTCCGATTCCATCCGGCTGTACACGGTAGCAGACACTTCCTGCGGCAGATCGACCCGCTTGATACGCACGTCAACCACTTCGGCGCCAATTTTGCGCGCATCCTGATCGACCAGTGAACGCAGGCGGTCAGTGATTTTGTCGCGCTCGCCAGAGACGACATCATGTACGGTCAGCTTGCCAAACTCGGCGCGCAACCCATCGTTAACGGTCTGCGACAGCCGCGTAGCGGCGCGCTGCTCATCGCCGCCGACCGAAACGTAGTACTGCTTCACGTCGGCAATACGCCACTTGACGAAGGAATCGACCAGAACGTTTTTCTTTTCCGAAGTAATAAAACGCTCCGGCTCATCCGCATCGATGGTCAGAATGCGCGTATCGAAGACGCGTACGTTCTGCACCAGCGGTATCTTGAAATACAATCCCGGCTTGGTTTTTACCGAAACAATTTCACCCAGCTGAAACACAATTGCGTTTTGCTTCTGGTCCACCGTGAAAACCGACAGGCTGAGCAACAGCAGCAATGCCACCAGGGCAACCAGAATATTGCCAGTACTGCGCATCATGGGCGGTCCTCCCGGTCGAGCATGCGCAGCGAACCACGCACAGAATCATCTGCTGAAGATCCTGCATTGTCAGCCGGTTTGCTGGCAGGAGCCGGAGCTGCCTGAGACACAGTGCCCCTGGCCTCTGCGGCATTTTTCTCCATCAACTTATCAAGCGGCAAGTACAGCAGGTTGCTGCCTCCCGATTTCTGATCCACCATCACCTTGGTAGTGTTGGACAGGACTTGCTGCATGGTATCGAGATACATACGTTCACGGGTCACAGCCGGAGCTTTGTTGTATTCAGCCAGAATCTGGCTGAAACGGCTTGCATCACCCTCGGCCGTATCAATCACGCGCTGGCGATAACCGTCGGCTTCCTGCAGCAGGCGTGCTGCCATACCCTTGGCGCGGGGCACCACGTCATTGGCATAGGCCTGACCTTCGTTCTTCAGGCGCTCGCGGTCCTGTCCGGCCTTAACGGCATCGTCGAAGGCAGCCTGTACCTGTTCGGGCGGCTGGGCATTCTGCATCGTCACCTTGCTGATACTGATACCGGTTTTGTAACGATCGAGGATGCGCTGCATCAAATGCGTGGCCTGCGCGGCAATATCGGCACGCCCTTCGTACAGAACGTAATCCATCTTATTCTTACCGACAATTTCACGAATGGCCGTCTCTGCCACCTGCATCACGGCATCGTCCGGACTGCGGTTATTGAATACGTAATCTTCCGGGTCCTTGAGGGTGTATTGCACGGCAAATTGCAGGTCAATAATATTCTCATCGTCCGTCAGCATCAGCGACTCGTCCGGCACCTTGTTTTTAACTGTACCGCGATAGCCAACTTCAACCGTGCGCACCTGATCGATATTAACAACCTTCACCGCCTCAATCGGATAGGGAATATGCCAGCGCGGACCTGACTGGGTGGTTTCGACAAATTTGCCGAAACGGGTCACGACACCACGTTCGCCCGCATCGACAATGTAAAAACCGCTGGCGACCCACAGCAAAAACACCACACCGCCAATGAGTCCGATCCCCAGCCCGCTGCCGCCGGAGGAACCACTGCCAGAACCGCCCTTTCCTCCCTTGCCACCGAACATACCGCTCAGTCGCTGGTTGAAACGGCGCCACAGTTCATCAAGGTCGGGGGGGCCATCATTGCCACCTTTTCCCCACTGAGGTTCGTTTGCCATTATTCCTGATTTCCGTTCTCGAGTTGCGTCGATTCTTGTGTTGCTGGTATTTCCGGTGTAGCCGGGTGACCGGCTAGCGCCTCTTCGGCCAATGCCTGTCGCAGGAATTCAATGCCTTCCCCGCTCAGCGCGCTAAGACGGACCTTGTTAATTCTACCATACTCATTCCGCTCCAGCCCGCCAGTTAAACCGGCCAGGTCAATTTTGTTCCACACGCGTATCTGCGGGATATGCTGCGCCCCGATTTCAGCCAGCACCTTGTTGACTTCATCGATTTGCCGCTCGCGTTCCTCCGAATGCGCATCGACCACATGCAGCAGCAGATCTGCCTGAGCCGCCTCCTCCAAAGTAGCACGGAAAGCGTCCACCAGCGTATGCGGGAGGTTGCGGATAAAGCCCACCGTATCAGACAGAACAACTTGCCGTCCTTCACCAATATAGACCCGTCTCGATGTGGTATCCAGGGTGGCAAAGAGCTGATTGGCTGCATAGGTCTGGGCGTTGGTGAGCCGGTTGAACAGGGTGGATTTGCCGGCGTTGGTATAACCCACCAGTGACACAGACAAGACCTGCCCGCGCACCCGCGAACGGCGCTGGGTTTCTCGCTGACGCTGGACTTTCACCAATTTTTCCTTGAGCGCTCTCACCCGTAGGCCAAGCAAGCGGCGGTCCGTTTCCAGCTGGGTTTCACCGGGACCTCGCAGACCGATACCGCCCTTTTGCCGCTCAAGGTGGGTCCAGCCGCGCACCAGACGGGTGGACAGGTGTTCTAGTTGAGCCAGCTCAACCTGTAATTTACCTTCGTGGCTGCGTGCCCGCTGGGCAAAGATATCGAGAATCAGACTGACGCGGTCAACGACACGGCATTTGATCGTCCGCTCGAGATTGCGCTCCTGCGCAGGCGAAAGAGAATGATTGAAGATGACTACCTGGGCCTCGGTGGCAGCAACAGCAGCGGCGATTTCTTCAACCTTACCGCTGCCGGCATAAAGTGCAGCATCCGGACGGGAACGCTTGCCGGTAACCAGACCTACGACCTCAATGCCCGCACTTCTGACCAATTCCCCAAGCTCTTCGGTGTTTTCGGCGTAATCACTCTCGCCGAAATCCAGACTGACCAGAAGCGCCGTCTCGCCACCTTTGTGGCGTTCAAACATGAAGTCTTTCAAGCGCGCTCAGCTAGCAGCCTCGTCGGCCATCGGAATGGAAACCGGGCGCCCGGGCACAATGGTGGAAATGGCATGTTTGTATACCATCTGGGTCACCGTGTTGCGCAGCAGGACCACATACTGATCGAATGACTCGACCTGCCCCTGCAACTTAATACCATTTACCAGGTAAATAGAAACCGGTACATGTTCCTTGCGCAGGATATTCAGAAAAGGGTCTTGTAGTTGTTGTCCGCGTGCGCTCATGGGTCTAATCTGCTTTTTAGAATAAATTCAAGTTTTTTCATTATATCGTGATTCACTCATACAGGTAAGGTTTGGCGCAAACACATTGCTCCCGCCCGAACCCACGTGCACGAGAACACGTACAGCAGCGCATTTCGGTGACATAGACTACATGCAGGAACATTACGCTGTACTCCAGATATGCGGTCGGCAGCCGGTATTTCAACCCTAGTCGAGCTCAGGCCGGCCAAAATAATAACCCTGCCCCCAGTCGACGCCCATTTCCTGAAGGCGCGCAGCGGTGCGCTCATCTTCAATAAATTCGGCAATCGTAATGATGCCCTGATGCTTGGCAAACAGAACAATACTCTCCAGCATGGCGGCAATGCGCGGGTTGTCCCACATATTCTGAATCATCCAGCCTTCGATCTTGAGAAAGGCAATGGGCAGCTGTGCCAGATAGAGGAAAGATGAGTAACCGCTGCCGAAATCATCCAGGGCAAAACGGAAACCGAAATCGATCAGCGGCTGCAAATGCTGTTTCATCCGGTCAAAATCCTCAACCAGCTGGCGTTCGGTAATTTCAAAAACCAGCGGCTTGGGGCTGTTGACATCCAGATCGCAGTTGGCACAGAACAGCTTGGCATCGTGCAGCAAATTGGCGACCAGCTCAGGGCGCTGCAGAAATTGCGGCGACACGTTAACGAAATGCGCCAGACTCTGCGACATGGTGCCGCCGCCGATGCGCGCCTTACAGCGCATCATCGCCTGTTTGATGATGGTCTCGTCCACCGAATGAATAAGGTGCACGGCCTCGGCCGCCTCGATAAACTCACCGGCAGCAAGCACCTGACCATCGGGTAGGCGCAAACGCGCCAGCGCTTCGTCCGCAACCACCTTGCGTGTCTGCAGATCGACAATCACCTGAAATGCCGGATTGATGTTGCATTCCTGCAGGGCACGTTTGAGCATACCGGCATGCCAGAGCATCGATTTGCGGGCTTCTACTTCATGCACAACGACGCAGTCTCGCCCTGCTCGCTTGGCTTCATACAGACAACCGTCGGCCTCCGACAGCACGCGGGCGAGATTATCGTCGTCACCGCGGAATACGCCAATGCCGACACTGGTAGTCACATCCAGATCGCCATCCAGCGTGTGGATGGGCGTTGATTTAACCGCCTGACGCAATCGTTCCATGGCCAAGGTCGCCGATGCGGCGTTGGAGCCGCGCAAAAACACGATGAATTCTTCGCCTCCCCAGCGCGCCAACCAGTCGCCCTCGCGTAGCGATGCCTTCATGACCCCTGCCACCTGCTTGAGCACCTCGTCGCCGACCGGGTGGCCATAGTGGTCATTGATCAGCTTGAAGCGGTCCAGGTCACAGATAGCGACAGAAAAGATGTCCTGCGCCCGCTTGATATGGCTCATTTCATCAGCAAACCGGATTTCTGCCGCACGCCGGTTGGGCAAACCAGTTAAACCGTCAGTCAGGGCCTGGGTTTCCAGCACCGCACGCTGGTGTTGCTCGAGTTTGACAAAACCAAACCAGGACGCCAGCAAAGCAACATAGGCAAAATCACTTTCTTCCTGCGCTACCGGCACGTCATCTGCACTCGTGTAAGACCAGAACAGCAGGACACCGAAATCCTCGCCCCCAACTCTGACCGGCGCCCCAATCATATTGAATATGCGCAGATTAGGCTGTTCGAGGGTATTGAACCCCAGGGTTCCCAATGTGCAGTCGGGCAGACTGAACGCCTGGTTGCCATCATTGACCCACTCGCGCAGCTCGACACCAAGCTGGAGTGTGTCGCCAGGTTTGGCGAACTGTCTGGCATCGAGAGCAAAGCGCACGATAGCATCCTGGCCGGCAACTTCGACGATCATCGCGGCATCCGCATGCAGGCTGGTTTGTCCCAGTCGCAGCATCAGGTCGATGCGCTCGGTTTCGCTCAGACCGCGGTCAGTGGCCAGCTGCCACAATGCGTGCAGGCGTTCCGACTGGTTATGCACCGTCTCGAGCAATTGCTCCCGCTCGCTGACATCAATGGCCATACCGTAGCGAACATGCCGCCCCCACTCCTCGGCATCGTACTCTGCCAGAGCAATCCAGCGCGGGTGATTGTCGGCGTGCCGGAGCATGACTACACGCTGCACCGGTAGTGACAATTTTTCCGACACCGGTTTATTGACATACAAATCATGCCACGGCCGCCCCAACAGTTTGTCGGGTTCACCGGCATAGCCGAGCATGGCGAGAAAAGTCGAGCTGGCCGACTGCAGCAAGCCGCTGTCGAGGTTAACCGCATAGGTACCGGCATGGGCAGCTGAAAGGAGCATTTTTTCGCGATTTTCGGCAACCCGCTGCAGTTCGGTGCGCGATTGATTGAGCTCCGCCACCAGATGATCAATTTCATAAACCCCGCTGCTCGGCATACTGGAAAGCACTGCCTCATCCTGCAGCCGCTGGCCGATCATTTCCATGCGCCGGCTGAAGCGCCGGGAAAGCACCAGATAAATGATCAGCGCGGCGAGGGTCATACCGCTGATCAGATACACCGGCAGCTGTACGCCTTGCCACCAGGCACCGGCAATAGCCTGTTTGTCGGCGCCGATAATTGAAACCACATGATACTTGTGCAGGACAGTGACAGCGGTGTAGCGCATCACACCATCAGGCCAGCGGAACTCTCGCCTGTCAAAATGCTGCAGATCCGCTGCGGCCATAATCTGCCCGCCGGCCCAAACCTGTCGTTCGCTGCCGTTAACCACCCACGCCAGAGGTATGCCGTCCTGTCGCAGCAGACCAATATGCAATCCGCGTTCGCGGGACAGATGCTGCCAGGATTGCGAGATCTTCTGAATCGGATAGAGCGCCAGCACCGTGAAATGAGTATTGGCATCATCGCTGCGCCAGTCATAACGGAACGGCAGACAGTCGTGGTAAGTCCCGCAGGCTAGCGGAGGACCATAGGCAAGGTGTTCATGGGCTGCCGCATGCGGCTGAGCGAGCGCAAGCTGCAGCTCGTGCGGATCGCCCAGCGCCGCCACCACATGCCCGGCCCGATCCTGCAAAGCAACAGCTATGGCGTCGCGGTTATCGGCAAGGAACTGACGCAGCATCAAGCTGGCGATGCCCGGCGCATGCACTGCCTGATTACGGTCCACATCAACCGCAAAACGCGACATGGCGCCCAACACCAGATCGAAATGCTTGTTGGCACCATCGGCAATGATATCGGCCATGCCCTGGATACGGTCGATTTGTTCCTGCCGGGTGCTCTTCCAGGACAGTGTCAGCCAAGTTGCGGTAAAGATGCTCACGACGAGGCACGCCGTGAGAAAAACCCGCATCCCCAGCACCGTCAGCGACGGTGCCGTGCTTGAGGGGGTACGATTCAAGCTGGACAAAGAGATCAATTGACTTCTATCGAACCGGAACGATTGAACGCCCCTGTGCGCGGCATTCCGGTCACTGACCGGAATGGCGGCAGAGCACCCATCCGCCCGTGGCTCACCAGAGTCGCAAATCGGTAAACGAAATGCGTATTAATGTCGACCAGGCCGAACACCGTTCGACGCCCAGCACATAATCGCGACTTGCCTATGCATTGCAGCTTCCCCCACCTCGTGTGATTGCTTCCTCCGTGCACGAGGAAGCGCATAACGATGATTTTATTGTTATCAGCCCGGGCCGGACGGCCTGACCGCTCTGCCCGGTTGCAATCGAATCCGATTGCCGATTATTATTTGCTGCCGTACGTTTTCCTGCCCCAGCGACGGCGACGACGGGCGCGTTTTTCTTCGCTCTCGGTCAGCGGAGCGCGCTTTTTCCCTTCAAATGGATTATGACCTTCCTTGAATTGTACGCGCAACGGCGTGCCTGCCAGTTCAAACACAGTGCGGAAGGTCTTTTCCAAATAGCGCACATAGCTCTCCGGCACGTGCTCCAGGGCATTGCCGTGAATCACAATGATAGGCGGATTGCTGCCGCCCTGGTGGGCGTAACGCATTTTCGGGCGGACCATGCCGACCTTGGGCGGCTGGTGTTTGGCTGTGGCATCCAGCAGTGTGCGGGTCAGTTTGGGAGTCGGCAACTTCGCCATGGCAGCGGCGTAAGTCTGGTCAACCGATTTGAGCAAGCTGCCAATCCCCTCGCCACGCAATGCAGAAATGTAATGCAACCGGGCAAAATCGAGGAAATTGAGCTTGCGCGCCATATCGCGCTTCACCTTCTCGCGCGTATAGCTGTCGAGATTGTCCCATTTATTGATAGCCACAACCAGCGCACGGCCGGCATCAAGGATATAACTGGCTATGTGGGCATCCTGGTCGGCAATATCCTGCTGCGCATCAAGTACCAGAATCACCACGTTGGCATCTTCAATCGCCTGCAGGGTCTTGATGACGGAGAACTTCTCCACCGTCTCAGTCACCTTGCCGCGACGGCGCACACCGGCGGTGTCGATCAGGGTATAACGACGGTTATCGCGCTCAAAATCAATATAAATACTGTCGCGGGTGGTACCCGGCTGATCGAAGGCGATTACCCGCTCTTCACCCAGCAGGGTGTTGACCAGAGTTGATTTGCCCACGTTGGGCCGCCCCACGATGGCCACGCGCGGTTTTTCGTCCTCCTCGACCTCGACTTCTTCCGGTTCGTTCGGCAGCTCATCCAGGGCCAGTTCAACCAGTTCCCGGACGTTGTCACCGTGTGCCGAAGAAATAGCGATCGGCTCGCCCAGCCCGAGTTCATGGAACTCCGCCGACACCACGGCATACTGCATGCCTTCTGCCTTGTTCACCGCCAGGATGATAGGCACACCGCGCTTGCGCAGCTGGTCGGCAATATGTTTGTCCTGGGCAGTCAGCCCGCCACGGCCATCGACAAGGAAAATAATCAGATCGGATTCGTCAACCGCCTGCAATGTCTGCTTCGCCATCTCGGCGAGAATGCCGTCTTTGGCGACCGGCTCAAAACCGCCGGTATCGATCAGCAGATAGGGCCGCGAACCCACCTTGCCGCGACCATAATGGCGGTCGCGGGTAAGGCCCGGCAAATCGTGCACCAGCGCATCGCGCGACTTGGTCAGCCGGTTAAACAGCGTGGACTTGCCGACATTCGGACGTCCGACCAGAGCTATAGTAGGAAGCATGCTGTACTGTCACTCTGCCTTGATGGCAAACACGCCACCGGAATGGGTTTGTACAATCAGGCCATGCGCCAGGGACACCATGGCGGCATTACCAATGGCGCTGCCATCAGTGGCAATCCGGCCGGCAAAGGCGCCGTCGGTTTGCGACAGGAAATGCACATACCCCTGATAATCGCCGACCGCCACCCAATTGGCCACTACGGCCGGAGTCGACAGATTGCGGCGCACGAGTTTGTCCTGCTTCCACATACCCGCTCCCGAAGTACGTTCGAACGCCACTACGTCACCCTTGTCATCGCTGACATAGACCTGGCGACTATCGAGATCGAGGCCGGCGGTGCTGGAAATATCCTTGGCCCACACCGGCGTACCGTTACGGGCATCAAAGCACGCCACGCGTCCCTGATAGGATGCCGCGCAAATCATCGCGCCGATCAGCACCGGGTTGCTGGTGACATCGGTCACCCGTTCCAGTTCGGTGGCACCGCGCGGCGTGGAGACAGTCGCCTCCCAGCCAACCGCACCGTTGCCCAGATTGATACCTACTAACTTGCCGCCGGGGAAACCGGCAAACACGGCACCTTGCGCCACAACTGCGCCGGCATTGCTACGCAGCGTAAGGCTGGGGTTGTTGCGCTGATAGAACCAGTCCTGTTTGCCGTCGCTGGAGGAAAATGCCACGATGCGACCATCATCGGTGCGCACGATGACCTTGCCACCGGAAACAATCGGGGCAGCCAGCACTTCGCCGGGCGACTGCGCCTGCCACATTTTTTTACCACTGGCATCATAAGCCAGCACCATACCCGTGGTGGTCACAACCGACACAACATCGTCGCCAACACCGACACCGGCACTCAGCGGACTACCGGTATCAATACGCCAGAGTTGCTTGCCGCTGGCCAAATCAAAGCGGGCCAGCGTACCCTTCTGTCCGGCAGCGTACACGCTGTCGGCTGTCACTGCCGGCGAGAACATGTAATCGCCGGCCGAGCCGACATCGGCGCGCCACTGCACGGCAGGATTCATACTGGCTTTAAAATCAACCAGAGGAGCAGGCGGAGCAGCCGGTTTTTCACTGCCGCCAAACCAGCTGCAGCCAGCTACAGACGTCGCCAACAGCAGAGAAAGAGCCAGTGTTTTCAGCGATTGAGTTTTCATGCCTGACCTCCCAAAGCATCGCGTTTAATCTGGATGACCCGAGAGTACGGCTGGCTGGCGTCAACTTTCTGCAATGCTGCATCATAAGCGCGCGCTGCTTCAGCTTTCTTGCCCAGTGCAACCAGGACATCACCGCGACGATCAAGGTACAGCGCGTCGAAAGCGCTGTCGTGCGGCTGATCAAGCAACTTCAGAGCCGCATCGGCCTGTTTTTCGTCAAGCAGCACAGCCGCCATATCCAGGCGCGCGAGATCGCGCAGATTGTCTTCCTTGGAATGGTCGATCACCCACTGCAACTGGGCTTCTGCACTCTTGTCGTCATTGGCTGCATGGTTGGCACGCGCCACCATCAACGCTGCGCGTGCAGCGAAACCACTTGAGCTGTAGTTGTCCATCAGTTTGCCGGCCACCTCGCGCATTTCCTTGAGTGAGCCCTGATCGGTAGCCTGCTGCATCAACGAAAACATCGCTGCGGCTTCCGCCTGCTTCTTACCCTGCCAGGACTGCCAGACTTGCCAGCCGGCCATGCCGAGCACAGCTGCCACCACCAGTGCAGTTACCAGTTTGCCGTAGGTTTTCCACCAAGCCTTAAGCTCGTCGAGTTTTTCCTGCTCTTCCAGATCGAATGTAGCCATGACCTCTGCTCTTTCAGTTAATTCTGTGTTTATTTCTGTTCGTGAATCAGACGTGCGGCTTCGGTCACATCTACCAGGGCCTGCTCTCCCAGCTCACGCAAGGGTTTAAGCGTAACCTGCCCGTTTTCCGCCTCGTTATCACCGATAATGACAGCAAATGCTGCACCGCTGCCATCCGCTTTTTTCATCTGCGACTTGAAGCTGCCACCGCCGCAGTGCAACACCACATTGAGGCCATGTTGACGCAACTGCATCGACGCCTGCCAGGCAAAACGGCTGGCCGCCTCGCCCTGATGGACCACGTACACATCCGGGGCCAGATCAGGAACGGCAACCTGAGCTTCTTCCAGCAACGCCAGCAGACGTTCAACACCCATGGCGAAGCCGCAGGCTGGTGTTTCTTTGCCGCCCATCTGAGTAACCAGACCGTCATAACGTCCGCCGGCGCAGACGGTTCCCTGCGCCCCCAGGCGATCGGTCACCCACTCGAATACGGTGTAATTGTAATAGTCCAGACCGCGCACCAGACGCGGATTGATGCTATAGCTGATACCAGCAGCGCGCAGCAGCTCTTGTACCGCCTCGAAATGGGCCAGGTCTTCCGGCTCCAGCTCATCCATCAGCCGCGGAGCCGCTTCCACCAATGCCTGCATTGCCGGGTTCTTGGTGTCAAGAATGCGCAGCGGATTGGAATGCAGGCGTCGCTGTGCATCTTCATCCAGCTGGTCCTGGTGCTGCTCGAACCAGGCAATCAATTTGGCGCGATGACGCGCCCGCGCAGCGGCACTGCCCAGCGTATTGATCTCCAGGCGAATGCCTTCCAGACCGAGACGCTTCCACAAATCAGCCGTCATGACGATATGCTCGACATCCATGTCCGGCCCGGCAAATCCGAGCGACTCGACTCCGACCTGGTGGAACTGGCGGTAACGCCCCTTTTGCGGACGCTCGTGGCGAAACATCGGTCCCATGTAATACAGGCGCTGCGATGCGTTATACAGCAAATTGTGCTGCAGCGCAGCGCGCACGCAGGAAGCGGTCCCCTCGGGGCGGAGGGTCAGACTCTCGCCGTTGAGGGTGTCGACGAAAGTGTACATTTCCTTTTCGACAATATCGGTGACTTCACCGATTGAACGCACGAACAGTTCGGTTCGCTCGAGAATGGGCATGCGGATCGGCTGATAACCATAGGCACGCAACCATTCACGCACACATGACTCAAAAAATTCCCAGCGCGGTGCATCGACCGGTAATACATCATTCATGCCGCGCACGGCTTGCAAGGTAGTGCTCATTGGTTCTTCGGTTTACTGTAAATCGTTCAAACGGCCTTGATCGGAATTTCCTTGCCACTGCGAATCCGCTCCAGACGGGCACGGATCTGTTTTTCCAGCTCGCCCACCAGGTCTTCCGACTGAACCTTGTGGCTGGGTTTGCCGTCGATGTAGAACAAGTTGGGTTCGCCGCCGGCCACGCCAAGATCGGCTTCTTTCGCTTCACCCGGTCCATTCACCACACAACCGATGATGGCCACATCAAGGTGCTCGTTTACATCTTCCAGACGCTCTTCCAGCGCATTGACCGTAGCAATCACGTCAAAATTCTGCCGTGAGCATGACGGGCAGGCGATGATGTTCACCCCTTTGTTACGCAGGTGCAGGCTCTTGAGAATATCGAACCCGACTTTGACTTCCTCAACCGGATCGGCAGCCAGCGAAACGCGGATGGTATCGCCGATACCCTCAGCCAGCAGCATACCCAGGCCGATTGCCGACTTCACTGCACCGGAACGGAACCCCCCGGCCTCAGTGATCCCCAGATGCAGCGGCTGCTCGATCTGTTTTGCCAGTAGTTTATAGGCTTCTACCGCCATGAACACTTCCGAGGCCTTGACGCTGACCTTGAAATCCTTGAAGTTCAAGCGGTCGAGAATCTCGACATGGCGCATCGCCGATTCAACCAGCGCTTCCGGTGTCGGTTCGCCATACTTCTTTTGCAGGTCCTTTTCCAGTGAACCGGCATTCACGCCAATGCGGATGGGGATGCCATGATCCTTGGCTGATTGCACCACGGCCTGAATCCGGTCTTCCCGACCGATATTGCCCGGATTGATACGCAGGCAATCTGCCCCCAGCTCGGCCACGCGCAAGGCAATCTTGTAATCAAAGTGGATATCCGTCACCAGCGGCACCGGCGAGCGCTTGCGAATCTGTCCGAACGCCTCGGCCGGTTCCGTTGTGGGAATGGAAACCCGCACGATATCCGCGCCGGCACGCGCAGCGCGCTCAATCTGCGCTACGGTGGCATCGACATCGCAAGTTTCGGTATTGGTCATGGTCTGCACAGCAATCGGCGCATCCCCGCCGATCAGCACATTGCCAACCTTGATTTGCCGGCTTTTACGCCGCGGAATATCTACTTTGAACATGAATTCACACTCACTGCAATTTTAAGCGCGCTACGCTTACTTTGGTAAACGGAGCAAGATCAACCGGCTGGCCGTGAAATGTGATGCTCACGGCGGAAGCGTTGCCGACCACCAGATTAAACGGCGGCGCACCGTTCACATACGCCACCTCACTGGCATGCCCCATCTGATAAAACACCCGACTGGCCATGCCATCATAAACTTCCACCCAGGAATCACCGCTGAAGGACAGCCGAATCGGCCCGGTCGCGGTATTCACCACCGCTGATGACGCTACCGAACTCGCAGCATGCATCTGGCTTGCGGCAGGTGCCGTAGCAGTGGCAAATCCATGCACTTGCGGTGACAGCGAGACAGTTTTCTGTCCGGCCTCAGGGTGACTCATGATCCCCTTGGGCAGCGGAAGACCCATATCCCGGTTCAGACCGTAATAAACCAGTGTCGGAACCAGCAGCACAAGCAGAGCCAGCACACCCAGACCGATAACCCAGCGCGGCAGCTTCTTCGACCTGAGCGCAATATTTTCGCTTTCGGCAACGATGGCCGGCGCGGCTTGCGGTTTCAGCTCATAGTTGAGCGTCTGAAGCAGAAGCTGCTCATCGGCCCCCACCAGGCGTGCATAATTGCGTACAAAGCCCCGTACAAACAACTCGCCGGGCAAATCGTGGTAGCGCCCGGCTTCAAGCGACTCAACCTGGCGCATACCCAGCTTCAGCTTGTCAGCCATGTCGGCAACGCTCATACCAGCGCGCTGCCGTGCTGACACCAGCATGCTGCCGACGCTCAGTTGTACGTTTTCGCTTTGCCCCTCAACCATCAGAATTGCCCGTTCCGCATCAATTCAGCTTCCTTGGAATTCGGGAAGCGGTTGCGCAGTTGCAGCGCGTAGCTGTCCATTGACGAGCGATCGCGGCGCATCCGCTCTACCCGCACCCCAAGCCACAGGGCCTGGGCATCCAACGGCCCCTGTAACTGCAGACGCCCAAGATAGGCGCGCGCATCGTTGTAACGCCCTTCGCGATAGGCAATATCGGCCAGATTCAACAAGGCAATGGGGAACTCCGGCCGCACCTGCATGGAACGTTCCAGATAATCGGTCGCCGTAACCAGATCGCCCTTGCGGGCGGAACAAATGCCGATATTGGCATAGGCCGTTTCCGGGTGCTGATAGAGCGGGTTGCGCAATGCCACGTTAAAGTGGTCGATCGCTTCCTGATACTTGCCTTTCTGGCACAGGAACCAGCCGTAATTATTGTTGGTCTCCGAGTCGTCCGGCACCAGGCGCAGCCCCTTCTCGAAGTACCAGCTGGCATTGGAATCCTCGCCCAGATTCATGTAAACCAGGCCCATGGCGTTATAGGCCGGTTCATAGGTCGGATCGATTTTAATGGCCGCATTCAATTCATCCAGAGCCACTTTCATTTGACCACGGGAGAAATAGCCTACTCCGAGGTCGGTATGCAACGTCGCCCTGGTTCGGGCATCCGCCGGGCCGGAAATATCCCCGCCAGCGGTGTTTACCTGAGAGGCTGTATCCGGGCGCGGCGGGCCATCGCCTGCGCAGGCGCCCAGCAAAAGAGCCAGCGAGATGACCGGCAACGCTTTCAACATACCCCTCCCCTTCGTTATTTTGTGTGATGAATGGTAATGCGTTTTTCTTGCCGACGTGTCTTGTCCAGCACTTTCCCTACCAGTTGACCGCAAGCCGCATCGATATCGTCGCCGCGCGTCTTGCGTGTAGTGACAACCAAACCCGCATCCTGCAGGATTGCGCGGAATCGCGCAATGGAATTATTGGACGCGCGATCGAACCCGGAATCCGGAAACGGATTGAACGGAATCAGATTGAACTTGCACGGCACATCGCGAACCAGCTCGACCAGTTGACGGGCATGTTCTTCCCTGTCATTGACACCATCAAGCATGACGTACTCAAAAGTCACGAAATCGCGCGGCGCGAATTCGATGTAGCGACGACAGGCCGCCATCAACTCGTGCAGCGGGTACTTGCGATTGATCGGTACCAACTGATCACGCAGGGCATCGTTGGGTGCGTGCAGGGATACAGCCAGCGCCACCGGACATTCCTGGCTCAGGCGGTCCATTGCCGGTACCAGACCGGAGGTGCTCACAGTGACCCGGCGCCGCGACAATCCGTATGCATGATCATCGAGCATGACGTGCAGGGCTGACACAACGTTATCAAAATTGGCCAGCGGCTCACCCATACCCATCATCACCACATTGGAGATGATGCGCTCTCCGCCCGGCTCGCGCCCGAGCGCACGGTCGGCCCACCACAGTTGACCGATGATCTCGGCCACCGACAGATTGCGGTTAAAACCCTGCCGTGCGGTCGAGCAGAAGGCGCAGTCGAGGGCACAACCGACCTGACTGGAAACGCACAACGTGCCACGGGTTTCTTCCGGAATAAAAACGGTCTCCACACTATTCCCACTGCCGACCTCGAGCATCCATTTGCGCACGCCATCAGAGGCGTTCTGCTCGGTACGACACACAGGTGGAGAGACAACAGCGACTGCAGCAAGTTTCTCGCGCAGCGATTTGGCCAGGTCGCTCATGGCGGCAAAATCCGCCACGCCGGCCTGATGAATCCAGCGAAATACCTGGCGGGCACGGAACGGCTTTTCGCCCATCTGGGCGAAAAGCTCAGTCAACCCGTCCAGGTCATAATCAAGCAGATTGACCATTGCCAATCCGCATTTCCGCTCCCGAATTAACGGGAGTAAACCGCCATTTGCGGGAAGAAGAAGGCGATTTCAACCGCCGCAGTCTCAGCTGCGTCGGAGCCGTGCACGGCATTGGCATCAATGCTGTCGGCAAAGTCAGCGCGAATGGTGCCTTTGTCGGCCTTCTTCGGATCAGTGGCACCCATCAGTTCGCGGTTCTTGGCAATGGCATCTTCGCCTTCCAGGCATTGCACCATAACCGGACCGGAAATCATGAAATCGACCAGATCCTTGAAGAAGGGGCGCTCACGGTGCACGCCGTAGAATGCCTCGGCTTCCTGACGGGACAGGTGCATCATGCGGGCGGCAATAACCTTCAGACCGGCGTTTTCAAAGCGGGTGTAAATCTGCCCAATCACATTTTTTGCCACGGCATCCGGCTTGATAATGGAAAGGGTGCGTTCGATAGCCATTTAAAATAACTCCTGAAAAAGAAAGCAAAAACCTTAAAAACAGAATTCTACCGGATTGCCAATACGCCAGCAAATGCGTGGCTTGGCGCAAAAGCAGCGCTATGCTACAGTTTCTTGCAAATTCCGCCAGCACATAACCCGAAAAAACGCAAAATGGCTTCCAATACAACACGTTCCGCACCACCCTCCGACGAGCAGAGGGAAATTCGCAACCGCGCCCTGCGCCGCTTGGTGGTGGCTGTTGTCCTGATCGCCGCCGCCGCTGGCGCCCTGCTGCTGCTCAACCGCAGTAAAACCCAGCCGCCTACCGCCACGACAGAAAGCACCCCGCCGCCGCTGATTGTTCCGGCCCCCAACCCGACGCCCGCGCCGACGGCCGAACCCGCCAGCACGCCGGCTAGCGCGCCCATCACGGAAGCCGCCCCGGCATCCGCGGCGGCAGCCAGTACCGTCTCAGCCAGCGAAACCGCGTCCGAACAGCCGACAGCCAGTACCGCACCGCCGCCCCCCAAGGTCGCGGCCACCCCGACACTGCACCCGGTTGCCCGTCCCAGCGCCGCGCCCACCCCGCCGGTTCAGGCGGTGACAACGACCAAACCGGCTCAACCTGCGCCTGCCAGCAAACCCGCAGCACAGGGCGTGGTCATTGAACCGAACCGCGCAGCCGCACAAGTGAGTCAGGCACCGCAGAAGGCACTCCCACCGCCTGCCCCGGAACAGCCTGCCAAAGGATTCGTGGTCCAACTGGGTGTATTCAGCAACCCGGAAAATGCCATTGAACTGCAGAAAAAACTGGCCGCTGCCGGCATCAAGTCGTATACCGAAACGCGTGTACATGTCGGCCCCTTTGCCAGCCGGGCCGAAGCCGAGCAGGCCGAGGCCAAACTGAAAGCACTTGGCCTGCATGCGGTGATCGCCCCGCACTGAATGCCCGCTGGCGCAGCAGCTAAGGGGTGAAGTCGATGCTCACCCCGACTTCACCCGGCAGCGCCTGCGCCTCGACCGCCGCTCCTAGGCCGGCCACCCAGACCAGTTGCTCCCCGACATAAACCAGCGGCGTAGTGTCGCGCAACCACGGCGGCACGCCGGCTTCCTGAAACCAGTGCTGCAAACTTTTGCCCGGCCGGCCGGCATAAAGGCGCATTCGCTCGCCGCCGGCGCGCAAACGGACCGTTACTGCACCGGTATCCAGCAGCTGGCGGCGGATCCCTTGTCCTTCGGCGGCGGCAAAATGTAGCCGGCCACCCAAATCGGTCAAATCCAGTGCAGCCTCTCCGGACCAGGTCATCTGCCAGCCAGGCGGCGGCAGTTCCCGGTGCGGGACGAGCCAGGCGCGGTCGCGATAGCGCCTGAGTTCACAGCTTGCAGTTACGGCAATCCTCAGCTGCGCATCGGGCCGGCTATTCTGCAACTGACGTACCATCTCAAGCAGACGCCGCTCAGCAGGCAGCTGCAGTTCGTGACGGAGCAGCCAGCAACGCAAGACATTGCGCTGCTGCTCCAGCGGCAACGCAGCCCAGCAATCAAGCGCCAGGAATTCGTCGCGCATACACCCCGACTCGTAGGCATAGCTTTGCAGCAGAACCTGTGCTTCCGCCATGTGGCGTGCGCTGCGCCCGATGGTCTGCCGCGCAGCGGGAAAACGCTCCAGCAGCAGCGGCATGATGCTTTGACGGAGAAAATTGCGATCGAAAT
>JAJZTZ010000131.1 GCA_021847305.1 Pseudomonadota bacterium | reverse complement strand
CTGAGGACTGAGGACTGAGGACTGAGGACTGAGGACTGAGGACTGAGGACTGAGGACTGAGGACTGAGGACTGAGGACTGAGGACTGAGGACTGAGGACTGAGGACTGAGGACTGAGGACTGTAAAAATTTCACCGCACGCGCCCGACCGGGTCAAGCGGTTTTTCTCTCAGTCCTCAGTCCTGTTGGCTCAATCCTCTTATTTCACCCAAACCGTCTTGGCGTTCACGAACTCGCGAATGCCGTGGTAGGACAGTTCGCGGCCGAAACCCGAGTCCTTGATACCGCCGAATGGCAGGCGCGGATCGGATTTGACCATGCCGTTAATGAAAACGCTGCCGGATTCGATACGCCGGGAGAGTTTTTCGGCGCGGATGCTATCGCGACTCCAGATACTAGCCCCCAAACCAAAGCGGGTGTCATTGGCCAGCCGTACCGCGTCGTCTTCATCGGTGGCGCGCAACACAATTGCTACCGGGCCGAACAATTCCTCATGGTAGGCCGGCATGCCGGGCGCAACCCGGTCCAGAATCGACGCCGCATAAAAAGCGCCGCCACCGGGCAAGGGCTGGCACCCCAACCGCGCCACCGCACCGTGTTCGATGGAGGTGAGCACTTGCTGATGCAGCTGATCGCGCAAATCGACGCGCGCCATCGGCGCCAGCGTCGTCTCATCATGAATCGGGTCGCCCGGCTGTAATTTGGCCACCTTGGCGGCAAACCGGTCAAGAAAGGCCTCAGCGACCTGCGGTAGCAGGATAAACCGTTTGGCGGCAATACAGGACTGCCCGGCATTGAGGAAACGCGACTGGACGGCCGCAGTGCTGGCGGCCTCGACATCGGCATCATCCAGCACCATAAAGGCATCCGAGCCCCCCAGCTCCAGCACGCTCTTTTTCAGCACCCGCCCTGCCGCGGCGGCAACCGAACGCCCGGCAGCTTCCGATCCGGTCAGGGTGACAGCAGCGATATACGGACTGGCGACCACCTCGGCAACCTCAGCGGCTTCCACCAGCAGAGTGCGAAACAGACCGGCCGGGAACCCGGCTTCAACAAACAGGCGCTCAATCGCCTGCGCGCATTGCGGCACGCTGGAAGCCGGCTTGAGCACTCCGGCGTTGCCGGCCATCAGCGCCGGTGCAGCAAAACGAAACACCTGCCAGAAGGGAAAATTCCACGGCATCACCGCCAGCACCGGCCCCAACGGCTCGTAGGCCACATAGCTGTCACTGCCGTCGCTGGGGATATGCTCAGCGCGCAAGAACGGTTCGCCATGCACCGAATAGTAATCGCAGGTCAGGGCGCATTTATCGATCTCGGCCAGCGCTTCGCGCCGCAGCTTGCCCATTTCCAGGGTAATCAGTCCGGCCAGGCTGTCGCGCTGCTCGCGCAACAGTGCGCCAGCACGCTCCATCAATGCCGCGCGCCGGCTGAAGCCGGTATGCCGCCAGGATTGCCACACTGCATGGGTTTCCGCCAAGGCCGCCTGCCACTGCGGTTGCGACAACGACGGCAGCTTAGCAAGGACTTGTCCGGTTGCAGGGTTAAGGCTGGTATAAGGCATCTATGCTATCCTTGTGTAACGATGTTTTACTATAGCACCCGCGCTTTTTCTCGCTGCTTCATCCTCCTCCTTGTCCTGTTCGGCCTGCTGCCGGGCACTGGCATGGCGGATGATGACCTGCAGCCTGCCCGCGACGCCTACCGGCTGCGTCAGGCAGACCGGCTGGAACAGATCGTTCAGCAAATGGCCGGCAGCCCCTTGCAGTCCTACGCCGCCTACTACGCCCTGCTGCTCAATCTCAGCAGCGCCAGCGAGAGCGACGTACAGCGATTTTACCAGCGCTACCCGGACAGCCCGCTGATCGACCGCGTACGCAGCGAATGGCTGAAGGTGCTGGGGAAGCGCAAAAACTGGCCCGACTACCTGACCGAATACCCGCAACTGGCATCCCCGGACAAGCAATTGCAGTGCTTTTATCTGCAGGCACGGCTGGATCGGGGTGAAAATGTCGCGGCAGACGCCCGCTTAATCTGGCAAAACGGCGACAATTTGCCTAACGCTTGCGAGGAACTGTTTGCCACCCTTATCCAAGTCGGCCAACTGCACAGTGAAGACGTTTGGGATCGCCTGCACGCCACTCTCACGGCCGGTAATGCCGGTACCGCGCAAAACATCGCCATCCTCTTGCCGCACGGCCCAACCCAGCTGACTCGCGTAGCGGAAAATCCGCAGCGCTATCTGGATCAGTTAAAAAGAGCACCGGAAACCCGTGCAGCCCGTGAGACCGTCCGCTTTGCCGTGTTGCAGCTGGCCCGCAGCAATGCCCCTGCCGCCGCCGGCCAGTGGCAACAGCTGCAGACCGCCTTCCCGGCCGCCGAACGCGCTGATGTATGGGGCCGGATCGCCACCGAAGCATCACGCCGGCAGGATCCGCAAACGCTCGACTGGTTTGCCATGGCCGGCAATGCGCCGCTGTCCGATTTCCAGCTGGGCTGGAAGGTGCGCGCGGCACTGCGGCAGAAAAACTGGACCGTGGTGCTCGACAGCATCAATCACATGACGCCAGAAGGTCAGCAGGACTCGGCCTGGCGCTACTGGAAAGGCCGGGCGCTGAAAGAACAGGGACAGATCCAGCAAGCCAATGCCCTGTTCCTGCCGCTGTCGCGCGAATACAGTTTTTACGGCCAGCTGGCCTCCGAGGAAATGGGCACGGTACTGTCGGCCCCGAACGTCAGCTACCACCCCGGCAGCGACGAGATTCGCCTGATTGCCCAGGTTCCCGGCATTCAGCGCGCCCTGCTGCTGTATCAGCAGGATATGCGCTACGAAGCCAACCGCGAGTGGATTTACGCCAGCCGCAACTTCAACGACAAGCAGCTGCTTGCCGCTGCCGCACTGGCCCGCCAGTCCGGCTGGCTCGACCGCGCCATCAACACAGCCGACAAAACCCGCCAGCTGCATGACTTTGCCCAGCGCTACCCGACGCCCGAACGCAGCGCCATCGAACAGTACGCCCAGCAAAACCTGCTCGACGAAGCCTGGGTCTACGGCCTGATCCGCCAGGAGAGCCGCTTTGTCACCCAGGCCAAATCAAGCGTTGGCGCCATGGGCTGGATGCAGCTGATGCCCGGCACAGCCAAGTGGGTAGCGAAAAAACTCGGCTGGGCGCAGTTCCGTCCGCAAGATGCGCACGACCTGGAAACCAACATCGCTCTGGGCACCTATTACCTGCGCCACGTTTACGATCTGCTCGATCAGCAGCCGGTACTCGCCACCGCGGCCTACAATGCCGGGCCGGGACGGGCACGCCGCTGGCAGCCGAGCGACCGGCTGGAAGGCGCCATTTACGCCGAATCCATTCCCTTCAGCGAAACCCGCGACTACGTCAAGAAAGTCATGAGTAACGCGGTGTATTACAGCCACCGGCTAGGCGACAAGATCGTCTCGCTGAAGCAGCGTCTCGGCATCATCGGCCCGCCGGGACAGCCAGTCAGCCCGCAGGAGCCCTGAGCGGCTCCGCAGCTTCCCCCTGCATCAGACCCCGGACATATTGTCACCGCCGCCTGTATGCCCGCCGGCATCGGCCAGCGGCGGCATTGCGCTTGTTACCAAGAGCTGCGGCCATTACCGGCGCAACGCACCTTGCATCCGGCCCTTGTAGACCGCGCAGCGGTGGCGACAATACATCCAGGGCTTGCTTAACACTGGATTTGCCCGTCATCCCCCGTTAGAATGGCGGCTTTGTCTTGTCAGATTTAACGGATTTCGCATGATCATCAAGAACGTATGTGTACTGGGCGGCAGCGGCTTCGTCGGCACCTATGTCGTCAGCCAGCTGGTTGAAAAAGGCTACAAAGTGCGCGTGCTGACGCGCAAACGCGAGCGCTCGAAGGACCTGATCGTTCTGCCCACCGTTGAAGTAGTGGAAGCCAACATCCACGACGAACGCGTGCTGAACAAGCAGTTTGAAGGCATGGACGCCGTCATCAACCTGGTCGGCATTCTGCACGAACGCAACTGCCACAGCAGCCGCGTGGACAAACCGCAGGCGCGCCGCGGCGACTTCCACGAAAATCATGTTGAACTGCCGCGCAAGATCGTACATGCCTGCGCCATCAACCAGGTACCGCGCCTGCTGCACATGAGCGCCCTGGGCGCCGAACCGACCGCCGACAGCGGCTACCTGCGCTCCAAAGGTATTGGCGAACACCTGGTACGCGAAGCCGGCCTGCCGGACAGCAAGCACGAAAACTGGTACCTCAACGGTCCCAAATTCATCCGCGGCCAAGGCATGGCTGTGACCATTTTCCGTCCGTCGGTCATCTTCGGCCGCGGCGACAGCTTCGTCAGCAAATTCGCCGGCCTGATCAAGTCCTTCCCGATTCTGCCGCTGGCAGGCGCAGGCGCCAAGTTCCAGCCGGTATTCGTGGAAGACGTCGCCAATGCTTTCGTTTCCAGCCTGAACAACCTGGAAACCTTTGGCAAAACCTACGAACTGTGCGGCCCGAAGGTGTACACCCTGAAGGAAATCATGGAACTGGTAATGGACATTACCGGCAAAAAGCGCAGCATCATTCCGCTGTGCCCGCGCCTGTCCTATGTGCAGGCCCTGATTCTGGAAAACCTGCCGGGCAAAATGATGACCCGCGACAACCTGCTGTCCATGCAAGTGGACAACGTCTGCGGCTGCGACTTCCCCGCCGTCTTCGGCGGCAAGCCGGCGGCGATGGAAGCCATTCTGCCATCGTACCTGGGCGGCGAAAACCCGCGCGAACGTTACATGGATTTGCGGGAAAATGCCGGTCGGTAATTTGGCTTGGCTGCAATGAACAAAAACGGGGGCTTCGGTCCCCGTTTTTTATTGGTTCTTTCTGGCTGTTGGCCGGGGTGCCCCCGGCCAACAAAGTCCACGCTGCAAACATCCGGTGCAATGTTCTTCGGTTATTGCACCCTACCGTCTGCCTCAAAAAACAAAAAGGGGGCCGAAGCCCCCGTTTTTGTTTTCAACCACGCCCAACTCACACCTTGACCGAACTCCGGATCAGGTAATCAAACGCTGCCAGACTGGCTTTTGACCCTTCGCCCATGGCGATGACAATCTGCTTGTACGGCACGGTGGTGCAATCACCGGCGGCAAACACGCCCGGCACATTGGTCTGGCCTTTGGCATCCACCTCAATCTCGCCGTAGTTCGACAGGGCCACGGTGCCTTTGAGCCAGTCGGTATTGGGAATCAGCCCGATCTGGATGAACACGCCCTCCACGTCCACGGTTTTTTCCGTACCGCTGGCTTTGTCGTTGTAGCGCAAGCCGACAACCTTGCCGTTGGCACCCAGTATTTCACTGGTTTTGGCCTGGGTCAGGACCGTCACGTTGGGCAGGCTGTGCAATTTGGTTTGCAACACGGCATCGGCTTTCAGCTTGTCGCCGGACTGCAACAGCGTCACGTGACCGACGATGCCCGCCAGATCGATGGCTGCTTCCACACCCGAGTTGCCGCCGCCAATGACCGCCACGCGCTTGCCTTTGAACAGCGGGCCGTCGCAGTGCGGGCAGTAGGCCACGCCGCGGCCGCGGTATTCCTGCTCGCCGGGCACACCCAGCTCGCGCCAGCGGGCGCCGGTTGCCAGTATCACGCTCTTGGCCTTGAGTACGGCACCATTGGCCAAACGCACTTCGTGCAGATTACCGGCTTCGGCCGGAATCAGCGCCTCCGCCCGCTGCAGATTCATGATATCCACGGCGTATTCCTTGACGTGCTGTTCCAGCGCCTTGGCCAGTTTCGGGCCATCGGTCTGTGGTACGGAGATAAGATTCTCAATCGCCATGGTATCGAGCACCTGACCGCCGAAACGCTCTGCCAGCACGCCGGTGCGGATGCCTTTGCGGGCGCTGTATACGGCGGCTGCAGAGGCAGCGGGCCCGCCGCCGACGATGAGTACGTCGAAGGCCTCTTTTTCCGCCAGCTTGGCGGCATCGCGTGCCGCGGCACCGCTGTCGAGCTTGGCGAGAATGTCTTCAATCGCCATACGGCCCTGCGAGAATACTTCGCCGTTAAGAAATACCGTGGGCACCGCCATGATCTGGCGCTCGGCCACTTCAGCCTGATTCAGCGCGCCGTCGATCATCACATGATGAATATTCGGATTAAG
>JAJZTZ010000130.1 GCA_021847305.1 Pseudomonadota bacterium | reverse complement strand
GTGGCGATTCGCGATATCCCTGACGAAACCGCGCTTGCCTTCGCGCTGATCGAGAACATCCAGCGCGAGGATCTGAATCCGCTGGAAGAAGCCCAGGGCATCAAGCGCCTGATAGATGAGTTCGGTCTCACCCACGAACAGGCAGCCCACGCCGTGGGCCGTTCGCGCAGCGCGGTGAGCAATTTGCTGCGTCTGCTTGGGCTGGCGCCGGTGGTACAGAACATGATGCTGGAAGGCAAGCTCGACATGGGCCACGCCCGCGCCCTGCTGTCTTTGTCCGGCGGCCAGCAGGTTGAGGCTGCCCAGCAGATCGTGCTGAAAGACCTGTCGGTGCGCCAAGTGGAAAAACTGGTGCAGCATCTGCTCAATCCGCCGAAAAGATCCGTTGCGACCGAACCGGATCGCGACGTCGTGCGACTGGCGGAATCGCTGTCCGAGCGCCTCGGCACCCATGTCAGCCTGAAGCATGGCAAAAAGGGGGCCGGCAAGCTGATCATAGAGTACAGCAATCTCGATATGCTGGACGAGTTGTTGCGCCACATCAAACCGGAGTGAGCGCCAACTTATGACAATGACCGCGCTGCTGCAACAGGTTAGTGCCTGTACGGCGTGTGCGGATGAGCTGCCGCTGGGGCCGAAACCGATACTGCGCGCCTCGGCAAGTGCGCGGATCATGATCGTCGGCCAGGCTCCCGGTAGACGCGTTCATGAAACCGGCATTCCCTGGAACGATCCATCCGGTGACCGGCTGCGTGCCTGGCTGCAACTTGATCGGGAAAGTTTTTACGACGAAAGTCGCATCGCCATCATCCCTTCCGCCTTCTGCTATCCAGGTACCGGAAAAAACGGCGACTTGCCGCCACCGCCACGCTGCGCGCCACTGTGGCACCCGCGCCTGCGGGCGGAGATGCCCGGATTGCAGCTGATCCTGCTGGTGGGCAGCTACGCCCAGGCCTACTATCTGGAAAGGCGTAAAAAAGCCACGCTCACCGAAACGGTACAGGCATGGCGCGAATACGGGCCGGATTTCATCCCTCTCCCCCACCCCAGTCCGCGAAATCTTGCCTGGTTCAAAAGGAATCCCTGGTATGAGGCAGAGTTACTGCCGCAGGTAAGACAAATGGTGCATAAAGCTTTGGAGACAACGTCATAAACGCTTAAAAAGACATAACTGTCATTAAACTGTCATTGACGTAACGCGCTTTAGACACTAGAATTTGCGGAATTTTTTGCCGCGTGGATACTTCATGCAAAACTTGCGCGCGGCCTTTATGGCGCAAGTCATACTCGTTTCACTCGTAGCCGGGCTGGTAGCCTGGTACTTCGATTTGGGTCAAGCCAAGGCCTTTTTCTACGGTGGCAGTATTGCGCTGATAAACGTATTGCTGTTGTGGTGGCGGGCGTGGCAGGCCAATCGGCGCGGCCCTCGTTCACCACACAAGGAATTGGGCACCCTCATCCGCTCCAGCATCGAACGACTGATGGTCGTTGTTGCATCCATTGGGGTCGGGATGGCGGTGCTAAAGTTGTCTCCACTGGCGCTGGTTGCCGGTTTTGCCTGGGGGCAGCTGTGCGGAATCTTTTTAACATTAACGGGCGGGAATAAGTAGTTATGTCCAGCGAAATGATGACCTCTTCGGAGTATATCAAGCACCACCTGCAGAACCTGACTTTTGGGAAGCTGCCGGCGGGCTACGAGCGTGTTGATCATGAAGGTCACACGGAAGTTCTGACTCAGGATACTTGGACCCTGGCACACACAGCCGCGGAAGCAAAAGACATGGGTTTCATGGCGGTTAACGTTGACTCCATGGGCTGGTCTTTGTTCCTGGCGTTGTTCCTGTTCTTCTTCTTCCGCAAAGCAGCTAAGGCGGCCACTACCGGTGTGCCCAGCGGTCTGCTGAATTTCGTGGAGTGGGTGATCGAGTTCATTGACAGCAGTGTGCGCGGTTCCTTTACCGGCAAAAATGACATGGTGGCCCCGATGGCGCTGACCATTTTCGGCTGGATCTTCCTGATGAACTTCATGGATCTGATCCCCATCGATTATCTGCCGTTTATCGCCCATAACGCCGGTCTGCCGTTCTTCAAGGTGGTGCCGTCGACTGACCCGAACGTGACCTTCGGTATGTCGATTGCCGTGTTCCTGCTGATTCTGTACTACAGCACCAAGGTAAAGGGCCCGGGCGGTTTCTTTGCCGAACTGGCATTCCACCCGTTCCCGAAATGGATGTTCCCGGTTAACCTGGCGCTGGAAGGCGTAGGATTGCTGGCCAAGCCGGTATCTCTGGCGCTGCGTCTGTTTGGTAACATGTACGCCGGTGAAGTGATCTTTATCCTGATCGCGCTGATGCCGTTCTGGATCCAGTGGGTGCTGTCCCTGCCGTGGGCCATCTTCCACATTCTGATTATTACCCTGCAAGCGTTCATCTTCATGACCCTGACCGTGGTGTACATGGACATGGCGCATCAGGAAAGCCACTAAGGCTGAGTAAGTTTCGATTTTTGGTTTAACTTTTTTAATTTTTTGAATTTTTAACAGGAGATTTAAACATGGAAAACGCTCTGATCATTATGGCTGGTGCACTGATGATGGGTCTGGCTGCTATTGGCGCTGCTATCGGTATCGGTATGCTGGGTGGCCGCTTCCTGGAAGGCGCTGCACGTCAGCCTGAGCTGATTCCCGTTCTGCGTACCCAATTCTTCGTGGTTATGGGTCTGGTTGACGCGGTTCCGATGATTGCTGTAGGTCTGGCAATGTTCCTGCTGTTCGCGAAGGCTGCTTAATCTAAGCGTTCTGGTCTTAAAATCGTTTAGAGAGGAACGCGGATGAACATCAACGTGACCCTTGTAGGTCAGACAATCATGTTCTTCATGTTTGTCTGGTTCTGCATGAAGTTTGTTTGGCCGCCCATCGTTAACGCACTGGCTGCCCGCAAGCAGCTGATCGCTGACGGCCTGGCGGCAGGCGAGCGCGGCAAGCACGAACTGGAGCTGGCTTCCAAACGCTCCGCGGAAGTGTTGCACGACGCTAAAGTAAAAGCATCCGAAATCATTGCTCAAGCAGAAAAGCGTTCTGCGCAAATCGTTGACGAAGCGAAAAACGCAGCCAAGGAAGAAGGCGATCGCATGATTGCTGCCGCCAAGGCTGAAGTGGAACAGGAACTGTTCCGCGTCAAGGAAGCCCTGCGTCAGCAGGTTGCCGACTTGGCTGTTGCAGGTGCTGAAAAGATCCTGCGTCGCGAAGTGGATGCAAAAGCGCACGCTGAACTGCTGACCGCAATCAAGGAACAACTGTAAGGCGAATCATGGCGGAATTGACGACAATAGCCCGGCCCTATGCCGAGGCGGTATTTGACATCGCCAAGGAGCAAAAAGCGCTGGATCAGTGGTCCAAGATGCTGGCTTTTGCCGTAGCTGTAGTAACCGCACCGGAAATGGCGGCCATCATTGCTAACCCCAATGTGGCCCGTCAGAGCGTAGAAACTGCGCTGACCGCCGTGTGCGAAAAAGAACTGAATGCCGAAGGCCTGAATATGCTCAAGACCCTTTTGAGTAATGGCCGACTGGCAATCCTGCCGCAAGTGGCAGAAATGTTCGAAGAGCTGCGGGCAAAAGAAGCCGGTGTCGTGGATGCCGTCATTACCAGTGCTTATCCTCTGGATGGTGCCCAACTGAAAGAGTTGGTGGCATCGCTGGAGAAGCGCTTTGGCCGTAAAGTTGAACCTCAGGTTGCGGTTGACGCCGAATTGATTGGTGGCGTCATTATTCAGGTAGGCGACGAAGTCATCGACGCGTCGGTACGTGGCAGCCTGCAAAACATGGCGTATTCGCTGAAACGCTAGGAGAGATCATGCAGTTAAACCCCACAGAAATCAGTGATCTGATTAAGAGCAAGATTCAGAATCTGGAAACCTCCGCAGAACTGCGTACCCAGGGTACCGTAGTTTCCGTAACCGACGGTATCGTTCGCATTCACGGCTTGTCCGAAGTAATGCAGGGCGAAATGCTGGAATTCCCGGGCAACACCTTCGGCATGGCGCTGAACCTGGAGCGTGACTCCGTTGGTGCCGTAGTTCTGGGTGATTACGAACACATCTCCGAAGGCGACATCGTTAAGTGTACCGGTCGCATTCTGGAAGTTCCGGTTGGTCCGGAACTGGTTGGCCGCGTAGTGAACGCCCTGGGCCAGCCGATCGACGGCAAAGGCCCGATCAACGCCAAGCTGACTTCGCCGGTTGAAAAGATCGCTCCGGGCGTAATTGCTCGCGAATCCGTATCCCAGCCGATGATGACCGGTCTGAAATCCATCGATGCGATGGTGCCGGTAGGCCGTGGTCAGCGTGAGCTGATCATTGGTGACCGTCAAACCGGTAAGACCGCTGTTGCCGTTGATGCCATCATCAACCAAAAAGGCACCGGCGTAATCTGTATTTACGTTGCCGTAGGTCAGAAGGCCTCTTCTATCGCCAACGTGGTACGCAAGCTGGAAGAACACGGCGCAATGGGTCACACCATTATCGTTGCCGCTTCTTCTTCTGATCCGGCCGCCATGCAGTTTATCGCACCGTACGCCGGCTGCGCGATGGGTGAATACTTCCGCGACAGCGGTGAAGACGCGTTGATCGTGTATGACGATCTGACCAAGCAAGCTTGGGCATACCGTCAGATCTCCCTGCTGCTGCGCCGTCCGCCGGGCCGCGAAGCTTACCCGGGTGACGTATTCTATCTGCACTCCCGTCTGCTGGAACGTGCTTCCCGCGTGAATGCTGACTTCGTTGCCAAGAAGACCAATGGCGCCGTGACCGGCAAAACGGGTTCTCTGACCGCTCTGCCGGTGATTGAAACCCAGGCTGGTGACGTTTCCGCGTTCGTACCGACCAACGTGATTTCCATTACCGACGGTCAGATCTTCCTGGAAACCGACCTGTTCAACTCCGGTGTGCGCCCCGCTATCAACGCCGGTCTGTCCGTATCCCGCGTAGGTGGTGCAGCGCAGACCAAGGTGATCAAGAAGCTGGGTGGCGGTACCCGTCTGGCACTGGCTCAGTACCGTGAACTGGCTGCGTTCGCGCAGTTCGCTTCCGACCTGGACGAAGTAACCCGCAAGCAGCTGGAACGCGGTAAGCGTGTAACTGAGCTGATGAAACAAGCTCAATACGCTCCGCTGAAAACCGCTGAAATGGCTGTTTCCCTGTTCGCCGTGAACAAAGGCTACATGGACGATGTGGACGTGAAGAAAATTCTGCCGTTCGAATCTGCCCTGATGTCTTTCCTGAAGGGTCAACATGGTGCGCTGCTCGACGCGATCGAGTCCTCCAAAGACCTGAACGCGGACAACGAAAAAGCCCTGTCGTCTGCCATTGAAGCCTTCAAGGCTAGCGCAGCATTCTGATGTAACGGCGCCGGCGGTACTGCCGCCGGCAAACGAACGCTAGAACTGGAGTATTCAAATGGCCGGCGGTAAGGAAATTCGCGCGAAAATCAAGAGTGTGCAGAACACTCAGAAGATTACTCGTGCCATGGAAATGGTGGCAGCGAGCAAGATGCGTCGCGCACAGGAACGCATGCGTAAAGCACGCCCCTATGCCGACAAAATCCGCACCGTTGCTGCTCACATGAGCCGTGCTCACGCCGAATATCGCCACCCGGCGCTGATCGAGCGAGAGCAGGTAAAACGAGTAGGTGTCATTGTGGTGACCTCGGACAAAGGCCTGTGCGGTGGCTTGAACACCAACCTGCTGCGTCTGTTGGTCGGCAAAATGAAGGAATGGGAAGGCAAGGGTCTGGGTGTGGATGTATGTCCACTGGGCAACAAGGGTGCTGGCTTCATGCAACGCATGGGCGCCAATATCAGCTCCCAGCTGGTTGGCCTGGGCGATACCCCGCACATGGAAACCCTGATCGGCCCGGTAAAGGTAATGATGGATGCCTTCGTCGAAGGCAAGATCGACCGTCTGTATCTGGCATACAACCGCTTCATCAATACCATGAAGCAGGAACCGGTCGTCGAACAGTTGTTGCCACTCACCGGCGAGAAAATTACCAGCAATGCGGCAGACCACTGGGATTACATTTACGAACCCGATCCCAAGGTGGTTATCGATGCACTGATGCAGCGTTACATCGAATCGCTGGTTTACGGCGCCGTTGCCGAAAACATGGCATCCGAGCAAAGTGCACGTATGGTCGCCATGAAGGAGATCGG
>JAJZTZ010000129.1 GCA_021847305.1 Pseudomonadota bacterium | reverse complement strand
AAGTTGAGCTGCTGATCGGCAATCCGGCGCGCGCCAAGAAAGAGCTGGGCTGGGAGCCGAAGACAACGCTGGAAGAATTGTGCGCCATGATGGTGGAGGCCGATCTGCGCCGTGTACAGCAAGGAACGTCCTTTTGAGTCGTTTGCAGGTTGAGCTGCTGTGAAGGGTAACCCTCGAATTTACTTGCCTAAAGCTGTGAGGGTCTACAATCTGGAGAACAGGGTTGTTGTATGCAACTGTTTTTCCGGTACTGACTACTGCGGAGTGAGCTATGCCTGAGATAAGTCGCTTTCTCGGTATTATTATCGCCATGTATTACAATGAGCACAATCCGCCACATTTTCATGCTCGCTACGGCGATTATCAGGCAGAGGTTGCTATTGAGACGCTGGCTTTGCTTGCTGGCAAGTTGCCTCCGCGTGCTATGGGTCTGGTAATGGAATGGGCCAGCCGTCACCAAGACGAACTCATGGTCGACTGGAATCTGGCTCGGCAACAGGCTGAACTTAAGCGTATAGAGCCCTTGGAGTAGGCATGTTCATGATCGACATTACGGGTGTGCGCCCACTTCAAGCCCGCCAGCTTGAGTTAACATTTGCGGACGGGCTGAAAGGCACCGTTAATCTGGATCAGGTTATTAGCCAATACAGCGGGGTTTTTGCGCCGCTGCTGGACCAGAGTTATTTCGCGCAGGTTCGTTTGAATAAGGAGTTGGGGACGATTGTCTGGCCGAATGGCGCAGATATATGCCCGGATGTACTGTATTCCTATGTTTCGGGAAAACCGGTCGTAGTGAATGGAGAGCGCGTGCTGAATTAAGTGCTGATCCCAGGTGTGCGCCACAAGGAATGTATTTCTGAGTGAGCCGGAAGGCTGTTGGCAGCAAGGCTTTGAGAATTTTTTGCGGGCGTTTGCCCGGCTAGAAGTAGCTATAGAGCTTTGCAAAATCCGCCCGTTGTCGGAACTTGAACAGCAAGGGCTGATACACGTCTTCAATTTTACCCATGAGCTCGCCTGGAACGTGATGAAGGATTATTTTACGTATCAGGGTAATGCAAATATTACCGGCTCGCGGGATGCGGTAAGAGAGGCTTTTGCCAATGGTCTGGTGCAGGATGGCGAGAGCTGGATGGATATGATCAAGAGTCGTAATCAGTCTTCGCACACCTATAACCAATCCGTTGCAGATAGGGTTGCAGAGCGGATTATAGTGAATTATTTTCCGCTTTTTGTGGCGTTTGCCGAGCGGATGGAATCAATGCGGAATTAACCGGTTATGCGGTTTGGACTTCCTGACGAGGCAATAGACAAATTAGTGGCATTGCTGTCTGCTAACGAGAAGGTCCACGGGGTGCGGCTTTTTGGCTATCGAGCAAAAGGGAATTATCGAGTCGTATCTGACATTGATTTGTGTATTGATGCTCCCAATTTGGGTTTGCCAGAGAAGTTCAGATTGGAAAATGCCATAGACGATTTGAGGCTGCCATGGAAAGTAGACCTGGTCATTGAGCAGCAAATCGATAACAGTGCCTTACTTGACCATGTTGCACGGGTCGGTTACGGCTCTACGAAAGAAATCAGGCACTAAGTTGAAAACAGTACTTGTAACCGGATCCAAGGGATTTACCGGCTATTACGCCGTCAAGGCGCTTGCGGCCCGCGGCTATCGTGTGGTGGGGTTGGATCATGGCGAGTCCGGGCCGGATGTGTACGGATGTGATTTGACTGATCCGGCTGCCGTTAAAGTGGTAGTAGAGGCTGTGAAGCCCGATTATGTAATGCATCTGGCTGGTTTGGCTTTCGTCGGGCATGCGGACGAAATGGGGTTTTATCGTGTAAACCTGTTTGGTACGCAAAACCTGCTGCAAGCTTTGGCAGGGCTGGATAAGGCGCCAGAGAAGGTATTGCTGGCAAGCAGCGCCAACGTTTACGGTACGCCGGGGTTGGAGGTGCTGGACGAGTCGCTTTGCCCGGCACCGGTGAACCATTACGCCATGAGCAAACTGGCAATGGAACACATGGCCCGCACCTGGTTTGACCGTTTGCCTATTGTACTGACCCGTCCATTTAACTATACCGGCCCGGGGCAGGACGAGAAGTTTCTGGTGCCGAAAATCGTGGCACATTTCCGGCGTGACGCAAAGTTCATTGAACTGGGTAACTTAGACGTAAGTCGTGATTTCAGCGATGTGCGCGATGTGATGGACGCCTATATCGATTTGCTGGAGTGTTCTGTGCGGTCGGTGGCGGTGAATGTTTGCAGCGGTACAGCGACGCCCCTGCGTGAAGTGGTGGCCGCCATGGAACGCGTTGCCGGCTATTCGATCGAGATACAGGTGAACCCGGCGTTTGTGCGGGCAAACGAATTGCCCGTTTTGCGCGGCGACAATGCGTTGCTGAGGCAATTGACGGGGCGGGTGCCGCAGATTCCGCTGGAAGAGACCCTGCGGACGATGTACCAGGCCTGATGCGAGTCGGATTCGGCGTAACGCATCTGGTGCGCGGTCTGTTGACCGACCACGTGGATGGTATTGGCATCTATACCCGGCATGTGCTGGGAGAAATTTCCCGGCAGGCCGAAGTAACGGCAGTGCAGTTTGGCCGTTGCAGTGAGCTGGATTCCCTTCGCCAGCAGTTTTCTGTGCCGCTGGAGTGCCTTCCGGCCGGCTTCCAGGCGGGCACGGCTTTTTCAGTGCTGACGGGGCAATCTTTTCCTCGGTCACGGGCTTTGCAGCAACGACTGGATCTGTTTCATGCACCCGATCACCACATTCCGCGTCTGACACACGTCCCTGTCGTGGCTACGATCATGGATGCGATTCCTTTGGCGCATCCGGAATGGGCGTCAGCGCGACTGCGCCGGATCAAAAATTTTGCCTTTCGCAGTATGGCACGTAGGGCTCAGCGCATCGTTACCATTTCCGAATTCAGCAAAAGCGATATCGTGCATTATTTCAGCATTCCGCCTGAACGCATCGATGTGACCTATCTGGGCGTGAATCCGGCCTATGCACAACCGGTGACGGAAGCGCAGCGGGCTGCCGTGCTGGGTAAATATGGCCTGGCTGCCGGGTATTTTATTTTTGTCGGCACCATTCAGCCGCGCAAGAATGTGGCGCGCATTCTGGCGGCACACCGCATGTTGCCGGCGGAGATGCAGAAGGCTTTTCCGCTGGTCATTGTCGGGCGCAACGGCTGGGGCACGGACGAATTGTTGCCGGAGCTGGAGGGGTTGCAGCAAAGAGGCTGCGGCCGCTGGCTCAGCAATGTGTCGGACGCGGAATTGCACGCCTTGCTGCAGGCGGCGCGCGGGCTGGTGTACCCTTCCTTGTATGAAGGTTTTGGCTTGCCGGTGCTGGAGGGGTTTGCCGCCGGGGTGCCGGTGATCAGCTCGAACACCACCTCGATACCTGAGGTGGCGGCCGATGCGGCGTTGCTGGTTGACCCGTTGCAGACCGATGCGATAGCCGAGGCAATGCGGCGACTGGCAGAAAATGATGTGCTGGCGGCGGATTTGCGCGAACGCGGCCGCGAGCGGGTGCAACAGTTTACCTGGACTGCCTGTGCACAGCAGACCATGGATGTATACCGACGGGTGGCCGGTTAATCGTGCAGCCGCTCAGGGGCGTTGATCGGGGGCGTGTTGAGTAAACTGTCTCACAATGCAGTCTGGAATCTGCTGGGTAGCGTGTTGCCCATGGCAGCCGGCTTGATCGCCATTCCCCTGCTGATTCACACGCTCGGCACGGAGCGTTTTGGCCTGTTGACACTGGTGTGGAGCATTCTGGGCTATTTCAGCCTGTTCGACATGGGGATCGGCCGGGCAACGACCAAATACGTGGCGCTTTATTGGTCACGTCAGAGATTACTGTCGACTTCACGTCTGGTGCGGGCGGCTTTGCTGATGCTGTTTGTTTTTGGCTCGATTGCGGCACTTTTGCTGATGGCGAGTGCCGGCATCATTACCCGCACGGTGCATTTGTCCGCGAGTCTTTCCCGGGAAGAGTTCTATGCATCCCTGATGATCATGGCGGCTACCCTGCCGCTGGTGATGCTGACGGCGGGGTTGCGCGGCACTCTCGAAGGGCAGTCGCGTTTTCGCCTGCTGAATGTCATCAAAATCCCCGCCAGTCTGACCAGCTTTGTTGTGCCGCTGCTGCTTTTGCCGTTTACGCACCGCGTCGATCAGATTACTTTGGCACTTGCGGCAACACGCCTGCTGGTGTTGTTGGCCCATGCCTGGGTGGTCAGGTCGGTACTGTGGGCGGCGCCCTGGCGCTGGCGGAGGGCAGACCGGATGTTATTGCGCCGCTTGATGCATTATGGCGGCTGGGTATTTGTCGCCACAGGTGTGGGCACGCTGATGTCGATGGGTTATCTGGACCGGTTGGCCATTGGTTGGCTGAGGGCGGTGGCGGATCTGGCTTACTATGCCACGCCGATGGAAATCATTTTGCGCCTGTTGATTATTCCCGGCGCAATCGCGTCCGCCATGTTCCCTTATCTGGCGGCTGCCGGGCAAAATGTTGATACCTTGCGGACCACCTGCGCCCGCAGCCTGACTTATATCGGCATACTTTGTTTTCCGTTCGTGATTCTGGCCTTGTCGCTGGGGCGGGATGCGCTGGGGGTGTGGATCGGCCCGGCCTTTGCCGGGCAAAGTGCCGTGGTGCTGGACTTACTGATGCTCGGGGTGTTTTTTAATGCGTTGGCACATGTGCCCTATACGCTGCTGCAAGCCACCGGGCACCCTCGGCCCACCGCGCTGCGGCATGTGTGGGAGTTGCCGTTCTACGTGCCAGTGATGTTGGCGTTGGTGTATTACTACGGGGTGAATGGTGCCGCGTTTGCCTGGATGGCATGGGCAATCATTGATATGGTGTTGCTGTTCTGGCTGGCGCGACGTGAAATGGGCTACGCCATTCTGGCGTCTGGCGGCTCGGCTCGACCGTTGCTGGAGCTAGCGGGTTTTGCCATTATGGCCGCCGTGCTGGCACACCTGCCGTTACCGCTGCGTATCAGCGGCGCAGGGTTGCTGCTGGCGGGATTTGTGATTTATGTGTGGAAAGTTCACTTGTCCGAAGTGGAACGCGGTAAAATCCGAACTATGTATCGCACCCGTCAGATATTATAAAAAATGAGTTCAGAAACAAGCAGTTCAATGCAGTCTAAGAAGCCCGTGCCGGGTAAGGGCATGAGCTTGCTGTATGACCGCTATACAACCAGCAGCGCACTCGCCAATCTCGATGCGGCCAAAACGCTGGCATGGACCAAGGCATATATCAGGGATAATCTCAGTGCATTCCTGCCGCACGAAAAATCGGCCCGTATTCTTGAAATCGGCTGCGGCTATGGCAGAAACCTGCTGGCTTTGCAGGCGCTTGGTTATACCAATACGCAAGGGATTGACCTGAGCGGCGAGCAGGTAAGCTATGCACGGCATACGTTGGGGCTCGGTCAGGTACAGCAGGCTGATGCACTGCAATGGCTGCAGGACGCTGAGACCGGGTTTGACTGTATTTTGCTGATCGATGTACTGGAGCATCTGGATCTGGATACGCTGATGTCGCTCGGGGAGTTGATGTATGAAAAACTCGCACCGGGTGGCAGTGTCATCGTCCAGGTGCCGAACGATTTGTCGCCGTTCAATCCGTTCCGGCAGGGTGATTTGACGCACGTACGGGCCTTTACGTCGCAAAGTCTGCAGCAGTTTTTTACCAGTGTGAATCTGCATATGCTGGGTGTGCACTCGGCCCTGCCGATCCGCGCTGGTGTTGGGCTGGTTCGTCGTACACTGTGGCGTGTGCTGTTTAATCCGATATTTTCCCTGTTGTTTTTCCTGCTGCATGGCCGATCGACTTTTACCACGGTATTTACCGCCAACGTGATAGCCGTAGCGCAAAAACCCGTACAAGGCAGGCAGAGCCAGTGAAACCGATTTCCCAGGCCAAAATCGCCATCGTTCACGACTGGCTCACCGTGTACGGCGGTGCAGAGCGCGTGCTGGAGCAGATGCTGGCCTGTTTTCCGCAGGCGGAGCTGTTTTCGACGGTTGAATTTGTGCCGGAGTCGGAACGGCATTTTCTTGGTGGGCGTAGGGTCAACACCTCGTTTATTCAAACGTTGCCGTTTGCGCGCAAGAAATACCGCAACTATTTGCCGTTGATGCCGCTGGCGGTCGAACAATTCGATCTTTCTTCCTATGATCTGGTGATTTCCAGTTCCTATGCTGT
>JAJZTZ010000016.1 GCA_021847305.1 Pseudomonadota bacterium | reverse complement strand
CTGACAATGCCCAACGATATGAGAAAAGAATGATTATCCAGCGGCATTGTGTGGAATGGCTTCAGAGCAGGCAAAGGCGAGGTATGGGGCAGACAGACTGCATGAAATGCTCACCTGATACGAATGAAAAGCAGTGGATGTGTTGTATTTATCATTAGACGTAAATGTAAAAGATATAGCGAGGAATGACAATTTATATCGCACTGTCGGCATCGGCCGGGTGTCGCATTTGCGGCAACAGATAAGACTCTTTTCCAGAATTCATCTACTTGAAAGACTTGGCATGTTAAAATAGCGAGTTTTCATGATTTTAAAGTTGATCATCCATGTCTCGCGCTCTTCGCAACATTGCCATTATTGCCCACGTTGACCACGGTAAAACCACTCTTGTAGACCAGCTGCTGCGCCAGTCTGGCACCTTCCGCGAAAATCAGCAGGTGGATGAGCGCGTGATGGACTCCAATGATCTGGAAAAAGAGCGTGGCATTACCATTCTGGCCAAAAATACCGCCATCGAATATGAAGGCACCCACATCAATATCGTCGACACCCCGGGCCACGCCGATTTCGGCGGTGAAGTGGAACGCGTGCTGGGTATGGTGGACGGCGTACTGCTGCTGGTGGATGCCGTAGAAGGTCCGATGCCGCAAACTCGTTTCGTGACCAAAAAAGCCCTGGCCCAGGGCCTGCGTCCCATCGTGGTGATCAACAAGGTTGACCGTCCCGGTGCCCGTCCGGACTGGGTGGTGGATCAGACCTTCGATCTGTTCGACAAACTCGGTGCGACCGACGAACAGCTGGATTTCCCCATCGTTTACGCTTCCGGTCTGAACGGTTTCGCCAAGCTGGATCTGGATGAAGAGTCGAGCGACATGCGCCCGCTGTTCGAAACCGTGCTCAAGCACGTGCCGACCCCGCCGGGCAGCCCGGATGCACCGCTGCAGCTGCAGGTCGCCGCACTGGACTACTCCACCTACACCGGTCGTTTGGGTGTGGGGCGTGTGCTCAATGGCCGTATCAAGCCGGGCCAGCAGGTCGCCGTGATGAATCACGAGACCCAGGTTGCCACCGGCAAGATCAACCAGGTGCTGGGCTTCCGTGGTCTGGAGCGCGTGCCGGTTGAAGGTGCAGAAGCCGGCGACATCATCATCATCTCCGGTATCGAGGAAATCGGTATCGGCGTCACCATTTGCGACAAAGACAACCCGGTTGGCTTGCCCATGCTGACGGTGGACGAGCCGACCCTGACCATGGACTTCATGGTCAACACCTCACCGCTGGCCGGTACCGAGGGCAAGTTCGTTACCAGTCGCCAGATTCGTGATCGTCTGACCAAAGAGCTGCTCACCAACGTGGCGCTGCGCGTGGAAGACACCGAAGACGCCGATGTATTCCGTGTGTCCGGTCGCGGTGAATTGCACCTGACCATTCTGCTGGAAAACATGCGCCGTGAAGGCTTTGAACTGGCTGTAGCCAAGCCGCGCGTGGTGTTCAAGGAAATCAACGGCGAAAAGTGCGAGCCGTACGAGTTGCTCACCATCGATCTGGAAGATGAACACCAGGGCGGCGTGATGGAAGAGCTGGGTCGTCGCCGCGGCGAGTTGACCAACATGGAATCGGACGGCAACGGTCGCACCCGTCTGGAATACCGCATTCCGGCGCGTGGCCTGATCGGCTTCCAGGGCGAATTCCTCACTATGACCCGCGGCAGCGGTCTGATGAGCCACGTATTTGACGAATACGCACCGGTGAAAGCCGATCTGCCGGGGCGTCACAACGGCGTGCTGATCAGTCAGGAAAACGGCGAGGCGGTTGCCTATGCCCTGTGGAACCTGGAAGACCGCGGTCGCATGTTCGTGTCGCCGGGCGACAAGCTGTACGAAGGCATGATCATCGGCATTCACAGCCGCGACAACGATCTGGTGGTGAACCCCATCAAGGGCAAAAAACTCACCAACGTACGCGCTTCCGGTACTGATGAAGCCGTGCGCCTGACCACTCCGGTCAAGCTCACACTGGAATCCGCCGTGGAATTCATCGACGACGACGAACTGGTGGAAATTACTCCGCAGACCATCCGCCTGCGCAAGCGTTTCCTGCAGGAACACGAGCGCAAACGCGCATCTCGCGCTTAAACCGGGCGAGTCTCGGCGAAGGCTAACCTGCCAGGAAATTTCGGCAGGTTAAGCCGCATAGCAGCTGTAAACAACACGCGCGCAAGCGCGTGTTTTACAATGTGGACTAAAAAGGACTAACACAACAGGGGTGATGCAAGATGGATACAACGGCTGTGCTGCTTATTATCGGAGTGGCGGTCGTTGTTGCCACCCTGGTTGTTCTACTGCTGCAACTCAAACGCCAATCGGCTTTGCTGGCTATTCTGCCGGAGCAGATTAACCAGCAAGTCACGAGCCAGCTGACGGCTCATCTCTCGGCGCAACACCGCGCCATGCTTACCGATTTGCACGAAGGGCTGAATCGCCAGTCCGATCGTATGGCCACTTCGCTGGCGGAAAACGTCGAACGCCTGCGGGGCGCCATGACCAGCGAACTGCATCTGACCCGCGAAGGCCTGCAGGCACTGCAGCAATCGCAGCAGCAGAATCTGGCGCAGAATCGCGAAACCCTGCAGCAACAGCTGGCTGAACTCAATACTGCGCTGCAAGCCAAGCAGGACGGCTTGCGCACCGAACTGCTCACCAAACTGCATGAAACTCTCGCCGAGCAGGGGCGCGCCGAACAGGAGCTGTTGCAAAACAGCCTGCGCGGGTCCGCGCAGCAACTCACCGCCACGATCGAAACGCTCACCAAAGCCGTCGATGCCCGGCTGGAGCAGATCAGCGGCAAAGTGAGCGAGCGGCTGGACGAAGGCTTCAAAAAAACCAATGAAACCTTCACCAACGTCATGGCCCGCCTGGCCACCATCGACGAAGCGCAGAAAAAAATCGACGGCCTTACCACCAACGTCGTCAGCCTGCAGGAGCTGCTGGGCGATAAACGATCGCGCGGCGCCTTTGGCGAAGTGCAGCTCGAAGCGCTGGTACGTAACATCCTGCCGGTGACTGCCTACGAAATGCAGTACACCCTTTCCAACAGCAGCCGCGCAGACTGCGTGCTCAAACTGCCGGAACCCACCGGCATGGTGGCGGTTGATTCCAAATTCCCGCTGGAAAACTATCACCGCATGTTTGACGACGGCCTTGCCGAAGCCGATCGTGCCGCTGCACAGCGCCAGTTCCGCGCCGACATCAAAAAACACGTGGACGACATCAGCAGTAAATACATCATCCCGCACGAAACCAGCGATGGTGCCGTCATGTTCGTGCCCGCCGAAGCCGTGTTCGCCGAAATTCACGCCTACCATCCCGAAGTGGTGGACTATGCCATGCAAAAACGCGTGTGGATCGTCTCGCCCACTACATTAATGGCCGTCCTCAACACCGCCCGCGCCGTGCTCAAGGATGTGGAAACCCGTAAGCAGGTGCACATTATCAAGGACGAACTGGGTAAGCTGGGTAAGGAATTCGGCCGTTTCGATCAGCGCATGAAGAAGCTGGCCGACCACATCCGCCAGGCCCACGAAGACGCTGCCGATGTGCAGATTACCAGTCAGAAAATCAGCAAGCGTTTTGCCCAGATCGAGAAGGTTGAACTGGAGAGAGAGCAGGGCGGGCCTTTGGCGCAACCTGTACAGGGCGGCTTGCTGGCAGGGCTGGAAGAAGCGGAGTAGCACGGGCTGTGCAATCCCTGTTGCTACAGGATGCTTTAATCGGTGTGTACAAATCTGCGGCAATGCCTTGCGGAGATTGCCGCTCGGTCAACTTTGATGAATTGCAACGCTGCGCGTCTTTGCCACAGTCGTTTATTTCATCATCAGCAAGCCAACTCCAAAAATAACGGCAGCCATGCCGATAAACTGAATACCAGTCAGCTGTTCATTGAGAAAAAAGTAACCCAGGATGGCGGCGACCAGCGGATAGGCGCCGGAGATGGCCAGCACCACACCGGAACTGAGGCCGGGTGAGGCCATGGCTTTGACCAGAAAAATGTTACCCACGGCGCCGCTCAGGGCAGCGAGGGCAAGCAGAGGAATGTTGCCGCTGATTTTGGCAATCGGGAATGGCTCCGAGCGGGCAACGGCAAGTGTGGCGGAGATGAGCGCGCCAAACAGCATAACCAGTGCGACTACCCATTCTCCCTGGATTTCCTTGATTGAGAGCACCTTGTAGGAAAAGCCCCAGATGCCGTAGAGCAGCAGGGCGAGAAGGGTGAGTGCGAATCCTTGCGTCATTGATGATCCATATACATTCAAAAGGCCGGGGATATCGCTACCGGTTCGGTAGCGAGCAGAGCGGAAATGTTCTTCCCGGTTCGCCGGCCGCCCGATCTTCCCGGTCCGGCGATCGGGAACACAAAGGGGGAAATCAGGCGGCTATCTGAAGGGACGAGTCTGGGTCGCTCATGCTAGCGCAAATTTCGGGTTGGAGCCGTCTGCGCAGCGCGGTTTCAGTACCTTGGTGGTTACTCGTCGTCGTATTTCGGCAATGGCGGGTTGCCGTCATAGATCAGGCTCTGGCGGCGCTGCAGGTAGCCGTCGCGCAGCATGCTGTATTCGTCGAGTGCCGCCGTGTCGAGCACTTCACTGGTGGATAGCAATTCGGTGCGGCGGTCGATGGTGTCGGTAACCACGAGCTGGTTACGGGTGGCCATATCCGTCTGCTGCCAGATCGGGTCAATCTGGCCGTCGCCCAGGCGGCCGACGGAGTCGCGCAAATCACTTGGCCCCAGAATCGGCAGCATGACATAGAATCCCGGACCGATGCCCCAGTAGCCCAGTGTCTGACCAAAGTCTTCGTCGTGCTTGGGTAACCCCGCCGGGGTGGCTACGTCAAACAGTCCGAGAATGCCGAAGGTTGTGTTCACCAGCAGCCGCGATGCATCGGATGCACTCTGCATCAGTTTGAATTGCAGCAGGTCGTTGGCCAGCACCACTACGTCATCCAGGTTGGAGAGGAAGTTGTGCACACCGGTGCGTACGGGGCTGGGCACCACGTTCTTGTATGCTTCTGCAACCGGCTTGATGACCGCTTTATCGGCAGCTTTGTTAAAGCGGTAAATTTGCCGGTTGAATGGCTCGATCGGGTCGTTTGTCGGCGTGTTGGCACAGCCGCCCAGCCCGAGCAGGGCAATGGCAAATGCCACGGAACGTAAAGTGCGAAACCTCATCTGCTATCCAACGGGTGGAAAAGGGTGTAATTATAGCAACTACGCCGCTTCAAGCGTAACATTCGTTAATCTGGGCGGTCTGTCGGTGAGCATGCGGGCGGACGAAAACGTTCTGGCACGTTGCATGCTATGCTACAAAAAACAGGAATAAAGAAGCGGGATACGAGTGGAGTCAATTGTTATTACCTGGCGTGAGCTGCTGATTGTCGTTCTGGTGGTGCTGGGAATTTATGTTGCAGAAATGCTACTGCTGCTGCGGCGCAACGGCAAGGCCGGCATGAGCGTGTTTCGTCGCCGGCGTGAAAACAGTGATGAAGTTGCGTTGCTGCGTGCCGATATTATTGAATTGAAGCAGCGCATTGAACAGCTGGAAACACAGCTGTCCGGGCGCAATGGTTTGTCCGGCACGCCTTACGAAGAGGCGATTGAAATGGCACAACGGGGGCTGAGTGCCGATGATGTGTCGGCGCAGTGTGGCATATCGCGTGCCGAAGCGGATTTGATTGTGGCGCTGTATCAGGCCCATCGTGTCTAACATTTCCCTGTTCCGGAGGGGCTGTGAATGATTCATAACGATATCCAGCACCAGTTGCAGCTGCTTGTAAAGGCGGCTGCGCCGGCCCTGATCGAGGTCAGCGACAGCCCGGCGGAACTGCCAGAGTTCGTTCCGGGGCAGAAAGTGCCGGCTTTTGTCCTCGGTTCTCTGCCCAACGGCCGGTTTGAAGTGCAAGTGGCTGACAAGACGCTGGACATGAACCTGCCGCGCAATACCGAGCCGGGGGAGCAGCTTGAACTGACCTTCATTTCCAGCAAACCGCGACTGACGTTTGCGCTGACGCGTGATTTGCCTACCCTGCCAGGCGGTGCGGAAAAAAATGTCACTTTGTCGGAAACCGCCCGTTTCATCGGCGCATTGCTCAGTCGAACTGATCAGCTGGCAGAGGGGCAGGCGCACGCCGACACCCCTCAGCAGGTGAGCGGCAAACCCGAGCGAGTCTATCAGCCGGTGCTGCAGCAGCCGCCCGCTGACACCGCCAATCTGGCGAATGCGCTTAAACGTTCGGTTTCGGAAAGCGGACTGTTTTACGAAGCGCATCAGGCCGACTGGGTGACCGGTCAGCGCTCGCTGGCTTCGCTTCGGCACGAGCCGCAGGGGCAACTGCCACCTTCTTCACCCGCGCCCGCGGAAAATCTCAAGGATGCTGTAGCGGCGCAGCCGGGTCGGCACGAGCCGGTTAATCCGCAGGTCAGCGACCTGGTGCAGAAGCAGCTTGATGTGCTGGATATGCGTCAGGTTGTCTGGCATGGCGAGGTCTGGCCCGGTCAGCAGATGGACTGGCAGATTCAGGAAGACGGGCGGCGCAATGCCGATCGTGACGAGGCAGAGGCTGCCAGCTGGAGTTCGCGGCTGAAACTGGACATGCCTTCTTTGGGTGGCATTCAGGCAACGCTCAGTCTGGCTGCCGGCCAGTTGAACTTGTCACTCAAGGCCGCCCAGAGCGACAGCGCCGCATTGCTCGGGCAGGGCCAGCAGCAATTACTCGACCGGTTGGCAGCGGCCGGACTGACCGTCAGCGGTATGCAGGTTGTGCATGAAGAACCCGGACGCTGATCGCCGCCTGGCAGTGGCCCTGGCCTACCAACAAAGCGACAACGCCCCGCGCGTGGTTGCCAAAGGCTATGGCATTCTGGCAGAAACGATCATTGAACGCGCCCGCGCAGCAGGGGTATATGTGCATGAATCGCCGGAGCTGGTTTCGCTGCTGATGCAGGTTGATCTGGACGAACATATCCCGCCGCAACTGTATGTCGCCGTGGCAGAACTGCTGGCCTGGCTTTACCATCTGGATCAGGAAAAGACGGGCTTGTCAGACACCTGAGCGGGTGCGAGAATGCGCCACAGACACCAATAACTGAAAAATAAAACGAGACAGGACACCATGAGGAGAATACACCTCGAATGCGCACAGTTGTCTGACAAGGGCATGGTGCGTACCTTCAACGAAGACAACGTGCTGTGCGACCGAGAAAACGGCCTGTTCGTGCTGGCTGACGGGATGGGCGGGTACAAGGCCGGCGATGTGGCCAGCAGTATGGCGGCCCAGATCATTCAGCAGAAAATCGTGCAGGGCGGGGCGACGTCTGCGGATGACAGCTATGAATCCGGGCTGGTCAATGCCATTGCCTCCGCCAACAGCCAGATCTACCGTGCTGCGCGACTGAACCGCGATTTCGAAAAAATGGGCACAACGGTTGTTGTTGCGCATTTTCATGATGATGTGCTGAGTGTCGCGCACGTAGGGGATTCCCGCCTTTACCGGATGCGCAGAGGCAAGATGGAGGCGCTGACGCTCGATCATTCGCTGTTGCAGGAGCAAATTACGCTCGGCCTGATCAGTCCGGAAGAAGCGCGCTTGTCGCATAACCGCAATCTGGTGACGCGTGCGCTTGGTGCTGAAGGCGCCGTGGTGGTCGATACCCAGCGTTTTGCTGTTGAAGAAGGCGATATCTATCTTCTGTGTTCCGATGGCCTCAACGACATGGTCAACGACGAAGACATTGCCCTGGCGCTAAGCACCTTATCCATCAAGCTGCCCCTGGCCGCCGAGATTCTGGTACAGATGGCCAACGATAACGGCGGTCATGATAATGTCTCAGTGATTCTGATCCGGGCAAGCAGTCAGAGTGTGGACAAGGCGGGTCTGACATCGCGCCTGTTCGGCTGGCTGAAACGGTAGGGTGGAAAGTAGCATATGGCTAAATTGATTGTTACGCGTAATGGCACGGTAATCGGCCATTTTTTCGTTGATCAGGAGAACTTCATTATCGGGCGGCAGGCCGAATGCAACCTGGTGCTGGAAGACGGCTCGGTCAGCAAGCAGCATGCCGTGATCGTCAGCGTCGCCAACGACCAGATTCTTGAGGATCGCAGCACCAACGGCACTCTGGTCAACGGCGAAAAAGTCGAAAAGCATATCCTGCAAAACAACGATATGATCCAGATCGGCAGCTTCGTACTCAAATACATGAGTCAGCGGGCAGCACGGGAAATGGATTTCGAGCAAACCATGATGCTCGACCAGCAAGTGCTCGAGGCTGAGCTGGATCGGGCGGAAAATATCGACAAGCCGGCGGAAAAACAGCCGGGAATCAGCGCCGCCCGGGTGAGCGGAATGAAATTGCCGGAAGGCGTGCTGCGCCCCTTAAACGGGGTGGCCTCAGCAAAACCGATTCAACTGCAGCGTGTCATTCATCCGCTGGGTTTGCCTGACAAGAGTTATGCCGTTATTGTGCGGCGGCCGCACGGCTTTCATTTGCAGCCGGTGGTCGGCGGCCGTGCATTGAAACTTAATGGGCAGAGCCTGGGCGAGGCCCAAGTCCTGCTCAAAGAGGGCGACGAGATCGTGGTCGGCAGCGAAATCTATTCCTTCGCTACGCGCTAGTATTCAGATCTGGCGGGCGCGGTGGTTTTCGCGCCCTTGGGCTGTCGTCCGGGGGGCTCAGTATTCGACGTTGGCCAGGTCGTAAATGATGCCGTTTTTGCCCTTGCTGTCTGGTCCCATCAGGTACAAGTAAGACGGCATCAGTGCTTCCGGCTGGATGCGGCTTTCTGCGACCTCGCCGGGGTGGCTGCGGGTGCGCATCGGTGTGTTGACCGGACCGGGGATGACCGCGTTGATGCGAATATGCGGCGATTGTGAATCCATTTCATCGGCCCAGATTTTGGTCAGGGCTTCCAGGGCGGCCTTCGAAACCGCAAATCCGCCCCAGTAGGCTTTCGGGGTGTGGCCGTGGGTTTCGCCGGTCATGATCACGGAAGCGTCCGGCGCCTGGCGCAGCAGCGGCAGGCAGGCGCGGGTCAGGGCAAACGGCGCAGCCAGATTAACGCGCAACAGGGTCATCCACTGATCCAACGGCTGGGATTCCAGCAGGCTCGGCGTGAAATAGCGCGCCGCGTTGTGCAAAATGCCATCGAGACGTTTGAACTGCTGTTTGATACCCAGTGCCATGGCCTTGAAATCATCGTCACTGGCCTGCTCCAGATCCATGGAGAAAATCACCGCTTCGGGGTAGCCGGCATCGAGAATTTCATCGTAGACCCCTTCCAGTTTTTCCACTTTGCGCCCGAGCAGAATGACGGTGGCGCCGTGTTTGGCAAATTCAAGCGCGGCAACGCGACCTAATCCCTGGCCTGCACCTGTGACCAGAATGACACGATCTCGCAGAAGGTCTGCCGGGGCTTGGTATTGAATCATGGTGGTTTCCTTGCGCTGAATTCAGTTTGCTATCCGGTTGCTGGAGTTGGCGCAGCAGAGTGCTACTGCATCACCAAATCCGCACATTGTAACCCACTTCGCACCGCGCCTTCGAGCGTTGCCGGATAATCCCCGGCTGTATAGTCGCCCGCCAGATAAAAATGCGGCAGCGGCGTGCGCTGGGCTGGGCGCTCAAGATGCGGGACAGCGGCAAAGGTGGCGCGTTTCTCGGCGATCACCTGATGCCACAGCGGGGGGGGCAGGGCAGGGAGAAGTGTGGCGCGTATTTCCTCATCGACGAGGCTGGCAATATCGTTGTGACCCAGTTCGACATGTGGCCCATGGGCGCTGATGACCGCAGCCAGAAGACCCGCTTCGCCGGTGAGCTGGCCACGGTCAAACAGCCACTGCACCATGCGCCCAGGGGGCAGGGCGCACATTGGCGTGCGCAGGCGCGTGCCGGGCTGGTACTGCAGATAAACCGTATAGATGGGCTGATAATCGAAACGTTGCAGTTTTGCCCGGATGTCCGCCAGCAGGGGCGAGGCGGGTAACAGGGCGCTGCTATGTTGCGGTGCCGTGGCGCAGATGACGTGACTGAATGATTGGTTGCCCAGCGGGCTGTGAATGGTAAAGCCGTCAATTTCCTGGGCGATCCGGCTGACCCGGCAGCTGGTGTGTACCGCACCGCCGTGCTGGCGTATCCAGTTGCCGGCCGCTTCCGGCAATAGCTCCCCAAGCGGACGAGCGGGCAGCACCATGTCGCTGTCCCCGGCCGCGCCCATCAGGCTATCACGCAATACATTAATGAACAGTTGGGCGGAAGCAATGCCGGGCGGTGTGTTCAATGCTGCCAGACACAGCGGTTCCCACAACCACTGCAGCAGAAAGCGCGACTGCCGGTGGCGCTGCAGAAAGCCCAGCAGCGGTTCGTCGTGCGGCAGTTTGAAACGCTGTTTTTTCAGCCTGGAAAGAAAGCGGGTCAGTGCCAGCCGGTCCTTCCAGGTAATGCCTTCGGCGCGCAGAATGGCGGCCAGCAAGTGCCAGGGGGCCGGCAGGCGGGCGGCCTGCAGCCTGAAGCGATCGGGCACTTCCAGCGTGAGCGGCAGGCGCTGGTAGGGGGGCGGCACTGCGGGGTGGAGAAAATCTATGAGTTCCAGCGTGTGGCGGTAGGCGCCAATAAGAATGTGCTGGCCGTTGTCCAGGTTCAGGTCGTTCAGCTGTACTGTACGGGCACGACCGCCGGGCTGGCGTCCGGCCTCAAATACGCTGACAGGCACGCCCTGGCGTGTCAACGCGACAGCGGCGGCCATTCCGGCGAATCCGCCTCCGATGATCGCTACTTTACGCGTCATGCTGGGTACCGGATCAGCCGCGCAACCAGGTTTTCACCGCCAGCCACAATTTACGGATAGGGGTGAGCGAGATGCGCTGGTTAAGTACCTGGAAGTTGTCGCGTTTGATTTCGTCCAGCAGGCAGCGATAAATCGCCGACATGATCAGACCGGTTAACTGGCTTTTCCGGTCGGCTTGGGGCAGTGCAGCCAGGGCGGAATCATAGTAGCTTTGCGCCCGCTGTTCCTGAAACGCCATCAGACGGGTAAATTCTTCCGTCTGTCTGCCATTGAGAATGTCGTCTTCGCTCACGCCAAACTGACGCAGTTCGTCCTGCGGCAGGTAGATGCGGTCGCGCCGGGCATCTTCGCCAACATCGCGAATGATATTGGTGAGTTGAAAGGCCATGCCCAGATCATTGGCGTATTTCAGGGTCTTACGGTCGCTGTAACCGAAAATGCTGGCAGACAGTTGCCCCACCACGCTGGCTACACGGTAGCAATACAGTTGCAGTGACTTGAAGTCGCCATAACGGACTTCGCCAAGATCCATGCGCATGCCGTCGATGATTTCGATGAACAGTTCCATGGGCAGGTCATAGCGCTTGATGCCATCCTGCAACGCCTGGGTTACAGGATGTTGCGGCCCGCCTTCAAAGGCGCGGCGAATTTCGGCCTCCCACCAGGCCAGCTTGGTGCTGGCAACAACAATGTCGTGGCATTCGTCGGCGATGTCATCCACTTCACGGCAGAACGCATAAAGTGCGGTGATTGCGCGCCGTTTTTCCGGCGGCAGGAACAGAAAGCTGTAATAAAAACTGGATCCGCTCTTGGCGGCCTTGTCCTGGCAATATTCGTCAGGTGTCACACTTAATCCTCTAAATAGGTATCGCGCCTGCTCTGCCTATCGGGCACGCAGCGCCTTCCACAGCATTTTCAGCCAGTCTTGCGGTTGCAGTACCGGCCGTTGGTTGAACATGTCGCCTTTGCTCTGATACAGCTTGCGCAAAATTGTCTCGCCGCCGGCAATGATCAGGCGCATTTCCAGTCCCAGCCGGCCGGGCAGTTCCTTGCCCAACGGTGCGCCGCCCTGCAGCAGTTTTCTGGCGCGTTCGATCTGCGGCATGATAAATGGCACCCACATCCCGCCGGTATCGCCGGCAGCGATGTGCTGTTCGCGGATACGATACTTTTCCATTTCGTCCTGCGGCAAGTAGATACGATTCTTTTTATAGTCGATTGCGACATCCTGCAGAAAATTGATCACCTGCAGAGCCGAGCAGATGGCGTCGCTGTGTGCCAGATTGCGCTCGTCGGTTTCACCGTACAGATGCAGCAGCAGCCGGCCAATCGGATTGGCGGAGCGGCGGCAGTAATCCATGACCTCGCCGAAATTGGCGTAGCGTGTTTTACTGACGTCCTGGCTGAAAGCGCTGAGCAGGTCGTAAAACAGCTGAATCGGCAACTGGTATTGACGGATGATTTCCGCCAGATCAGCGAACAGCGGCTCCCGCGGCGTTTGTCCCTGTTCAATCAGCGCCAGCTGGGCGCGAAATCCGTCCAAAAGACGCAAGCGCTCTTCCGCCGGCAGATTGCCTTCATCGGCAAAATCGTCGGCTGCCCTGGCAAAGCGATAGATAATCCGCACCGGGCGACGCAGGCGGCGCGGCAGCAGCACGGAGGCAACAGGAAAATTCTCGTAATGATTGACGGCGTAATCGTCGGACATGGGCCGCTGGGCTTTCTGCAGTCGATTGAACGGTGCGATTGAAACAGGTCGTCGGCACTGGCCGCAGCCCTGGAAAAAGGCTGACAGTAGACCGCGGACTATATTACACTAATTGGCCTGCGAAAGTGGCGGAATTGGTAGACGCACTGGATTTAGGTTCCAGCGCCGTAAGGCGTGAGAGTTCGAGTCTCTCCTTTCGCACCATGTCTTAACTGCCTTTATTTCCTTATTTCTCTATTCCTTACTTGATTCAGCTCGCTGGAATGCTTTTGCTGGCTGACACCGTAACATAAAAATTTCGCTGCAGAATACCCTTTTCATTTTTATGGTTTTTGCTCGGTTTTTTACAGCTTAGTGCCAACTGTTTTTTGTCAGGGGTGACTGGTTCTGTTTGCGGCTATGTTCAAGTCTATTCAGGCGCGTTGAAAAAATCCATTGTACCTTTTCCACTAGCAGGAATTTACCATTTAAGTGTGTGGATGTGTTTGATAAAATTGGATTTTCCTTAGATGTTTGGGGTTCCAGAAATGGCTGAACAAATTTATTCTGTGTTTGCATTCAAAAAGCATGCAAAACAATTTTTCCCCGCGCTGGTTTTGACTGCATTTGCAAGTCTGGGCGTGTCCGTTGATGTGTCGGCGGCAGGCAAGGCTGCTTCTGCTCAAGCCACTTATCCCGGTTATCAGAAACCATACAGTGATGCAGACGTGCCTGCCGGTCCGATGGGCGATAGCATCAAGCATGGCTATTTTATCGTGACGCAAACCAAGAAGGCTCTGCCTGACAATGTGGGTAATGTGCTGTACTGCACCGCCTGTCACCAGGAAAATGGCCAGAAACCTTTTGCCGCTCCATTTGTGGGGCTGCCAGGGATTTTCCCGCAGTATAACAAGCGTGACGGCAAGGTTATTACCCTCCAGGATCGCATCAATGGCTGTTTTCGCCGCAGCATGAATGGCAAGGCACTGGATGTGGCCAGCCAGGACATGACTGACATCGTTGCCTACATGACCTATCTGTCCAAAGATGTGCCGAGCGGCACCGAACCGAAAGGCCGCGGTTTTGTCGAAGTGGCCAAGCCGGCGCAACCCGAAGATGCCAGCCGCGGCAAGCTGGTGTATGAGGCCAAGTGTGCCATGTGCCACGGTGCTGATGGCCAGGGCATGAAGGCGGGCGATAACTACATATTCCCGCCGCTGTGGGGCGATAACTCTTACAACGACGGTGCAGGTATGTCAAAGGTTGATAAGGCCGTACGCTTTATCAAGCACAACATGCCGAAAAATGCGCCGAATACTCTGACCGAGCAGGAGGCCTGGGATGTGGCCAAATACATCGACAGCCAGCCTCGTCCGCACTTTGACAAGGCCAAGCAGTAAGCCCTGCCGCCGACCGATGGTAAAAACCACAAAAACCTGCACGCGAGTGCAGGTTTTTTTGTTTTCTGGCTTCCGGCTAAAACCCTTTATGGCACAGGTGTATCCGCATGTGCCAATGTTTGCCAAGTTCGTGGTGGCTAGTGCTACAATGGAGGACTGTTTGTCCTCGTTGCCGTTATTTGGAACATGGCTGGAAACACGAGGAAATGCCTTCAGTTTTGCGTGCGCAGCGCAGTGTGCGGCGCGCAATGCGAGGATGAGTCAGGCGAGTTAGTCGCACAAGAATATATTGAATTTTAAGGATTAGCAGGATGCAAACCGTTGATACTACCCCGAACCCGCTGGAAAAAAGCATTGATCTGACTGTTGCCCAGGACTGGGTTGCCGCAGAAATGGACACCCGTCTGAAAAAGCTTTCCAAACGTGTCAAAGTCGACGGTTTCCGTCCGGGCAAGGTGCCGATGCGCATTGTTGCGCAACAGTATGGCGGTCAAGTGGAACAGGAAGTGCTGGGCGATGCCCTGGGGCAGAAATTCGGCGAGGCTGTGCGCGAGCAGAAGCTGAAAGTGGCCGGTTACCCCCGTTTCGCTGCCAAACAGGTAGAAGGCTCCAATCAGTACGAGTTTACCGCGACTTTTGAGGTGTACCCGGAAATCACGCTGGGTGACTTTTCCTCCGCCACCGTGACCCGTCCGGTTTCCGCAGTGACCGATGCCGATGTGGACCGTACCATCGATGTGCTGCGCAAACAGCGCACCACTTTTAAGCCGGCTGACAAGGCTGCCGCGGCAGGCGATCTGGTAAGCATCAACTACGTGGGCCGTATTGACGGCGTTGCGTTTGAAGGCGGTACGGCGGAAAACTACCGTTTCGTGCTGGGCGAAGGCCGTCTGCTGAAAGACTTTGAAGACGCAGTGACCGGGCTGAAAAAAGGCGAGAGCAAAACCTTCCCGCTGGCTTTCCCGGAAGACTACCACGGCAAGGATGTGGCCGGTAAGACCGCCGAATTTGAAATTGCCCTGAACGAAGTAAGCGAACCTGTTCTGCCGGAAGTGGACGCCGAGTTTGCCAAATCCATCGGTGTGGCAGACGGTGATGTCGCCAAGATGCGTGAAGAAGTGAAGCAGAATCTTGAACGCGAAATGAAAAAGCGCATCGGCGGTCGTCTGAAGGAGCAGGTCATGCAGGCTCTGCTGGATACCACCAAGATCGACGTGCCCCGCGTTCTGGTGGCAGCCGAAATTGAACAGCTGCGTGAGCGTGCCCGCCAGGATCTGCAAACCCGCGGTATGGCGGCCAAGGACATTCCGCTGCCGGCCGATCTGTTTGAAGAGCAGGCCAAACGTCGCGTTACCCTGGGCCTGATCCTGGCTGAGCTGGTGCAGGTGCAGCAATTGACTGCCAAGCCCGAACAGGTGCGTGCTATTGTTGATGAGTACGCACAGAGTTTCGAGCAGCCGGAAGAAGTGGTGAAGTGGTACTACGCTGAACCTGCGCGACTGGCCGATGTCGAATCTCTGGCACTGGAAGACAATGTGGTCGAGTGGATGCTGGGTCAGGTCAAGGTGACCGACGAAGCTGTCGATTTTACTACCCTGATGGGAAATAACTGATGAATAGTCGCATGATGGAGCCGCAAGCCCTGGGCCTTGTGCCCATGGTGGTTGAGCAGACCGGGCGCGGTGAGCGCGCCTACGATATTTACTCGCGCCTGCTGAAAGAGCGCGTGGTATTTCTGGTCGGGCCGGTAAACGAAGCGACGGCCAATCTGGTGGTCGCCCAGCTGCTGTTTCTGGAATCGGAAAACCCCGACAAGGATATCTATTTCTACATCAATTCACCGGGCGGCTCCGTTACTGCGGGTATGGCCATCTACGACACCATGCAGTTCATCAAGCCGCATGTGTCGACCCTGTGTATTGGTCAGGCAGCGAGCATGGGCGCCTTCCTGCTGGCCGCCGGGGAAAAGGGCAAGCGTTACGCGCTGCCCAATTCACGCATCATGATTCACCAGCCGCTGGGCGGGTTCCAGGGCCAGGCATCCGACATCGAGATTCACGCCAAGGAAATCCTGTACCTGAAAGAACGCCTCAACGGCATGCTGGCGCATCACACCGGCAAACCTATCGAGACTATTGAAAATGATACCGATAGGGATTACTTTATGAGTTCGGACGAGGCTGCTGCATATGGTCTCATCGACAAGGTCCTGACCAGTCGCGAGGCAGCGTCTCAGTCAGAATAAGCATTTACGAGGTATAGACATGGCCGACAAGCAGAGCAATGACAAGCTGCTGTACTGTTCCTTCTGCGGCAAAAGCCAGCATGAAGTGAAAAAATTGATTGCCGGCCCCTCCGTGTTCATCTGTGATGAATGTGTTGAGCTGTGCAACGACATTATTCGTGAAGAAGTCCAGAACGAGGCCAGCGGCGAAGGCCGCAGCGACCTGCCGGTTCCGCACGAAATCAAGGAAATCCTTGATCAGTACGTGATCGGTCAGGAAAAAGCCAAAAAAATTCTGGCGGTAGCGGTATACAACCACTACAAGCGGTTGCGCAATCACACCAAGTCCGGTGAGGATATCGAGCTGTCCAAGAGCAATATCCTGCTGGTCGGTCCGACCGGTTCGGGTAAGACGCTGCTGGCCCAGACGCTGGCTCGCCTGCTGAATGTGCCGTTTGTGATCGCCGATGCCACCACCCTGACCGAAGCTGGTTATGTGGGCGAGGACGTGGAAAACATTATCCAGAAACTGTTGCAAAAATGTGACTACGACATTGAGAAGGCGCAACAGGGGATTGTCTATATCGATGAAATCGACAAGATTTCCCGCAAGTCCGATAACCCGTCCATTACCCGTGACGTGTCTGGCGAAGGCGTGCAGCAGGCGCTGCTGAAACTGATCGAGGGTACCATTGCCTCGATTCCGCCGCAGGGTGGACGCAAGCATCCGAACCAGGAGTTCGTGCAAGTCGATACCACCAACATTCTGTTCATTTGCGGTGGTGCGTTTGCCGGTCTGGAAAAAGTGATCCAGAACCGCAGCCAGAAAACCGGTATCGGTTTCGGTGCGACCGTGCGCAGCAAGGAAGAAAACAAGGACATCACCGAGGTGCTGCGTGATGTAGAGCCGGAAGATCTGGTGCGTTACGGCCTGATCCCCGAGTTTGTCGGCCGTCTGCCAGTCGTGGCCACGCTGGAAGAGCTGAACGAAGATGCCCTGGTGCAAATTCTGACAGAACCCAAGAACGCACTGACCAAACAGTACCAGAAACTGTTTGAAATGGAAGGTGTGGAACTGGAGTTCCGCGATTCCGCCCTGCACGCCGTAGCCGCCAAGGCGCTGGCGCGCAAGACCGGTGCGCGGGGTCTGCGTTCCATTCTTGAACATACCCTGCTGGATACCATGTATGACCTGCCGGGTAGCAAAGACGTCAGCAAGGTTGTGGTCGACGAGAACACTATCAATGGCGATAGCAAACCGCTGCTGATCTACTCCGAACCCAGCAAGGCCGCTGAGTCCGCGTAATTCCACTGGTGTTGGGGGCGATTGGCTTGAAATCCAGCGAATCGCCCTAACATGTCTTTTCATCTGCAATCTTTTTTCAGGTGGACCAAATTATGACAACGACCGTTGATTTAGAAGAGATTACCCTGCCGCTTTTGCCGCTGCGGGATGTGGTCGTTTTCCCCCACATGGTGATTCCGCTGTTTGTGGGGCGTGCACGCTCGATCAAAGCGCTGGAAATGGCGATGGAATCGGGCAAGAATATTCTGCTGGTCGCCCAGAAATCTGCAGCCAAGGATGAGCCGTCGGCCGACGATTTGTATGATATCGGTACCGTTGCCAGTGTACTGCAGATGCTGAAATTGCCGGATGGCACCGTCAAGGTGCTGGTCGAAGGCGAGCGTCGTGCCAACGTGCTGGAAGTGATGGATGACGCAGAGCTGTTCACTGCGCGTGCCCAGCCGATTGCCGAACCGGCTGTCGACGACAAGGAAGTCGAAGCCATGCGCCGTGCGCTGATCAACCAGTTTGATCAGTACGTCAAGCTCAACAAGAAGATTCCGCCGGAAATTCTCACCTCCATCGCCGGTATCGACGAAGGCGGCCGTCTGGCCGACACCATTGCCGCGCATCTTCCGCTCAAGCTGGAGCAGAAGCAGGATATCCTGGAAATGCAGGATGTCATGCAACGCCTTGAACACCTCATGTCGCTGCTGGAAACCGAGCTGGATATCCTCCAGGTGGAGAAACGTATCCGCGGTCGCGTCAAGCGCCAGATGGAAAAGAGTCAGCGCGAGTACTACCTGAACGAACAGGTCAAGGCCATCCAGAAAGAGCTGGGCGAGATGGAAGAAGGCGCCGACCTGGACGAGCTGGAAAAGAAAATCAAGGCAGCGCGCATGCCGAAAGAGGCGCGTACCAAAGCCGAGGCCGAGTTGAAGAAGTTGCGCATGATGTCGCCCATGTCGGCAGAAGCCACGGTGGTGCGCAACTACATCGATACCCTGGTGGCTTTGCCGTGGAAGAGGAAAACCAAGGTCAGCGTTGATCTGCGTGAAGCCGAGGCTATTCTCGACCGCGATCATTACGGCCTGGACAAGGTCAAGGAACGTATTGTTGAGTACCTGGCTGTGCAGCAGCGGGTAGACAAGCTCAAGGCGCCGATCCTGTGCCTGGTAGGTCCTCCCGGCGTGGGCAAGACCTCGCTGGGACAGTCCATCGCCAAGGCAACCAATCGCAAGTTCATCCGCATGGCGCTGGGCGGCGTGCGTGACGAGGCTGAGATCCGCGGTCACCGCCGTACCTATATCGGTTCCATGCCGGGCAAGATTCTGCAGAGCATGAGCAAGGTGGCGGTGAAGAACCCGCTGTTCCTGCTCGATGAAGTGGACAAAATGGGCGCCGATTTCCGCGGCGATCCGTCTTCCGCCCTGCTGGAAGTGCTCGATCCGGAGCAGAACAGCACCTTTACCGATCACTACATCGAGGTGGAATACGACCTGTCGGATGTGATGTTCGTGGCAACGGCAAATACGCTGAACATTCCGGGCCCGCTGCTCGATCGTATGGAAGTGATTCGCCTGTCCGGTTACACCGAAGATGAAAAGGTGAATATTGCCATCCGCTATCTGTTGCCGAAGCAGATGCAGAACCATGGCCTCAAGGCTGACGAACTGCATGTGAGTGAAAGCGCGCTGCGCGATATCGTGCGCTATTACACGCGTGAGGCCGGTGTACGCAGTCTGGAACGCGAAGTGGCGAAAATCTGCCGCAAGGTGGTCAAGACTCTGCTGGTCAAGCCGAGCGAACGCAAGATCAGTGTTACGGCGAAAAACCTGGAGAAATACCTCGGCGTTCATCGTTTCAGCTATGGCGTTGCCGAGCAGAACAACCAGGTGGGTCAGGTGACCGGTCTGGCATGGACCGAGGTGGGCGGCGAGTTGCTGACCATCGAGAGTGTGCTGATGCCGGGTAAGGGCAAGATGATCACTACCGGTAAGCTGGGTGAAGTGATGCAGGAGTCGATTCAGGCTGCGCTGTCCGTTGTACGCAGCCGTGCGCGCAAGCTGGGCATCAAGGAAGATTTCCATCAGAGCAACGACATTCATATCCACTTGCCTGAGGGTGCAACACCGAAGGACGGTCCGTCTGCCGGTATTGCCATCACTACGGCGATGGTGTCGATTCTCACCGGCATCCCGGTTCGTGCAGACGTTGCCATGACCGGCGAGATCACTTTGCGTGGCGAAGTATTGCCGATTGGCGGTTTGAAAGAAAAACTGCTGGCAGCGCATCGCGGCGGTATCAAGCACGTTTTGATTCCGCTGGAAAACGTTAAAGATCTCGCCGATATCCCGGATAACATCAAAAATCGCCTTGAAATTCATCCGGTTAAGTGGATCGATCAGGTGCTCGAGCTGGCGCTCGAACGGATGCCCGAAGCGGTGCCGGAAGAGGCTGAGGTGGCTGCGGCTTCCGAGGTCGCTGCAGCGGTGCCGGTTGCCAGCGAAGAAAAACCTGCCGGGACCGTGGTCAAACACTAAGAAAACTGGCAGAATGCACTCTACGCCTTGCTTGAGGCTGTTTTCAGGTAAAAGCAGGGCGTCGTTTCTGCGTGGAGGAGACCACTTTGGCTGAAAGCAGCCAAAGTGCCTGTAATTCCCTTGACACGGGCTTTTCAGCCTTGTTATAAAGGCATTGCAGGAGATTCCGCGTTCTAATTAAAACCTTGAAAGGGGATGTACGTGAACAAATCTGAACTGATTGATGCTATCGCCAAGTCTGCTGACATTTCCAAGGCTGCCGCCGGCCGCGCGCTGGATGGTGCCATGGACGCTATCGGCGCTGCCCTGAAAAAAGGCGATATGGTTACTCTGGTTGGTTTTGGCACTTTCTACGTTGGTACCCGTGCTGCCCGCAGTGGCCGTAACCCGCGTACCGGCGCAACCATCAAGATCGCTGCTGCTAAAGTACCGAAATTCCGCGCTGGTAAAACCCTCAAGGATGGTGTAAACTAAGCGGCTTTGTGGCACGGCTCAATAAGGCATAGCGAAAGCTTGCTGCTGTGCCAGTAGTGGGTGATTAGCTCAGATGGTAGAGCGTCTGCCTTACAAGCAGAATGTCGGCGGTTCGATCCCGTCATCACCCACCAAATAATTGCCAGGAAATTACCGCTAAGTAATTTCTCCAAAGATATTACCCGGAGCGGTAGTTCAGTTGGTTAGAATACCGGCCTGTCACGCCGGGGGTCGCGGGTTCGAGTCCCGTCCGCTCCGCCAAATTCATGAGGGCGATCCCTGATAAGGATCGCCCTTTTTGTTTATTCAAGGGTCAAAACGCAACAACCCTAAAAGTTCATCTATCAGGAACTGCTTCCATGCTCGAGACTGTTCGTAAACATGCACAAGGCTGGCTGGCCAAGATTATCCTGGCCGGTATTACCATTCCTTTCGCCCTGTGGGGGGTAGACTCTTATTTCAAGGGTGATGGCCGCGGCAATGTGGTAGCCCAGGCCGGCAATGTGAAAATCTACGAGCAGGAAGTCTCGCAAGGGGTGCGTGATGAAATGGCCCGTTTGCGCTCACAGATGGGGCCGTCTTTTGATGATGCGATGATTGACCCCAATGAAGTGCGCCAGCGCGTGGTAAGCGGTTTGATTGAAGAACACCTGGTGCGCCAGGCGGTTCAGCAGGCCCGGGTGGCCCTGACGCCGGACCAGTTGCGCGCTGAAATTGCTGCCGTGCCCGCCTTCCAGGAAAACGGTCAGTTCTCCAAAGCGCGCTATGAAGCTGCGCTGCAGGCGCGTGGCATGCGTTCCGCTGATTTCGAGAAGCAGGTGCGCGATCAGCTGTCTGCCCGCCAGTTGCTGAGCGGCTATGCGCAGGGTGCCATCATTTCCCGGGCAACCGTCAATACGGTGTTGCGCGCGAATGAACAACAACGCGAGGTGTCACTGTACAGCCTGCCTGTAGACCAGTATATGGCCAAGGCCAATGTCAGCGATGCCGAAGTGCACGCCGCCTATGACAAGAACCGCGCACGCTTTGCCGTGCCGGAGCAGGTGCAGCTGCAGTACATCGTGCTGTCGCCGCAAACCCTTGCCAGCCAGGTTCAGGTTAGCGACGACGAGCTGAAGAACTATTACCAGAAAAACACCGCGCAGTTCGCGGATCCGGAACAGCGCACTGCGGCGCATATCCTGTTGACGGTGGACCCGAATGCGCCGGCTGCCCAGCAGGAGGAAGTGCTGAAGCGTGCCAAGGCGCTGGCCGAAGAAGTGCGTAAGAATCCCGCCTCCTTTGCTGATGTGGCGCGCAAAAATTCGCAGGACCCGGGTTCTGCCGACAAGGGTGGCGAGCTCGGCACTTTCCCGCGCGGCGCGATGGTCAAACCGTTCGAAGATGCCGTATTCGGCATGAAGGAAGGCGAGATCAGCGAACCGGTCAAGAGCGAGTTCGGCTATCACATTATCAAGCTGGAGAAAATTATTCCGGCGCAAACCAAGCCGTTTGAACAGGTCAAAGACCAGGTACGGCAGAAAGTGGTGGAGCAGAAAGCCCTTGCTCTGTTTAATCAGATTGCCGATCAGTTCAGCAATCTGGCGTTTGAGCAGTCCGATAGCCTGAAACCGGCGGCAGACGCCGTCAAACTGCCGATTCAGGAAAGTGCGCTGATCGGCCGGACTAACCAGGATCCGCTGCTGTCTTCGCGTAAACTGATGGATGCAGTGTTTGCCGATGACGTATTGAAAAATGGCCGTAATACCGATGCGATTGAAGTGGCGCCGAACACGCTGGTTGCCGCACGTGTTATTAAACATGTCGCCGCTGGCGTACGTCCGTTTGATGAGGTGAAAGATGCGCTGACAATGCAGCTGCGCGCTGCAGCCGCGATGAAACTGGCGCAGCAGGATGGCCAAGCCTTGCTTACTCGCCTGAACAAAGGTGAGCAGGTCGATCTGAAGTGGGAGGATCCCGTTACGGCAACGCGTCAGCAGGGGCCGTGGGCGGTGCCGCTGAAAGAACAGATTTTCCGGGCAGGCGTGGCTAAACTGCCGGTGTATGTCGGTGTCGCTGACGGACGTTCGTTCCAGCTGGCGCGCATCACCAAGGTTGTCGATGTGAGTGAGATTCCGGCGGAGAAGCAGAAGATGTATCAGGACGGCCTGGCGGAACTGCTGGGTAACGAAGCCGTGTCTTTGTATCTGGAAGGCCTGAAAAAGTCAGCCAAGATCGAAATGAAGACGCCGGCGGGTAAAGCTGCGGACAGCAAGGAGTAAGCTGCCGCCACCCGCTGCGCAGCAGTACAACAAAAAAGCCGTCTTGATGACGGCTTTTTTGTTGCTGAGTCCCGCTCAAGGCGGACACCGGTTGAGCTTAGAGTACGCCCATGGTGGTGTTCATGCCGGCATCCACATAAGTGATTTCACCGGTGATGCCGCTGGCGAGATCACTCATCATGAAGGCAGCGGTGTTGCCGACTTCTTCGATGGTGACATTGCGGCGCAGCGGCGCGTTTTTTTCCACCATGCCGAGAATGCCGTTGAAACCGGCAATGCCAGATGCAGCCAGGGTCTTGATCGGTCCGGCCGATACGGCGTTGACACGGATGCCTTTGGGACCCAGGCTCTGCGCCATGTAGTAGACGCTGGATTCGAGGCTGGCTTTGGCAAGACCCATGACGTTGTAGTTGGGTACGGAACGGATGGAGCCCAGATAGGTCAGCGTGAGCAGGGCGGCGTTGCGGCCTTCCATCATGGGCAGGGCTGCCTTGGCCATGGCGGCAAAACTGTAGGAGCTGATATCGTGGGCGATACGGAAGTTTTCACGGCTGACGCCGGAGAGGAAGTCGCCATCCAGGCCGGCTTTGGGGGCAAAGGCGATGGAGTGGACAAAACCGTCGAAACCGTCCCAGTGCTGTTTCAGACTGGCGAACAGCTGCTCGATTTCCTCATCGTTCGCTACGTCGCAGGGGAACACCAGTTCGCTGCCGAAATCCTTGGCCAGATCCATCACCCGATCCTTGACGCGGTCACCCTGGTAGGTGAAGGCCAATTCCGCGCCTTCGCGCTTCATGGCGCTGGCGATACCATAGGCAATGGAGCGGTTGCTCAGCATGCCGGTGATGAGAATACGCTTATTGGCAAGAAAGCCCATGCTGATTCCTTTTGGTAGTGTAATTGAGGACTGGTAAAATTATACCTGATTCATTCAAAGGTTTTGGCATGCAGGAATATTCGACGATCGCAGCGGTAGATTTGGGTTCAAACAGCTTTCGCCTGCAGGTCGCCCGCGTGGTCGGCGACCAGGTCTATCCGCTCGATTCCCTGCGCGAAGCAGTGCGTCTGGGGGCCGGTCTGACGGCCGACAAGGTGCTTGATGACGAGTCGCAGGAACGCGCGCTAGCCTGCCTGCGCCTGTTTGGCGAACGTCTGCGTGGTTTGCCGCCGCACGCCGTGCGCGTGGTTGGTACCAATACGTTCCGGGTGGCAAAGAATGCTGCTCAATTTCTGCGCCGGGCCGAGGAGGCCCTGGGTTTTCCGGTTGAGGTGGTGGCGGGGCGCGAAGAGGCACGCCTGATTTATCTCGGTGTATCTCACGAGCTGCCGGCAATTGATGGCAGACGCCTGGTGGTTGATATCGGCGGTGGATCGACCGAGTTCATCATCGGCCATCAGCTGGCGCCGCAGCGTATGGAAAGCCTGTACATGGGGTGCGTGAGTTATTCGCGCCGCTTTTTTGCCGATGGCAGAATCACCAAGTCTGCCATACATCAGGCAGAAATTGCTGCCCGGACGGAAGTGCAAACTATTGCTGCAGAATTCCGCAAGGGTAACTGGGATGAAGCGGTTGGCTCATCCGGCACGGCGCGCGCCTTGTCGGATATTCTGGAGCAGCGTGGTTATTCTGCCAGCGGAATTACCGCCGCTGGTCTGGATGCGCTACGCGACGAACTGCTGCGTATCGGCGACACCAAGAAACTGGCAGCACAGGGAGTGCGGGCCGATCGGGTGCCAGTTCTGCCGGGCGGCTTTGCCATCATGGCGGGTCTGTTTGCCGAATTGGAAATCCGGCAGATGCGGGTTTCTGACAGCGCCATGCGCGAGGGAGTGCTGTATGATCTGATCGGGCGTTTTTCGCATGATGACATGCGCGAAACAACAGTGCATCAGTTCATGCAACGCTATCAGGTCGATGGTGCCCAGGCACGCCGGGTCAGCCGCATGGCGTTGCAGTGTATGCGCAGTTTTGCCGCGCGCTATTCGGCTGACCAGTATGCCGAACTGGAACTGCACCTCGGTTGGGCGGCCAGCTTGCACGAACTGGGTATTTCGATTGCCCACTCTGGTTACCACCGTCACGGTGCCTACATTATCGAAAATGCCGACATGCCGGGTTTTTCCCGCACCGAGCAGCGTCTGGTGGGTTTTCTGGTCCGGGCGCAGCGCGGTAATCTGACCAAGGCGCGTGAATACATGCCGAATGTAAATGACTGGTGCCCGGTGGTCGCGCTGCGTCTGGCAGTGTTGTTCTGTCGTAATCGTATGGACAGTGATCTGCCGGAACTTAAGTTGCAAACCGCGGATAAATCGTTTTCGCTGGCGTTGCCGAAAGGCTGGCTTAAGGCCAATCCATTGACCGAGAATGCCTTGCAGGTTGAGATACGTGCCTGGCAGGCGCTGGGTGTGCGCTTTGAACTGAAGTCGTGATGCAGCTTCGCTGCGCGCTGTAGAGCTAGGCGGTGCGGCGGTCAATAAACAGGCCGGCGCCTTCGCCTTTCTGGGCCTGTTTCTTGGCCATTTTCTTGGCGCTTGCCGCCAATGTCGAAATTTCTGCGTGACTGTCTATCAGCCCCGGCTCGATTGAAACGGCACCGATGGACAGGCTGACCAGGGGGACGAAGACCTTTTCGCCCTGGCGGTTTTCTTCCATATATCCCTTGTTGTGCCGGTCTTCCCGGGTAAAGAACTGCTGCAGGCCGGCATTGATCTGCTGGATGATGTTCTCGCAGCGTTCTTGCCAGTCGTGCGACTGGAACAGGATCAGAAAATCGTCGCCGCCGATATGGCCGACAAAATCGCAGTGAATGTCACAGGCCTGTTGCAGCATTTTGCCGGTGTATTCGATGATGTCGTCGCCCCGGCTGTAGCCATAGCGGTCATTAAACGGCTTGAAGTTGTCCAGGTCGCAGTAGGCGGCAACGAAGGAAACCCGTTCAGCCAGCAGGCGATCAATTTCTTCGTTAATGGCCACGTTGCCGGGCAGGAGCGTCAACGGGTTGGCGTAGCGTGCTGCATTGATCTGCTGTTCGGTTATTTCCCGCATCAGATCCTGGCCTGTGCCGATACCAATGTACTGACCGTTTTCGGTGATGATAAAACCGTCCGACAGATGGTGTTGTGCACCGTCCACAAGAACGCGTGACAGCGACTGGATGCTGATGTCCTTGTCAACGATCGCCGGTGCGTTGTCCATGAGCTGAATGCAGGAACGCTTGCCAAACAGCTCTCGGCTGTACTGGCGAGCAAAGAAGTCAATTAGTTTGTGCCGGCTGATCAGCCCCACGGGTTTGCGGTTTGCATCAATTACCGGTACGGCATGCAGTTCCGGCATGTGTGTCATCAGCGCATAGACCTGGTCGTTGGTCGTATCAGGAGTAACAAATGGTGAGCGGATCAGCAGTTTCTCCGCCCGCACCAGATGTCTGCCGGTGCGTCGCTCGCGCTGTCCGTTTGCCGCCATGCGCGCCTGGATCAGTTCATGGATTTTGTTGTCTGGTGTAATGCCAGGCAAGGGGGCGGGGCGAGCAACCAGATAACCCTGGCCGTAAGGAATGCCGATGTCGTGCAGCACGGCAAAATCGGCCTCGGTTTCGATGCCTTCGACAATCACTTTACAGTTGGCGATCTTCGCCAGATTCTGAATGGTCTGCACAAAATGCTGCTTGACCTTGTCCTGGTGGATGCCTTGCGAAAAATGCATGTCCATCTTGACGTAATCCGGCATCAGCTCAGACCACAGCCGCAGGCTGGAAAACCCTTCGCCGAGGTCGTCAATGGCAATCTGGAAGCCCTGTTTGCGGTAGTGCAGTACGGCGTCACGCAGCAGGCCGTAATCGTAGGTCGGCTGATGTTCGGTCAGTTCAATGATGACCTGTTCCGGCGCAATGCCCATTTTTTGCATGAATGCGACGGTTTCACCTTCGCGAAAATGCGCGTTGAGCAGGCATTCTGGACTGACGTTGAGAAACAGTTTGCCCGGCAGATTGAGCTGGCAGAATGTTTCCATCACAATTTCCCGGCACAGTCGCTCGACGATATTCGACAGGCCATACATGGCGGCGGCGCGGAACAGGTTGAGCGGAGTGTGCAGCGGACTGTCGGATGGGCCGCGGATCAGTCCTTCGTAGCCGATGTAGCTGCCGTTGCGCATGTCAAGGATGGGCTGGAATAGAGCCTTGAGCTGGCGCTTGCGAATGATCTCGAGCAGCTGATGTTCGATGCCGGGGAAGGCGGTTTTGACTGGCTGTGCTGCTTGCGCGGATAAAAGGGCGGCAGGAGTTTTGTTCCCCTGAGTAGTTATTGTTGATTGGGTTACTGGGGCCATTGTTCATACTCCTGCTGCAAGTGCGGCCAGTGTATGTGAACAATGTTAAGAAATTATGACGCGTGACGAAATTCACTCCATATCATCGGGCTGAATTCAGCCCGATGCGTCGTCACCTTCGGCCAGCTCGCCCAGCAGCAATGCCTGAGCGCAAACGGGGGCCGAACTGCGCAGGATTTTCTTGCGATAATGCCCCTGACTGTCCATTTCCCAGGCCTGGGTGTTGTCTTGCAGGTAGACGCGCAGGCCTTCGCGGATGACACGGCGTTTGAGTTTGGGATTGAGTATGGGGAAGCATACTTCGATGCGGCGGAAGAAGTTGCGGTCCATCCAGTCGGCGCTGGAAAGATACACATCCTGCTGACCGTTGTTGCGGAAATAGAAAATACGCGGGTGTTCGAGAAAGCGGCCGATGATGGAGCGTACCCGGATGTTCTTTGACAGGCCGTCAATGCCGGGACGCAGGGCACAGGCGCCACGCACGATCAGATCGATTTTTACTCCGGCGTTGGACGCCTCGTAGAGTTTCTGGATGATTGTCGGTTCCAGCAGCGAATTCATTTTGGCGGCGATGGCAGCCGGGCGACCGGATCTGGCATGACCGATTTCCCGGTCAATTGCTTGCATCAGTTGGGGGTGGAGGCTGAATGGCGACTGCCACAGCGCGGAAAGTTTGGTTGCCTTGCCCAGACCGGTTAACTGGATAAACACATCGTTGACATCGCTGCAGATGCGGTCGTCGCAGGTAAACAGACCGAAGTCCGTATAGAGTCGCGCGGTGCGCGGATGGTAGTTGCCCGTGCCCAGATGTACGTAGCGCTTCAGGCCGTTGGCCTCGCGTCTTACAACCAGCAGCATCTTGGCGTGCGTCTTGTAGCCGACAACGCCGTATACGACGTGGGCACCGGCTTCCTCGAGCTTGGCAGCCCAGTTGATATTGGCTTCTTCGTCGAAACGCGCCATCAGCTCGACCACCACCGTCACGTCCTTGCCGCTTTGGGCGGCATCGATCAGGGCCTTCATCAGTACCGAGTCGGTGCCGGTACGGTAGATGGTCTGCTTGATTGCCACCACCTGCGGGTCGCGCGCAGCCTGCTGAATAAAATCGATTACCGGCGCAAATGACTGGTAGGGGTGATGCAGCAGGATATCGGATTTGCGAATGTTCTCGAACAGGTTGCCCGGCTGCGCCAACGATTTGGGTAATCCTGGAACAAAGGGTTTGAACTTGAGCGTAGGGACATCGGTAATGTCGGGAATCGACATGAGTCGCACCAGATTGACCGGGCCGTTGACCTGATAGAGATCCTCGGCGCCCAGATTAAACTGGGCAAGCAGGAAGCTGGAAACTTTTTCCGGGCAGTTGTCCGCCACCTCAAGGCGTACGGCGTCGCCGTAATGGCGATGTGGTAGTTCGCCCTGCAGGGCGGTACGCAGATTTTTCGCTTCCTCGTCGTCGATAAACAGATCGCTGTTGCGGGTGACGCGGAACTGGTAGCAGCCTTGCACCGTCATGCCGGAGAACAGTTCGCCTACGTGCGCATGCAAAATGGAAGAGAGAAAGACAAAGCCGTATTCGCAACCGGCGATTTCCGGCGGCATTTGGATTACCCGGGGCAAGGCGCGCGGCGCCTGCACCACGGCATTGGCGGAATTGCGGCCAAAGGCGTCTTTGCCACTGAGCTCGACGGCGAAATTCAGACTTTTGTTGAGAATACGCGGAAAAGGATGCGCTGGATCAAGTCCGATAGGTGTCAACACCGGCAATACTTCGCGGAAGAAATAATCCCTTACCCAGGCCTGCTGCTGCTCGTTCCAGTGGGTCCGGCGAATAAACTTGATGTCATGGTGAGCCAGCTCGGGCACGATGAGGCGGTTGAACAGGTTGTACTGTCGTTCAACCAGATCATGCAAACGCTGGCTGAGTTGCTGAAACAGCTGTTTGGGGGGAATGGCATCGGGCTTTGCGTCATGCGCATTCAGCTTGATCTGCTCCTTGAGTCCGGCCATGCGGATTTCAAAGAATTCATCCAGATTGCTGCTGACAATGCAGATGAAGCGCAGACGTTCCAGCAACGGGGTGGAAGGGGATTCGGCCTGGGCCAGAACACGCTCGTTGAAAGCGACCAGCGAAAGGTCGCGATTAATGAAATGTTCCGGGGCGGACAGGCGCATACAGTCTTCCTTGATTGATATGTTCCAATATACCCCAAAAAGGCTTTGCCTATCTATCATCTGCTCGCCATAATAAACTTGCATGTCCTGATTTCCAGGCACGAGGCCAGGCCGAGTTTGGCCGTCTGTTAGAGTGGCGTCAGTCAGGCGCGTGCAAACTGCCCGTGAGGCAAGGGGGGCTGGCCATGTCCTGCCGGTGGTTAAGTGTCTGTTCCTGGCGCGAGCAGGAGAATGGGTGCGTTCCTGCCATATTTTGCAATTGCATCTGCGTGATCGGGTGAACGATGGAAATTGAACTGAAGCTTGCATTACAGCCGCACGATGCAGCACGCCTGCGCCGGAGTGAAGTACTCCGGCAAAGCGCCGGAAAAGCACTCAGACAAAAGCTGTTGAGCATCTACTTCGATACGCCACAGTTGGATTTGCTGCAGGCCGGCATGGCCCTGCGAGTGCGCAAGGCTGGAAAACAATGGATACAAACTGCAAAAGGCGGCGGCGCAGTGGTCGCCGGGCTGCACCAGCGGGCTGAATGGGAATGTCAGGTGAAGGGTGCCCAGCCGGAGGTGCAGCAATTGCCAGCAGAGGTGCTGAACATATTGCCGGCTGAAAAATGGCAGCAGTTGACCCCCGTATTCACAACCGAATTCTGGCGTACTACCTGGGATCTGGTGAGCGACGCGGGCGTCATTGAGATGGCACTTGATCAGGGAGAAGTCAGGAGCGGCGACAGCAGTGCGCCGATTCACGAGGTGGAGCTGGAACTCAAACAGGGTGACGCCAGCGTGCTGCTCGACACAGCCAGAGCGCTGCTCGCCGTTGTGCCGCTGAAATTGGATAGCGTCAGCAAGGCGGAGCGTGGCTACCGCCTGTTTTCCGGCAGTGTGCCCGCTCCGATGAGATCGGACTGGCCGGCACTGCAACCCACCACAACGGTGACTGAAGGATTCACGCTGCTGGTCTCAGCGTGTCTGCAGCAATTACAGAAAAACAGCCAGTACCTGGGGCGCTATTGCGACAGTGAGTATGTGCACCAGATGCGGGTGGCCATTCGCCGCTTTTACGCCGTGCTGCATCTGTTGCGCAAGGAAATGAAGCGCAAGGCACGCAAGCGCTTGCGCAACGACCTGCGCTGGCTGATGCAGCTGATGAGCCCGGTGCGCGATCTGGATGTGCTGTTGGAGGAAACCCTGCCGCAGGCTGTGGGGGACGTGCCGGACTCTGCTCTTGAGCATTTGCGCAACAGTGCAGAAGGCCTGCGCAGTGAAGCTCAGCAGGCGCTGCTGGAAGCGCTGGCCGGTCCACGTTTCCAGCTGTTCCTGCTCAATGTTGCCGGTATGCTGCTGA
>JAJZTZ010000128.1 GCA_021847305.1 Pseudomonadota bacterium | reverse complement strand
CCCGACCAGCGGCACATGCGATTCGCCGAATGCCGGCAGCTTGAGCAGGCTCGGCACGCTGCCTTCGCCGAAGTAACCGAACAGGGCATCCACTTTCTGCCGCCCGAGAAATTCCTTGCTGATCTCGGCCGATTTTTCCGCCGAACCGCCATTGTCACGAGTGAGCAGCTGAATCTTGCGGCCATCAATCCCGCCCTGATTATTGATGTAATCGAAATAGACTTTCGCTCCGGCGACGTAGTCGCGCCCGAGATAACCAAGCGGGCCGCTCAAATCAACCGACTGACCGACAACGATATCTTTTGCGGCCGCAGATGGCGCCAGGGTAAACAGAAACAACAGGGGGAAAACCAGTGCAAGGAAGGAAGGCAGCATATTGAACCGGGCAAACATTTAAAACCACTAATATAGCCGGGCAACATGACAACACTATTTCATTTGTTGCAAACGCATAACAACTTCAAGCGCAATCTGACCGATGCGTGACACCCCTCAGTCATCTTCGCCGGCCGCCGCCTTCTGCATCAGACGCATGCCGCCGACCATGCCCAGGACCCGCTGCCTGGCCTTCTCGTTTGACTGCTGCAGCGCGATCGCACGATCCGCTGGCGGCGAGGCATTCAGCCCCTCGACCACGAAGGAGTAATTGCGCCGTTGCACGCCGGCAGGCAGGCTCAGTTGCGGCACATCGGCATCCACTGCCACCAGCAGGTCGACCTCCTGCAGCAAGGTTTCAGCCCAGCATTCCGGTTGCGGCAAGCCCTCCGGCACGGGCTGGTCGATCATGCTGGCCGCCCTGCAATCCAGCCAATCCGCACCGAGCTCACGCCCGGCCTGCAGCGCCTGTGCGGCCAAAGCGGGGTAACGGCCCGCCAGAAACAGCACGCGCGCCCGCCGCTTGAACCCGCTCATTCGAGCAGCTCCTTGATGACTGCGCCCGCCAGCATCAAGCCGAACAACGGCGGCATGTAGCTAATTGTGCCATTGACCGCGCGCGGCCGACCCGGGCCGTCCACCGGCACCGGCGGCAGCGGCGCGCGGCCGACTTCATCGGAAAACACGGTCAGCACTCCCTTGTGAATGCCCAGCCGCTGCAACCGTTTACGCATCACCCGCGCCAACGGACAGACCTTGGTTTTGCTGATATCGGCCAGCTGGATATGGGCCGGATCAAGCTTGTTGCCCGCGCCCATGCTCGACGCCACTTTCAGGCCGCGCTGCCGGCTGGTGGCAACCAGCGCCACTTTGCAGGCCAGCGAATCGATGGCATCAATGACGTAATCGACATCACCCGGCACAATTTCGGTGACGTTCTCCGTGGTGATAAACGTCTTCAGCACCGTCAGTTCGCATGCCGGATTGATGTCGGCAATCCGTTCTGCCATCAGTTCGGCCTTGGGCCGGCCCACGGTAGAGAACAAGGCTGGCAGCTGGCGATTGATATTGCTGACCGCCACCACGTCGTGATCGACCAGCGTCAGCCGACCGACGCCAGCCCGCGCCAGCGCCTCGGCGCAATAAGAACCGACACCGCCCAGGCCGGCGAGGAAGACATGCTTGCCGGCCAGCGCCGCAATGCCGCTATCCCCCAGCAAAATGTGGGTACGCTCGAATTGCAGCGGTAGCAGCGTCATGCAGGCTCTCCGGGTGAGCGCATACGGTTGCCATAGCGAGCGTAAAAGCCCTTGAGCATGAACGGCGGGAAAATGGTGGAGAGCATAATCACCAGCACCAGTGCCGCATAAACCAGCGGGCTGAGAATATGCTGGGCAAAACCGAGTTGGGCGAAAATCAGTCCCACTTCACCACGCGGAATCATCGCCAGGCCGATAGCCATCTGGGTCAGCCGGTTCTCGCTCACAGCAAAGCCGGACAAGAATTTACCGACAATGGCAACCAGCACCCACAGCCCCCCCATCAGCCATACCTCGGGCGCCGCCCAGTTAATGGCGTGCAGGTTAATCGACACGCCGACCATGACAAAAAAGATCGGCGCAAAGGTATGAATCAGCGGCTCCATCTGGCTCGCTACCCGATTGGCCATTACGGGACTGGGCGTCATAACGTGTGTGATATGGCGGTGGAACGGCATGCCGTTCATCATTTGGGGAATAACAAAGCGGAAGTGCTGCCCCATGGCCAGCCCCGCGGCAAAGCCGCCCAGAATCTCAGGCGCACCCAGCAGGTGGGCCAGATAGCTCATCAGCAGAATCAGCCCCAGCGCCAAACTCAGCAACAGACCGGGCGTGGCGCTATGACGGTCGAAGTGTTCGATAACAAAACCAACCACCTTGGCGAGCAAGGGCGACAGAATCATAAACAGGACGATGTACAGCGCCACCTGGGCGGTTGCCAGCAACGAAAGACTGCCGGACTGGGCAAATTGATAAAGGAACGCCAATACCAGTACACCAAGCACATCATCAATGACAGCCGCACCGATGACAATCTGCGCCTCGTGGCTTTGCCGCCGATTCAATTCAGTCAGCACGCGCACGGTGATACCAATGCTGGTAGCGGTCAACGTGCCGCCGATGAACAGACTCGCGAGAAAGGGTATATGCAACAGGTAATAGCTGACCGCATAACCCAGCACAAACGGGAAAAACACGCCGGCATTTGCGACGATGAACGGCTTGAAGCCGGTTTTCGCCATGCGGTATAGATCAGTTTCCATACCCACTTCGAACAGCAACAGAACGATACCGACTTCGGCAATAAACTGCAGCGTCTCGTTGCTTTCAACGAAGCCCAGTACAGACGGCCCCAAGACGAGGCCGGCGAGAATTTCTCCAATGACAGTAGGGATGCCAATACGCACACCCAACTCAGCAAACAGGCGTGCACCAAGAATAATGACAGCGATAATGAGAAAACCGTGGGCGATATCCATGGAGCTATTCTACCGCCAAATCGCCCCACACGCCGCCTACTGTCTGCTGCTTTACGTCAGTGATGGATGATCGGCATAACGACCATACATCCACTTCAGAGCAAACAGCGGCAACACGGTGGTAATGGCAATGACCAGCAGAATCGAGGCATACAACTCCGGTGAGAGAATTTTTTGCGCATAACCGATCTGCGCAAAAATCAGCCCGACCTCGCCGCGCGGAATCATCGCCAGGCCGATCAGCGTCTGACGCAAGCGGTTCTCGGCGATGAAATAACCAGCTGCCAGCTTACCCACAATCGCCACCACCAGCAGTCCGGCGGTATCCAGCCAGATGGCCGGGGAGCCAAAATCGATTTCGCGAAAATTCATCGACACGCCGATCATGACAAAAAACAGCGGCGTGAAAGTATGGATCAGCGGGCGCATCTGCTCTTCCAGATGGTGTGACATTTCCGGCCGGGCAGCGAACATTTTGTTCCACCCGCGCAGCAGCACACCCTCGTTTTTGCCGCCCAGGCTGACGTGAAAATGCTGGCTCATGGCGATACCGGCGGCAAAACCGCCCATGATTTCCGGAGCGCCGACCACATGGGCGAGCCAGCTGAACAGCATGATGAGTGACATCGCCATGGTCAGTAACAGCCCGGGGGCAGCGCTTTTGCGATCGAAGTGGGCAATCACTGCGCCGACCGCCTTGCCAATTACAGGCGCGAGCAGCATGAACAGGAAAATGTATAACGCTACGCCGCCAATATCCGCCAGCCCGACATTGCCAGACTGGGCAAACTGATACAGAAACGCCAGCACCAAAACACCCAGCACATCATCCAGCACCGCCGCGCCCAACACAATTTGCGCTTCATGCGAACGACGCTGTCCCACATCATCCAGCACCCGGACGGTAATACCAATGCTGGTGGCCGTCAGCGTGCCGGCAATAAACAGGCTGGGCAGCAAGCCCAGGTGCAATATTTCATGCCCCAGCAGATACCCCCCACCCATCGGCAGGGCAACACCAAGCAACGCCACCACAATCGGTTTGCTACCGGTACGTGCCAGACGAAAAATATCCGTATCCATGCCCACCTCGAACAGCAGCAGGATAATGCCGACTTCCGCCAGCGTTTTCAGCGTGTCATCCGGCGCCACCCAGCCGAGAAAGGTCGGCCCGATCAGCACCCCGGCAAACAACTCCCCCAGCACGCCGGGTATGCCGAAACGGGCAAACAGTTCAGAACAGAAGCGCGCCGCCAGCAATACCACTGCCAGCAAGAGAAAAAAGTCATGCATGGGGTCTCCAATGCCGCAGACGCGGCAGTACATCCAGGGCATTGTTGCCCGTAGCGGCGATCAGTGCCGCCGGTTCCAGATTGCGCAACCGGGCCAGGCTATCGGCCACTTCGGCCACTTTGGCCGGCTCGTTACGTTGACCGCGTATGGACACGGGCGGAATGTCGGGCGCGTCAGTTTCCAGCACAATGGCTTCCAGCGGCAGCGTGGCAGCCAGACGCTGCAGGTTGAGCGCGCGCGGGTAAGTCATGGCACCGCCGAAACCCAGCTTGAAGCCCAGCTTGATAAACTCATCTGCCTGCTGCGCACTGCCGTTGAACGCGTGGGCAATGCCGCCGCGCACGCGCATGCGCCGCAAATGCTTGAGAATGGTGTCCTGCGCCCGGCGAATATGCAGAATCACCGGCAGATCGAATTCGCGCGCCAGCTTGAGCTGCTCAACAAAGAGCTGCTCCTGGCGAGCGAAATCCAGCCCCGCGACAAACCCGTCAAGGCCGATTTCGCCCACCGCCACCACCGTCTCGTGCTGCAGGCGCTGGCGTAACAGCGTCAGGTGCTCGTCCTGATGCCTGCCCACATACATGGGGTGCAAGCCGTAAGCGGGCGCACACTCCGGATAGGCCAGACACACCGCCTCCACATCGGCAAACAGCGCCGCTTCGACGGCTGGCACCACCAGGCACGCGACGCCGGCCTGACGCGCCCGGGCCACGACTTCATCGCGATCCGGCGCGAATTCCGCCGCATCGAGATGACAATGCGTGTCGATCAGTAGGAGATGCTCTTCCACTCGTCGTCCAGCACCCGGCTCATGTAAGCCGCGCCGCCGGCCACACCGGTCAGTTCGGGAATCATGTTGTCGCGGGTCACGCCATTGGCGTCCAGCGCACCGCCGCAGGCGTAAAATTTGACCCCCGCCTCGGCGGCGTCCTGCATGAAGCTGTAGACTGATTTTTCCTTGTTTTCCGACGGGTAAATCGCCTCAGCCACACCCTTCTTCAACAGCCGGCAGGCGCGGCTGGCAAAATAAATTTCCACTTCCACATCCATCGCTGCTGCCGCAGCCGCCTGAAAAAACGGTGTACCGCACAGGTGCGGGTGATCCGGGTCAATCGTCAGCAACATCATTACCAGTTTGTCAGCCATTTTTTTCCTTTCATTTAGAGCCTGGTTGCTCCGCCAGCAATCCCTGCAAAACCCTGCGCACGGGCGCCGGTACGGCAGCATTAATCGAATCTTTCAATGGCAGCCAGGCACCGCCGGAATCCCTTAATAATAACGGCATCCGTTCCAGGTGCAAAACGTGAGGCACGGCCAGCAACCGGAAATGACTGAAAGTGTGCACTAACTGCGGTTGTTGCTCGCTATTCACCGGCTCGCAGCCGAAATAGCGCTGGCACCACACCGGCATGCTTTCGGCCGGCACTTCGGGAAAACCGTACAGGCCGGGCCAGATGCCGCTCGGTGGCCGCCGTTCGAGAAAAACCTGCCCCTCAGCCAGCAGCACCAGCCAGTCGGCCTGCCGCTGTGGCAACACCTTGGCAGGTCGCGGCTGAGGGAGGACACTGACGCGATCGGTCTGGTACGCCACGCAGTCCTGCACCAGCGGACAACGCTGACACATCGGCTTTGAGCGGGTGCACACGGTCGCCCCCAGATCCATCAACCCCTGGGTATAGGCAGCCGCATCCCGGGCAGGCATGTGCTGCTCCGCCAGTCGCCACAGCTGCTGTTCGACCGGTTTAAGCCCTGGATAGCCGTCAACGCCGAAGTAACGGCAAAACACCCGTTTAACGTTGCCATCCATGATCGGCTGGGCGGCAAAACCGGCAAACGAACTGATTGCCGCAGCCGTAGAACGGCCAATGCCGCGCAAGGACATCAGGCCGGCCATGTCGCGCGGAAATACCCCGGCGAAATCCGTCATGATCTGCCGCGCGGCAGCCTGAAGATTGCGCGCACGGCTGTAATAGCCGAGCCCGCTCCAGTAAGTAAGTATTTCCTCTTCAGATGCGGAAGCAAGTGCAGCGACGTCAGGGAAGCGCTGCATGAAGCGCACGTAATAGCCCAGCACGGTACTCACCTGGGTTTGCTGCAGCATGATTTCCGATACCCAGATGCGGTA
>JAJZTZ010000127.1 GCA_021847305.1 Pseudomonadota bacterium | reverse complement strand
TGCGATGAAAATACTGGAATTCGTCCAATGCGATGACATATCCCTGTAGCGCTAGCTCCCCGATCAGTTGGGCCAGCTCTCCCAAACTGGTTATCTTCGCATCGATTCCGAATGTTTCCAGGTAGCCGTTACAAGCCGCGACAACTCCAGACGGATCGGAATCCGGAATTTGGATGTACAGTGTTTTGGCAATTCCAGCACCCTGCAATGCCTGCTGGATCAGTGCAGTCTTTCCAATTCTGCGTCGCCCAGAGATTTGCAAGAAAAACCACCGGCGGCGCTCCAGAATGCGCTGCATTTGCTGCAATTCAGAACGGCGGCCATAGAATGACCATGGAGCATTTTTTGTCATGTCGAAAGGATGAGGTTAATGTAAAAGTTTTTATATTACTCGGTAATCCATCCTAACAAACTGTTTAAAAAAATAAAAGTTAATCATACAACCTTATCAAGCCTGTCAATAATCGTCGGTGGATCGGGGTCTCTCGTTGCACGATTTGACCATTCTTACTAGACTGGGAAACTCCAATATTGCTGGAATTTTCCAATATTACCTTCATCTGCCAATCGCAAAAAAAGTGGACGCCATGTATGTAAACGGGGTTTTCTTGATTTCCTCCACGCCGACAGGGCCGCCACCTTCGGTCTGTCGATGCCGAATAGCCTCGCCAGATCGAAGGCATTCTGGACGATCGCCGCCTTCGTCATCAGGTCCGGGACGATGTTGATCGCCGCATCCGTGACGAAAAGCAGCTTGGGATAGCTGGCCAGTTCGACCACGAAGATGTGGCTCACGCGCCGCGCCGTTCTGAGATGCGTCAATACCGGATGCAGCAGCACGTCCGTATGGATACATCCCTTCATCAGGGCGGCTGCCTGCCTATCCAGCACCTTTTGCACCCCCAGCTCGGCCGCTTCGAGTTCGGATTCCGCCTCGACGATCGGATAGGCGTCCTTCTCCAGGCCCTGCTCCGCCATCACCCGCTCGATGTCCGGGCGATGGACGATCAATATCGGATCGATCAGCCCGGGGCTCGCGACGCTTCGCATGCCCCGACGATGACGTGTTCTTCCGCGGCGTCCACTACGGCCACAGGAATGGGCGATAATTTGACCGCGCGCTCGACGAGTTCCCGCTTGCGCCGGGGCAGAGAATTTTGCTTGTCTGTCATGGCCGCTCCCTATTTGAAAAACAACCCTACATCCATTGATACTGCTTGCCCTATGCGGCAGATTCTCGTTGCATCAGCGCCGGCTCAGGCTATCCTGCGCCACCGGACAATCGCGGCACCAGCAGCCAGCATCGATGCCGCCACCAGAAACGGCGCAGCAGGTGCAGCCATAAATAGCGCGCCGGATGAGGCTGCAGCGACGGCCTGCCCCAAATTGGCGGCGGATGTCTGCTGGCCAAGCGCCTTGCCCTGTGCCTGTCCCGCTGCTTCTGAAATGACGCCGGCCAGGATGGGAATGAGAATTCCGGTTCCGGCAGCGATCATCCCGAACAGCACGTCGATGGCCTGCGTGGATTTTGCAAAAGGAATCAGGCCCAGCCCGGATGCGCCCGAAACAAAGGCGAATACGAGCAGGGTTTGAATTGAAAATTTGCGCATCAGCATCGGCAGGAGTCCAATCTGGACGGTGATCATGACCAGGCTGCAGACCACAAAAAACTGGCTGATCGTGCCTGGATCAAGGGATAAAGATTGTTTGCCCAAGAGGGTGATACCCACCTCGGCAGTGCTCACGCCAAACACGGTTGCCAGAGTAAACAGCAGCGCCCAACGAATCCGTTCTTTCCCGGCAAGCGTTATTCCCTCATCCATTCCCGGACGAGGCTGTTGGTGTGGCATCGATAGCAGCGCCATGCCTGATGCGCACAAAGCGCTCACCAATGCGACGACGAAGAACGGAGAATCCGGCATCAGCACTCCTGCCAGCCGCATTGCGGCGGGAGGCGACAACACCATGGATGAGAACCATCCGCCAACCATCGGGCCGAGCATGAAGCCCAGGGAAGTGAACGAAGCGACCATGGCGAATCTTCTCGGACGTTCTGCCGCTCCGCATGTTTCGGCGACATAGGCCAGTGTGGCGGGAAGTACGGCAGCGGAAAATATGCCGCTCAACATCCGTGACGCGTACAACATCGTCAGGCTCGAAACATTATCGAGCAGAACCAGGCTGATACCGCTTCCGATCAGCCCAAGCGAAATCACGATGCGCCGGTTTAACCGGTCCGATAAAATGCCCCAAAGGGGTGACAAAAGAAACAACGCCAAGGTATACAAAGCCGTCAGCAAACCGGTATGCCAAGGAACCGTACTGGAATCCACTAGCCGCGCCAGAATGAACGGCAAGAACGGCAGCGTGACGCCGTAGGCCATGGAAACGGTCATGGCTGAGGCGAGCAACACCGCGAAGCGGCCTGGCGTCAATCCTGTGACCTGAATGGCTCGGTCAGCCATACTTCAGCGTCCCAAATCCATGCGCGGAAGAAATGCAGGGGTCTTCTGCGCATAGCGGCTGTACTCGTCGCCGAATTCCGCAAGCGCATCCCGCTCCTCGGAACGGGCCAGACGAACATACATCCACACCAGCACGGGGAACATCAGCAGCGTCAGCAGCGTTGGCCACTGCAACAGGAAGCCGAACATGATCAATATGAAAGCATCGTATTGAGGATGGCGGATACGCGCGTAAACCCCAGTGGTCGCCAGGCGATGTTCACGCTGCGCGGCGTAAAGCACTCTCCATGCTGAAGAAAGCAGGATGAAGCCGCCGCCGATGAGTGCGAAGCTGGCGAGATGAAAGGGGCCGAAATGGGGATTGACGCGCCAGCCGAACAACTCTTCCAGCAGATGACCCGCATCGTGAGAGAACCAGTTCACGTTGGGATAGCGACTTTGCAGCCAGCCGGAAAGCAGATAGATGGTCAGCGGGAAACCGTACATCTCGGCGAACAGCGCCACGATGAAAGCGGAAAACCCACCGAACGAGCGCCAGTCGCGCGGGGTTTTCGGCTTGGTGAAGCTGAATGCGAAAATGATGAACACTGCGGAATTGATGATGACCAGCAACCGGTGGCCGTAAGCGCCGTTCATTGGCTGCCTCCTTGCTCGGTAATAGCATAAATGGCCAAGATGCCATTACTTTTCATGGTTCCTTGTACAGCACTGCCCGGGATCATGCCTGCCGGAACCGCACAAGAAAAAGTTGTACAGCGGCACCCAGATCAGCGCGAAGTACCAGCCATAGCCATAGCTCTCGATCAATCCCAATCCAAAGCCGGGCCAGCTGATCCATTCGAATCCCGGCAGCAATTTGCGCCAGGCTTGGTACATCGCATGTCCGGGAAAAACCAGGTCGAACGCCACGCACAGCGCAAACGTGATCGCCAGAAACAGGCTGGATGCATGGCCCACCGCCACCAAAGAAACGCCTTGTTTCATGACCGCTCCTTTTCTTTTCCCAGGTACTGTTGCGGATCGGCATCGAACTTGTCGAGGCAGCTTCTGGAACAGAAACGGTATAACACGCCGCGATGCATTTTCGCATAGCCGCTGTCGGCAGACACCTGCATGCCGCATACCGGATCGGTATCGTTACCGCTTGCAGTGTCGTGCCGCCCGTGCCCGCCGTGGACCATGTGGGCGCCGCAGCCAAAGCGCATCATCAGAAAGAATAATCCGGCAAACAGCAATAACGAAAATAAGCCTTCCATGACCGCCCCTCTGCTTATTGCAAGTATTCAAAGCTTCACGCGGCTGAGCCGCAACACATTCTCGATCCCTTTTCGCTGCCCCCCTACAATCAGGAATGGCCATGATTTTCCAAGCTAATCGTCTTCTCCTGACCTGTCCGGGGGGCGTCGCAATACGATGAATCCCCACAGCACGATGGCCGGACAGACCAGCAAAAGCGCGGACAGAAGCGCTGTCCACCATGTCAATCCCCATAGAATCAATATAGCAGCCGCCAACGCTATGGCAAGCCAGGGACACAACCACGCCCATTTGTTCATCACCTCTCCATTTCCGCTATAGCTTCATACGGTTGAGTCGCAGCGCATTGGCGATCACCGACACCGAACTGAAGCTCATCGCCGCCGCTGCGATGATCGGCGAGAGCAGCAAGCCGAAGAACGGGTAAAGCACGCCGGCCGCAACGGGAATCCCCAGCACGTTGTAGAGGAAAGCGAAAAACAGGTTTTGCCGGATGTTGCGCATGGTTGCCTGACTCAGGCGGCGCGCGCGGACGATGCCGCGCAGATCGCCCTTCACCAGCGTCACTCCCGCGCTTTCCATCGCCACATCGGTGCCGGTGCCCATCGCGATGCCTACCTGCGCCTGCGCCAGCGCCGGCGCATCGTTGATGCCGTCGCCTGCCATCGCCACCACCCGACCTTCGGATTGAAGCTGTTTCACTATCGCAGCTTTTTGCTCCGGCAGCACTTCGGCAACCACGCGGTCTATGCCCAGCCTCTGCGCCACCACCTTGGCGGTAGCGCGGCTGTCGCCGGTGAGCATGACCAGCTTCAAACCGGCCGCATGCAGCGCCTGAATGGCTTCCAGGGTGGATTCCTTGATCGGATCAGCCACGCCGATCAAGCCGGATGGATTTCCGTCCACGGCCACGAACATCACGGTCTGCCCCTCCGCGCGCAGCGCTTCGGCACGCTCGGGCAACACACCCAGTTCCGTGCCCAGATCAGCAAACAATTTCTGATTGCCGATCGCCACGTTGCGGCCACTCACCAGACCAGTGATGCCCTTGCCGCTGATCGACTGAACGTCTTTGACCTCCGGCAAGGTCAAGCCACGCCCTTCGGCTCCCCTGACGATGGCCGCCGCCAGCGGATGCTCGCTGGCGCGCTCCAGGCTTGCGCCCAGTTGCAGAATGTCATTGTCCTGAAATCCTTCCAGCGCCAAAAGCGAAGTCAGCTTCGGCTTGCCCTCGGTCAAGGTGCCGGTCTTGTCGGTCACTAGCGTGTCCACTTTTTCCATGATCTCCAGCGCCTCGGCATTCTTGATCAGCACGCCGGCCATCGCGCCGCGCCCGGTTCCCACCATGATCGAGATCGGCGTCGCCAGCCCCAAAGCGCATGGACAGGCGATGATCAGCACCGACACCGCAGCCACGATGGCATGCGCAAAACGCGGCTCCGGTCCCCAGACCATCCAGACGGCAAAGGCCAGCAGCGCGATCAGCACCACCACAGGCACGAAATAACCCGACACCATGTCGGCCAGCCGCTGTATCGGGGCGCGGGAGCGTTGCGCCTCGCCGACCATGTGCACGATCTGGGAAAGCAGGGTGTCGGCTCCCACTTTTTCCGCGCGCATCAGCAGGCTCCCCGTGCCGTTAATCGTCGCGCCGATCAATCTGTCCCCCGCCGATTTTTCGAGCGGTATGGATTCGCCCGTCACCATGGATTCATCGACCGAACTGGTTCCTTCCTGCACCACGCCGTCCACCGGCACTTTCTCTCCCGGACGCACGCGCAACACATCCCCGACCTGCACATTTTCCAGCGGGATGTCTTCCTCTTTGCCGCCGCTGCGCACGATGCGTGCGGTCTTCGGCGCCAGGCCCAGCAACAGCTTGATCGCGGTATTGGTACGACTGCGCGCCCTCAATTCCAGCACCTGGCCCAGCAGCACCAGCGCAGTGATCACCGCAGCCGCTTCGAAATAAGCCGGTACCGTGCCATCCTCGCGGCGCAGCGTCGGCGGAAACAAATCAGGCAAGAAGGTGCCGATCACGCTGAACAGCCAGGCCACGCCCACGCCCAACGCGATCAGCGTGAACATGTTGAGACTGCGGTTGACCAAAGACGCCCAGCCGCGCTGGAAGATCGGCCAGCCGCACCACAGCACTGCCGGGGTCGCCAACAAAAACTCGACAAGGTGCAACTTCGAGAATGAAATCCACTGTGTGGAAAAACCCGGCCACATATCGGCGACCGTCGCCATCGCGAACACCGGCATGGCCAACGCCGTGCTGATCCAGAAGCGGCGCGTCATGTCTGAAAGTTCCGCATTGTCTTCGACAGGCGCGTTGCGTGGCTCCAAAGCCATGCCGCAAATCGGACAGTTGCCCGGCTCGCTGCGCACGATTTCCGGATGCATCGGACAAGTATACTCGACCGCCTGGTGAGAAACAGGAGTTTCCGGTTCGAGCGCCATGCCGCATTTGGGGCAATTCCCCGGCCCAGGCTGATGAATTTCTGGGTGCATGGGACAGGTGTAACTTCGGGCAGAGGGCATCGTGGCAGCGGGAAACGGCACAGCCAGGTTCAGGTATTTGGCGGGATTTGCGGAAAACTTTTCCTTGCATT
>JAJZTZ010000126.1 GCA_021847305.1 Pseudomonadota bacterium | reverse complement strand
AAAATCGGCCGAGATCAGCAAGGAATTTCTCGGGCGGCAGAAAGTAGATGCCCTGTTTGGTTACTTCGGCGAAGGCAGCGTGCCGAGCCTGCTCAAGCTGCCGGCATTCGGCGAATCGCATGTGCCGCTGGTCGGGCCGCTTTCCGGGCAACATCTGGATGCGGCTACGGCCAATGTGTTCTATGTGCGGCCGGAATATGCGGTTGAGGCGAAAAAGCTGGTTGCCTATTTCCTGCAGCAGGGCGTGCGGCGTTTTGCCGTGGTGTTTGCCGATGACGAATACGGCAAGACCGTAAAGACCGTCGTGGAAGCTGAATTAAAGGCCCGTCAGGGCGAGTTGCTCGGCAGCTACGCCATCAGTTCGTCCGGCAGTGGCATGGACCAGGCCATCGCCGCCTGCCGCGAGAAGAAGCCGCAGGCGACGATTCTGGCACTGCAGACGCTGCCGGCGGCGCAGTTCATCAAGGCTTACCGCAAGAACAACGCCGGCGCTTTCGTCATGGGGCTGTCCCTGGTCAACCCGCAGACCGTTTATGAATTTGCCGGCAGCGAGGCAGCCACCGGAGTCATGCTGGCAGAAGTGGTGCCGCATCCGAATGATCCGCTGGTGCCTGTTGCGGTCGAGCACAGCCGCCTGCTGAAAAAATACCGGGACGAACCAGCCTCGCACCTGACGCTGGAAGGGTTTATCGCAGCCAAGCTGCTGGTTACGGCAATGCGCGCTGCGGGCCGGAACTTTAGTCCGGAGCAATTGAGCAGCGTACTCGCCAGCCAGCGCGATCTGGATCTGGGGGGCTTTTATCTGTCCTTTGGCGACCGGCAGCGACGCGGGTCGGCCTTTGTCGATATCAACGTGATCGATCGCACCGGCAAACTGCGCAATTGAGGGATGATGTCTCCGCGGCGTAAGGCGCAGGGCTGCCCTATGTGGACAGGCCCTGCTGCTGCAGGAACGTGTGCAGAATCTGCAGGCGGGTGACGGGGTCGTTCATTTCCAGCAGGTTCTGCTTGACCGATGGCTTGAGCGGGAGGATTTCAGCCAGTCTGTAACCGAGCCAGACGGCGTTGTCCGGATCAGCTTCGCCGGTGCGCCAGTCGGTGCCGATTTTTTCTTCCACGGCGGTCAGCACGGCTCTGCACATCGCCAGCTCCGGCGGCACCGGGGCTGCGTCCTCTTCGCTGAGGCGGACTACATCGGCAATAATCAGTTGCTGGCTGTTGACCTGCGTTGATTCGATGGCAAAGCGGCGTCCGCCTATGGCGTTGATGTGCCACAGACCCATTTGCGGCATATCCCAGTCGCGGATATGTGCGAGCGTACCGACGCTTTCCGGAACGGCAGCACTGCCGGTTTCCTCGCCTTCGCGGATCAGGCAGACGCCGAACGGGCTTTCGTTCTTCAGGCATTCCTTGAGCATGTCGACGTAGCGCGTCTCAAATACCTTGAGCGGCAATAATCCGCCGGGAAAAAGTACGGTCTTGAGAGGAAAGATGGGCAGGCTGAAACGGGTAACGTTGTTTTCGCTGTCAAACCACAACGGCAGATTCTTTTTCAGCCATGTCTTCATGCCGGCTGGTCGCCCCAGCGCGGCATGAGGCTGTGTTCAATCTGCAGATGATCAAGAATGCGGGCTACCACAAAGTCGATCAGATCTTCGATATGCGACGGGTGGTGATAAAACCCGGGATTGGGCGGCATGATCGTTGCGCCCATGCGCGCCAGCTTGAGCATGTTTTCCAGATGCAGGGCGGAATAGGGCATTTCACGCGGCACCAGAATGAGTGGCCGGTTTTCCTTCAGCATCACGTCTGCGGCGCGCTCGATCAGATTGTCCGACAGGCCGTTGGCGATGGCGGCAAGCGTGCCCATGGTGCAGGGGCAGACCACCATGGCATCGGCCGGATTGGAGCCGGAAGCAACCGGAGCAAACCATTCCTCACGGCCGAATACCTGCAGCTGACCCGGCTCGGCGCCAAATTCTTCCGTCAGAAATGCTTCTGTGTCAGCCGGCCGGGCAGGCAGATTCCAGCCCATTTCCTGACGCGCGACAACCTGCGCCGCCTGCGAATACAGCAGATAGACTTGCCGGCCGCTGCCGAGCAGTTGTTGCAGCAGGCGGATCGCATAGGGCATGCCGGATGCGCCAGTCAGCGCCAGTGTAATGACGGAATTCGCTTTCATGGCCGGCATTGTATGGGAGCTGATCGGTGAAGACAACGGAAAAGTGCCGGGATTTATCCCGCTTGTGCGGTGGGGTATTCTTTCTTTTGCCTGAAAAATATGAAAAAATTCCACAATTAGACAATTCTGGTAGTAAGCAATGATAGACGCGGACGGTTACCGCCCCAATGTAGGCATTATTCTCTGTAATGCCCGCAACGAAGTGTTCTGGGGCAAGCGGGTGCGCGAACATTCCTGGCAGTTCCCCCAGGGGGGAATCAAGCGCGGCGAGTCGCCCGAACAGGCGATGTATCGCGAGTTGTGGGAAGAAGTCGGTTTGCATCCCGGGCATGTGAAAATACTCGGTCGCACACGGGATTGGTTGCATTACGACGTGCCAACACAGTGGGTCAAGCGCGAGTGGCGCGGCAGCTATAAAGGACAAAAGCAGATCTGGTTCCTGCTGCGTCTGGTTGGGCGGGATTCAGACGTTTCGCTGCGGGCCAGTAGTCATCCTGAATTTGATGCCTGGCGCTGGAGCGAATACTGGCTGGCGCTGGATAGCGTCATCGAGTTCAAGCGAGACGTGTACAAAAAGGCCTTGTCGGAGCTGGAGCCTTTTCTGCAGAAATAAAGCTACGGAAATAACAAGGCCCGGCCCCTCGCTGGGAGGGGCCGGGCCTCGCGGCAGGCTTACGCCTGCCATCCCCGGGGCTGCTTAATGACCTTTTGGAGTCGGTTCGTGGTCCAGATATTGGCGAGACTGGTGTTGAATCCAGTAGAACAGCCAAAATGCAACGATCACAATTGCACCAACAACGGTTGCAACAGACAGAATGCCAATGGTAGATCCAAACAGAATGCTTAACATCACGTCGCTCCTTTTATAACAGGATAAATATATCCTCTTATCTCGCATTATAGACAAAAAGATGGGGTTGTCCAGAATTATGTTGAAAAAATTGATAGAAGTTTTTGATCGCGCCGTTTACCACCTGGAAGGCTCTTCGCCGGCTGTGTTTTATCTGGCCGACAAGGAAGGCGGAGGCATCCTGATCAATACGCCGGAGTTTTCCGACGCACTGCTGCAAGAGTTGCAGGCGATCATGCCCTTGCGCTTCATTTTTTACCCCAGCTATTACGGGGCGCGGGATGTCGATCAGTGGCGTGCGGCCAGCAAAGCGGAAACCATCTGCTACGGTCATGAGAGCAAACGGATCAAAGGGACCATCGACAAGGCGCTGGAACGCGAAGACCGCTTCTCGCGCACGGTCGACTTCCTGGTGATGTCGGGGCGCACCGAGAGCTCCTGCCTGCTGCGCTGCAAAAACAAGCCGGGCATCCTGTTTTTCGGGCCTGTCCTGGATACCGGGGAAGACGGCTGGCCGACCCTGGTGCTGCATGACGACGATTTCTCGCACGAGAATCGTTTGATCGGTGCGCTGGGATTACAGGATCTGAAATTTGACTATGCCTTCACCGACGATTTCAAATCGGGCGTGAGTCAATTCGGCCCGGGTGCCGATGAGGCGATTCAGCAGGCATTGAAAAAAGTCTATGAATAAATCTCATAGCTCTGTATAGATTTATTTTATTCAATATCCAGGCGGGGATGGCATAGGATTAAAGCACGAGGTTTCTTCTGCACCTTATACCAGGGAGAAATTCATGAGTGCAACGTCCTATGCTCCTTTGCCGTCCAAGTCGCTTGAGGCCGGCGTCAACGTTGTGCGCCCGCACGACTTTATTCGTTCCATTTCCTTGTCCGATTCCGCGCTGAGCGTGATGACCGACCTGACGCGCGTGCCGGCGGTAAGTGTTCGCGCCGAAGCAACGCTCGCCGAGGCGGAGCGGCTGATGCGCGTGCGCGGCGTACGCATGCTTCTGGTGCTGGATGACGCAGAAGCAATCATTGGCCTGATAACCCTTACGGATATCAAGGGCGAGAAGCCGATGCAGGTGATCCAGGCGCGCGGTGGCACGCACGGTGATGTGCTGGTGCGCGATATCATGGTGCAACAGGCTCAGATCGATGTGCTGTGCATGGATGAAGTGCAGCGCTCGCGGGTGGGGGATGTGGTGGCCACACTGAAAGCCTCTGGTCGGCAGCATGCTCTTGTGGTCGAACGTGAGGATGAAGGCCGTCCCCAGGTGTTGCGCGGCATTTTCTCGATCACGCAGATCGGCCGCCAGCTGCACACGGATCTTGAGCATACCGAGTTCGCCAGCACCTTTGCCGAAATCGAAGCCCTGCTCAAAGTCGCCTGAGGTGGGCCATGGACACGCCTGATAGCAGGCTGACGCAGTGCGCCCATGCGGTCAGTCCTGCCACCCCTTTGTGGCAAATCGCTCCAACCCGCGATGCCGATGGCCGGCCATTGTGCGATTTCATGATGTTGATTCCCCGTTTGCGGTATCGGCCGCCGGCGGATATCGATGAAACCTTCCGTCTGATTCATGCCGTACTGGGCCGCTATGAAGAGGTTGTGTTCGCCAATATGAACCTGGCCCTGAATATTTTATGGGTCTCCATGCGCTATCGACCTGGGCTGACGCTGGAACTGGCCGGAGCCATTCGGTATCATGTGCCGGAAGCCGTTTTGGTGGCACATCAGAGAGAGTAGGGGCAGGTGAAGAAAATACAATGGATCGCGGGCAGTATCATGCTGTTCGCTGCCGGCTCGGTCATGGCGGCACATCAGTGGGGTGAAGATCAGTACCAGTTTGAAGAAGACAAGCCGTGGGTCGAATTGCAGCAGCAGCTGCCACCTTATCCCAAGGCCGAGAATGAGGTTGAGTTTTACGTCGGCCCGGCTACTCCGCACCATTTCTATCTCGACAAGACGTCTATCAACATCGGCAGTGACGGTGTGGTGCGTTACACCCTCGTGGTAAAAACTTCCGGCGGCGCGGAAAACGTCAGCTTTGAGGGGATCCGCTGTGCCACCAAGGAATGGAAGATTTATGCTCTGGGCGGGCTGAACAGCCAGTGGGCGGAACCGCGCAAGTCGGAGTGGCGCGATATCAATTATCAGGACGTAAACCGTCAGCACAACCGCCTCTATGGCGATATCCTCTGTCCGGACAAGCTGCCGGCGCGCAGTGTTGACGAGATTCTGCGCCGCATGAAGGAATAACTCGCTGCACCTGCCCGCCCGCTGTAGTGCCGGCGGGCAGGTGCAGCGAGTTATTTGCCGGCCGGGCAGTCGCCCACCCGTTTGCCGCTCATATGGCTGGTCATGTTCATGGTTTGGGCGCCATAGCTGGTCTTAATGTGGCTGATGCCGCTGAAGCTGTTGCCCTGATAGGTAACCTGTCCTTCGCTGGTGGTCTTCCCTTCACGCATGTCGCACTGCATTTTCCAGTGCACGGTGTTGCCGCTCATGCTGTTTTCCAGAACCTTGCAGTGCGGGTCCATCTTGTCTTTTTCCTGCGGCAGATTGTTCTGCGGTGTCAGACACTGACGGAATGTATGGGGTGGCATGTTGGCCGGCAAACCGGGTACCCCTTCCATTTTGGTGGAAATTTCCCACTCACCCGGTGTAAACGGTGTGCTGGCTGCCAGAACCGGCAGGCTGCCGGCAGTCAGGGTCGCAATCAGGGCGATGCGCGCGGCGAAAGGCATGGCAAACTCCTATAGCAAGATCAGATTGTCACGGTGAATCAGTTCCGTGTCATCAATATAGCCCAGAATTTGCTCGATTTCATGGCTGCCCTTGCGCAGGATGCGACTGGCTTCTGCCGCGCTGTAATTGGCCAGCCCGCGGGCAATCTCATTGCCCTGCGGGTCGATGCAGGCCACCAGCTCACCGCGCTCAAACTCCCCGCTGATGGCGGTGGCGCCTACTGGCAACAGGCTCTTGCCCTCATTGCACAGCGCGCGCACCGCGCCCTCGTCCAGGGTGATGCGACCACGAATCTGCAAATGATCGGCCAGCCATTGCTTGCGTGCGGCAATCGGTGGCTGTTCGGCAATCAGCTGCGTGCCAATGGCTTCGCCCTGGGCCAGGCGCAGCAGTACATCCGTTTCCCGCCCGGAGACAATGACGGTGTGCGCGCCGCTACGGGCGGCACGCTTGGCGGCAAGAATCTTGGTCAGCATGCCGCCGGTACCGACCGACGTACCGGCGCCGCCGGCCATTTTTTCCAGCTGCGGATCGCCAGCGCGGGCTTCGGCAACGAAGGTGGCA
>JAJZTZ010000125.1 GCA_021847305.1 Pseudomonadota bacterium | reverse complement strand
AATACTGCTTGAGTGCCTCGACCAGCTTGAGCTTGTTGCGGATCGACAGCTCGATGTTGATCCGTTCAACGCCATCGGAGTAATCGCCCAGGCGCGGCAGCGGAATCACCACGTCTTCGTTGATCTTGAAGGCGTTGGTGTGCGAGGCGATGGCCGCGGTGCGCGCGCGGTCGAGCCAGAAGCGCTTGCGCGCATCAGCCGACACGGCGGTAAAACCTTCGCCGCCACGCGCGTTGGCCAGCTTGACGATGTGCGAGGCGGCTTCGCCTACTGCCGCTTCGTCGTCGCTGACCACATCGGCAATCAGCACCATGTTGGGGCGGCCGGAACGGTTGGCCTTGGTGGCGTAGCCCACCGCCTTCAGATAGCGCGAATCCAGATGCTCCAGCCCGGCCAGTTCGGCCAGTGGGTGCGCGTCGAGGTAATCCTTGATCTCGATAATGGCCGGCACGGCCTCCGCGACGCTGCCGAAGAACTCCAGGCACACGGTGCGGATATGGTCCTGCATGCGGTGCAGGATAAAGCGCGCCGAGGTGATGATGCCGTCGCAGCCTTCCTTCTGGATGCCTGGCAGACCAGCGAGGAATTTGTCGGTCACGTCCTTGCCCAGACCGGTCTTGCGGAAGCGCGAACCGGGGATCTCCAGAATCTCCGGCTGGCCGATGGGGGTCTGGCCGTCCGGCTCATAGCGGGTGAGGCGGAAGCGCGCCAGGGCGATGTCGTGAATTTTGCCCAGGTTGTGGTCCAGTCGCTCCACTTCCAGCCATTTGGCGTCCGGCGTAACCATGCGCCAGGACACCAGATTGTCCAGCGCGGTGCCCCACAGCACGGCCTTTTTGCCGCCGGCGTTCATGGCCACGTTGCCGCCGATGCACGAGGCGTCGGCCGAAGTCGGGTCCACGGCAAACACCAGGCCGTTGGCTTCGGCTGTTTCCATCACGCGCCGGGTGACGACGCCGGCGCCGCAGTGAATGGTCGGCACGTCTTTGTCCACATCGGGCAGGCGGAGGCGTTCCACTTCCGTCAGATGGTCGAGTTTTTCCGTGTTGATCACGGCGGAGAATTTGTCCAGCGGCACCGCGCCACCGGTATAGCCGGTACCGCCGCCGCGCGGGATGATGGTGAGGCCCAGCTCGATACAGGCGGCCACCAGATGGGCGATTTCCGCTTCGGTATCGGGTGCCAGCACCACAAAGGGGTATTCCACGCGCCAGTCGGTCGCGTCGGTGACGTGCGACACGCGTGCCAGGCCGTCGAACTGGATGTTGTCCTTGCGGGTAATGCCGCCCATGCGGCGGCGGATTTGCTGGCGCAGTTCATACATGCGCACGAATTCTGCGGCAAACTCGTCCACCGCCTGATTGGCACGCTGCAGCAGAATTTCTACCCTGCCGTTGTCCTGCTTGCGTGCCTCGATGGCATTCAGGCGATGGCGCAGGGCGTCGATCAGCGCGGCGCGGCGCTTGGGATTGGCCAGCAGGTCGTCCTGCAGATAGGGGTTGCGGGTGACTACCCAGATGTCGCCCAGCACTTCGAACAGCATGCGGGCAGAACGGCCCGTCTTGCGTTCGCCGCGCAACTCGTTGAGCGTGTCCCAGGCCTCTTCACCCAACAGGCGAATGACAATCTCGCGGTCGGAGAAGGAGGTGTAGTTATAGGGAATTTCTCGAAGTCGGGCGGTCATGCGGTGACAGTAATAGCGGTTACGCAAAGGCGAATCATATCACACCCGCGGCGCACATGCTTTATGTGGAAAACCAACGACTTGCTTGGGGTTATTGCGGTTGTTTAAACATTACCACCAGGGCAGAGCAATCACCGCGTAGCGCAAGGCCTTTCCTGTTGCCATATACAGGGTGACCTGTATTGCCGGCAGGCGCGCCGCGCCGGCCAGAACGCACAGGGCATCGCCAATGACGGGAGCCCAGGCCAGCAACAGGACAGGGCTGCCAAAGCGGTTCAGCCAGGCATGGGCGCGCGGAGTCAGGTGGGTGGCGCGCTCAGGAATCAGGCGGCCGATCAGGTAGGAACTGAGCCCGCCCAGCGTATTGCCAGCTGTGGCCAGTGTCAGTGCCAGCCACAGGTGCTGCGGAAACTCATGCAGGTAGGCCAGCAGGGCAATTTCCGAGCCGCCGGGCAACAGGGTGGCGGCAAGGAAACTGCTGAGGAACAGGCCCCATTCAGCCATGGCCGCACATCAACCGGTTAGCCGCACGAAGAAGAACTGCCGCACTGGTTTTTGTCCAGCGCGGCGCGGCGTTTCAGCGTGCGGGCAAATTCCGCCGCCAGACGGACAGCGCCTTCCTCGCCGGCAGTAAACAGCGGCGGGTCGATCACCACCGGCTCAGTCAGGGCTGCCAGTCCGGCACCATTTTCCTGCAATTGCTGGCACAGCATCGCATTGTCGGGCCGGGCCAGGCGGTAACCGGCAAACAGCCAGTTGCCTTCATGCCGGGCGGGCAACAAACCGGCCATGCCGTTGCCGACTGCGCCGATCAGCCCGTTCTGGGCGTTAACCCGCTTGAGAATGTTGCCCAGTGCGGTGGATTCCTGCAGATCTTGCGGCAGATTGTCCGGGCTGCCGATCAGCAGCACGCTGTCGAGATTGATGCTGACCAGGCTCAGCCGTTCCAGCGACCTGGGGTTCTCCAGGTCGTCCAGATGTTCCAGCTGTTCCTGCAGGTTCATGCGGCGGGCAATATCGTCGCCGATTCTGGCGGCTGAGAAGCTGCCTTCGTCCGGCTTGGCTATCTGGCCTTTGGGCGTCGCAACTGTCACGCTGCGGCCCTGTTCCACCAGAGTGAACCAGCAATTGACCAGGGTGCTGGCGTCGAAGCCGGATTGAACGCTAAGAACGATTAAAGTGTCAGACATAACATGGCAAGGGTGACAGACACCCGAAAAATCAACAAAATAAGAGGATTGCGATTTTATGGGGCAAAGCAAGGTGCGTAAAGGATTAATCGTTGGCGTGGTGGCTGTGTTGATTGCCGTGGCGGGCTGGATGCTGTTGCGTGCCGACCCGGCGCCGCAGGCGACCGTCACTGCATTGGATGGCAAGCCGCTGTCGCTGGCCAGTATGAAGGGCAAGGTGGTGCTGGTGAATTTCTGGGCTACCAGTTGCCCCGGTTGTGTCGAGGAAATGCCTGACCTGGTCAAGCTGTATCAGAATAATCATGCCGCTGGCTTCGAGATTCTCGCCGTGGCCATGCAGTACGACCCGCCCGACTATGTGCGCAACTTTACCAGCCAGCGGCAGCTGCCCTTTACCGTGGCGCTGGATGGCGACGGCAGTGCGTCGCACGCGTTCGGCGATATCAAGCTGACGCCCACCTCCGTGCTGATCGATCGTCAGGGCAATATCGTGCAGCAGGTCATCGGCTCACCGGATTTTGCTAAACTGGATAAAACCATCAAAAACCTGCTGAAATAAAATTTAAAACCAAACTGGGGGAGCATGCATGATCAGCTGGAAGAAGTACTTCATATACCAGGCCGACTACCAGCACTGGGCCAACGAAATTCTGTTCAAGTCGCTCGACATGCTCACAGAAGAAGCGCGCCGCAGCGATCAGGGGCTGTTTTTCAAAGATATTCACTACACCGCTGACCACATGCTGGTGGTGCTGATGAACTGGATGGCCCGGCTGAAAGGCGAAACCCCGCCGCACGGTTACAACAAGGTGGTATTTGAAGACTGGCGCGAGCTCAAGCAGACCATGCGGCGCGAAGTGCGGGCTTTTCAGCGCTTCCTCGACGACCAGCCGGATTACTGGTTCGAAGGCGAGCTGCGCTACACCAGCGGCGGCAGTGAGCGGGTAATGTGGGTAACGGATGCCCTGACCCATATCAATACCCATTTCGTGCACCACCGGGGTCAGCTGTCGGCCGTTGCCACACGCCTCGGCGCGCCGGTGCCGGAAATGGATTTTGTCTACTACAAGCGCGAAATGCAGGATCATCTGACCCGGATTCGCGACGACGAAAAACAGTGAGTCAAGTGTTGATGCGATGGTAAAAATGCCGGGGAAAGCCCGGCATTTTTATTAAAGCAATCCTTAAAGACTGGCCCAAGTCGTCGAATGGTTGGGGGTGATGTCGTATAATAGCGCTGTAAACCATCCTGTCAGGATGGTCTTTGAGAAAGAGCTTATATGTCTGCAGTTCCTGCCTGTCCGCAATGCGGTTTGGAAAACACCTACCCCGATGGCGATAACTACGTCTGTGCCGATTGCGGCTACGAATGGCCCATGCAACAGGCCGAAAGCGCAGAAGAGAGAGACGCGCGCGTCGTACGCGATGCCAACGGTACCGTGCTGCAGGACGGCGATGCGGTGGTGCTGATCAAGGATCTCAAGGTCAAGGGCACTTCAACCACCCTGAAAATGGGCACCAAGGTAAAAAGCATTCGCCTGGTGGGCGATGGCGATCATGAAGTGGACTGCAAGATGGATGCCGGCAACTTCATGCTCAAGGCCTGCTTCCTGAAAAAGGTTTAGCGCGTTCCAGAAACTGCGTTCACCCCACTTTTGCGGCGACTTTCCTGATTATTTCTGTTCCAGCAACGGCTCCACCAGCCCCTTGAGCCGGCCGTAATAGACCTGGCCGGATACCTTGTGGCGGATCACGCCGTGTTTGTCGATGATGAATGACGTGGGAATCTGCTTCACTTCGCCGAACAGCGGGCTGGAACCTTCGCTCATGGCGATGGGGAAGGTGTAGTGCCGATCGAGCAGGTAGTTGCGCACATCCTGTTCCGAGCTGTCGGTGGAGAGGGCCAGCACGGTAAAGCCCTTGTTCTGATAATCGCGGTAAAAGTCCTCAATGGCCGGCATTTCCTTCAGGCAATAGGGGCACCAGGTGGCCCAGAAGTTCACCAGCACTACCTTGCCGCGCAACGATTCCAGACTGACTGGTTTGCCGTCCATGGTCTGGAACACCACTTCCGGAGCGGGTTTGTCCAAATCGCTTACAAATGCGGGTGGGCGAAACCACAGGTAGGCAATCGCCAGCAGCAGGATCAGGGTAAACGGGCTCGGAGTGAGCCGCTTGCGCAGTTTTTGCCAGTCCATTTCGGGCGCTACTCAATCAAGGCAGAAGGTAAAAGACAGCCGCAAATTCGCCGATTTGCGCATTGGGCTGCAGGCAAGGCCGGTACACAGCCCCGTCCGCAGTCTGGTATAGTACCGGCACTATGCTCTGGATCAAAGCTTTTCACATTATCTTCATGGTCACCTGGTTCGCCGGGCTGTTCTACCTGCCGCGCCTGTTCGTCTATCACGCCATGAGCGAAGACCAAGCCAGCCGCGAGCGTTTCAAGATCATGGAGCGCAAGCTCTACTACGGCATCATGACGCCGGGCGGCATTATTACCGTGGCGCTTGGTCTGTGGATGTGGCTGGGTTACGGTTTCAGCGGCGGCTGGCTGCACGCCAAAGTCTCGCTGGTGACGATCCTGATCGGCTACCACATCTGGTGCGGCAAGCTGGTCAAGGCGTTCAAGGCAGACCGCAATACCCATTCGCACGTCTGGTACCGCTGGTTTAACGAATTTCCGGTACTCATTCTGATCGCCGTCATCATTCTTGTCGTGGTGAAGCCGTTTTGATCGCCGACAATTTCTTTGCCACCTGCCCGCGCGGGCTTGAAAGTCTGCTGGCGCAGGAACTGACCGAACTCGGCGGCCAGCAGGTGACGGCCCAGCACGGCGGCGTGGCTTTTCAGGGCGACCTGCTGCTGGCCTACCGCATCAACCTGTACAGCCGCATTGCCAGCCGCGTGCTGTGGCAAGTGGCGCGCGGTACTTACCGCAACGAAGAAGACATCTACAAGGGCGTGGTGAAACTGCCCTGGAGCAAATGGGTACGGCCCGAGCTGACCATGCTGGTCAAGGTGACCGCCATCAAGAGCCCGCTCAAGAGTCTTAACTTTATCACCCTGAAGATCAAAGATGCCGTGTGCGACCGCCTGCGCGAAGATACAGGCAGTAGGCCAAGCATCGACACCGTGAGCCCGGATTTCCGCGTGCACGTGTTTCTGGAAGAAAACCGCTACATCGCTTATCTCGATACCTCGGGTGACTCACTGTACAAGCGCGGTTTCCGCCAGGAAACCGTGATCGCCCCGCTGCGCGAAAACCTCGCCGCCGGCATTATCAAGCTCAGCGGCTGGCAGCCCGGCACGCCGTTTCTCGACCCCATGTGCGGCAGCGGCACGTTTTTGATTGAAGCGGCCATGATGGCGCTCAACATCGCGCCCGGTTTGAAGCGTGGTTTTGCCTTTGAAAAATTCGGCAACTTCAATGCCGCCGGCTGGCAGGCCCTGCGCAAGGAAGCGCAGGCGCAGGTTAAAGAGGTCACCACTCTGCC
>JAJZTZ010000124.1 GCA_021847305.1 Pseudomonadota bacterium | reverse complement strand
GTTTCCGCGCCGATGGATCTGCCGGCAGCCGGCCAGGCACTTGATCGCGGCTTCAACAAACTCAGCTACACCCGGCATTTTCTCATTACCCTGCGCAGCAAAGCACTGCAGAAAGTGGCCCAGCACAATCTGGCCATCGACTCCCGTGCACTGCGCCGCGCCAGTACTCTGCACCGCTTCGACGACCTGTTTACCGCACCAGTACACGGCTTTCGCAACGCTGACGATTACTGGCAACGCGCCAGCAGCAAGCCGCTGCTGCGCCATATCGCCGTGACCACACTGGTGATCAATGCGCTGGACGACCCATTCATTCCTGCAGCATCGTTACCGCAAAAAAATGCAGTATCATCGGCAGTAACACTCGAATACCCGGCACACGGCGGCCATGTGGGTTTTGTCTCCGGCAGTTTTCCCGGCCACCTGCGCTGGCTGCCGGAGCGTCTGCTGATGTTCGCCGCCGACTGTTTTAAAACCCATAAGGTATGACAACAAGGACTCACCTCATGCACGCACTGCCCGCAGAAATTTTCAAGGCCTATGACATTCGCGGTATCGTCGGCAAAACTCTGACAGCCGAAATCGTCGAAGCCATCGGCCATGCGCTCGGTTCTGAAGCCCGGGCGCGCAACCAGACCGCCATCGTCATCGGCCGTGACGGCCGTCTGTCCGGTCCGGAACTGGCTGCGGCATTGGCGTGCGGCATCCAGAAAAGTGGTGTCGATGTCATCGACCTGGGGCTGGTAGCCACCCCGATGACCTATTTCGGCGCCTACGCCCTGGAAACCGGCTCCGCCGTGATGGTGACCGGCAGCCACAACCCGCCCGATTACAACGGCCTGAAAATGGTACTGGCCGGCGAAACCCTGTCGGGCGAAACCATTCAGGCCCTGCGCCAGCGCTGCGCCAGCGGCAACCTGAGCCACGGCAGCGGCAGCTACCGGCAGCACGATATCGGCCAGACCTACATCGACCGCATCGTCGGCGACGTCAAACTGGCGCGCCCGATGAAAATCGTTGTTGATTGCGGCAACGGCGTAGCAGGTGCCTACGCGCCGCAGCTATACCGCGCCATGGGTTGCGAAGTTACCGAACTGTTTTGCGAAGTGGACGGAAATTTCCCCAACCACCACCCGGACCCATCCGTGCCGCACAACCTGGAAGATCTTATCCACGCAGTCAAAAACAGCGATGCCGAGCTCGGTTTCGCCTTCGACGGCGACGGCGACCGGCTCGGCGTAGTAAGCAAGGACGGCACCATTATTTTCCCCGACCGGCAACTGATGCTGTTTGCTGCCGATGTCCTGTCGCGCAACCCGGGCGGAGAAATCATTTTCGACGTCAAATCCACCCGCAATCTGTTCGACTGGATTCGTCAGCGCGGCGGCAAGCCGACCCTGTGGAAGACCGGACACTCGCTCATCAAGGCCAAAATGAAGGAAACCGGCGCCCTGCTGGCCGGCGAAATGAGCGGCCACGTCTTCTTCAAGGAACGCTGGTATGGCTTTGACGATGGCCTGTATGCCGGTGCGCGGCTGCTGGAATATCTGTCCAAGCAGACGGATATTAACGCCACGTTCCACAGCCTGCCCGATACCGTCAACACGCCGGAATTGCAGATCAAGCTCAAGGAGGGTGAAAACTACGCCCTGATCGGCCAGCTGCAAAAAACCGCACAGTTCCCTCATGCCCGCGAAGTCATCACCATTGACGGTCTGCGTGTCGAATATCCCGATGGCTTTGGTCTGATGCGCTCGTCCAACACCACCCCGGTGATCGTGCTCCGCTTTGAAGCCGACAATGCCGCTGCCCTGACGCGCATTCAGGATGAATTCCGCGCCATTCTGACCAGCGCCAAACCAGACGTTCAACTGCCTTTCTGATGCAGGCTGTTTCCCTTCTCCGAAAGGGGAAGGGAAACCTTGCTGACTAGGCAGCAAAGCTGGCTTAGGCAAGGTTAAAAGAAAAAATCCGCATCTCTGCTATTATTTATAAAATACCCCTTGCAGAGAGCAAATAGTGTCCGCCAGCGATTTTTTTCTGGGCCGCCAGCCCATACTCAATAACAAACACACCATTGCGGCCTATGAACTGCTCTTCCGCCGCGCCAACAGCGATGGCGCGGGTGTGCTGGACGATCTGCACGCCACCGCCAGCGTCATCATCAACGCCTTCAGCGAACTGAACCTGACTGCAGTTCTCGGCGGGAAACCGGCTTTCATCAACGTCAACGCAGAAATTCTGCTGTCCGGCATGATCGAAATTCTGCCCAAACAGCTGGTTGTGCTGGAATTACTGGAAACGATCGAGATCACAGCAGAAATCGTACAACGCTGCCAGGCACTCAAGGCCGCCGGGTTCACCCTGGCACTTGATGACGTGGAAGACTATGCCGAATCCTATCAGCCACTGCTCGACTGCATCAGCATCGTCAAACTTGATCTCAAACAGATTGACAGCAGGCGGCTGCAGCAATTGGTGACGGCATTTCGCCGTCACCCGGTGAAGCTGCTCGCAGAAAAAGTCGATACCCAGGAAGAGGCCGACTACTGCAGACAACTCGGCTTCGACCTGTTCCAGGGTTATTATTACGCCCGTCCGGTTGTACTTTCCGGCAAACGGGCCGACCCCAACAAACTGTCGCTGCTGCGCCTGCTCGGGCTGTTGCTTGGCGACGCCGAGACAACCGAAATTGAACAGGTTTTCCGCATCAACCCCGATCTTACTTACAGCCTGATGCGGCTGGTCAACTCCTCGGCGTGCGGCTTGCCCACTCCTATCCATTCAGTTCACCAGGCCATCGTGGTGCTGGGCAGAAAGCAGCTGATGCGCTGGCTGCAGCTGCTCATGTTTGCCAGTCACGACCGACAGAATTCGCAGCCTTCCCCGCTCATGCAACTTGCCGCCACACGTGCACGCCTCATGGAATTGCTTGCACCAGTCATAACAGGCATCAATCCTGACGAAGCGTTCATGGTAGGACTGCTCTCCCTGCTGGATTCACTGATGGGCATGCCCCTGGCGGAGATACTCACTGAGCTTAAACTTTCCGATGCCGCCCGTGCCGCACTGCTTTATTCGACCGGCGGCCTTGGCGATCTGCTTGCTCTGGCAAAAGCCTTGGAAGAGGCTGATTTCCAGCGCGTTGATCAACTGGTTGGCGCCTACCCCGCTCTTGCCGGCGGCATCCTCACCAAGGCCGAGATTGCCGCATCCGAGTGGGTGCATCAGCTTTCCAGCGGAAACCTCTGAATATTCCTTCACAAGACAATATAAATGCATCAGTCATCTGGCAAAACCACACCATCACAGGTTACAATTTAGTTAAATACGGCACATTTTTTAACAAATGTAACTTGACATAGATTGAGGGATGGAGAAAGCAATGTTCGGCCTGTTCGGTGGCGGTAAAAAACTCGAGCTGTTGGAAGAAGAAAACAAACGCTTGCAAACTGAAATCAGCAACCTCAACAGTCGACTGGAACAAGAACAGCGCGCCCGCCTGCAAGCAGAAAATGCCTGTAATGAACAGAATCAGAAACTGGACTTTTTCCAGCATGTGTTTGTAAATCTGCAGGTATTCGACAGCTCTTTCAAGGAAATTCAAAAATCGCTGCACAGCCTGGCCAACACCCTGAAAGACGAAACTCACCAGGTCGTCAAAGCGGAGGAAGTATCCAGTACGACACGCGGAGTGCTCACCCGGATTTCCGGCAATCTGCAGAAACTCGCCGGCAACAGCTCGCACACCATTGATGCCGTTGCCATGCTTGACAGCCGGGCGAGCGAAATCAGCGGCATTATTAACCTGATCAAGGAAATTGCCGACCAGACCAACCTGCTGGCGCTGAACGCCGCAATTGAAGCCGCCCGCGCCGGCGAACAGGGCCGGGGCTTTGCCGTCGTTGCCGACGAAGTGCGTAAACTGGCAGAGCGTACCGCCAATGCTACCGGGGAAATCTCCCAGCTGGTCAACGCCATTCAGATCGACACGGCCACCACCAAGCAGCAGATCGGCACCTGGGCGGAATTGACCGCCACGTACAGTAACGACGGTCAGCGCGCCACTGACAGCATGGAGTCGCTCTATAATCTGTCTTACAACATGGAACAGGTCATCACCGCGGCATCACTGCGCAGCTTTGTCGAGTTGGCCAAGGTCGATCACGCCGTGTATAAATTCGAGATTTACCGGATCTTCCTCGGCCTCTCCAACAAACAGCCGCATGACTTTTCCAGCCATCACCATTGCCGTCTGGGCAAATGGTATTACGAAGGCGACGGACATGACTGCTATTCCAAATTGCCGGGTTATGCGGATGTTGAAATTCCACATATCTGCGTACATGACCATGGCGTCAAGGCAATAGAAGCGTTCCACGAAAACCGCATGAACGATGCGATTGACCACCTGCATAAAATGGAAGAAGCCAGTCTCGGCGTCATTGCCAACCTGGAGCGCATGGCACACAGCGGCGAGGAAGATGCCAAGCTGCTTTGCCGGCACTAAGGAAACGCAGATTTATTCGCGTTTCCGTGCCGGGCAGATTTTTCACCCGGCCGCTCAATGACGCCAGTCATTGAAAGCGTGAGGCTGTGCGGACATGTGCCGCGCAGCTGCCTTGCTGATTTATTCCTGAATGGAATAAATCAGCGCTTCCCTAAGGCGTATTAACACTTATTTCGCGCCCTAAACACCTGACTTATCCCCTCCGGAACCGTCCGAACGCCCTCGATTCGGTAACGGTTCCGTTGCCCCGCACCAGCCCCCCCAACCGAGCAGACCTGACTGCAGAACATTAAAATTAGTATTTCAACTTACCACCGGATTCTTCTATACTTTTTAGTAGAGGTGTGGGTATGTCAGACAGCGCGACAGTTCAACTTTCGCCGTACCTGACGGGCATTTACGGGACAGGTGCGACTTATGGACGCTTCGGTATTGCCGGTGCGGTGTCTCTTGCTGTCGACGGCAAATCCATCGGCCAGCCGAGCAATACCGTCACCACCACAACCGACAGCAATGGCAACGTAAGCATTTCTTTGTATGGCCAGCTCAGTCAGCTGCTGGATTCATTCCACACCGATCTGAAAAGTTCGAGCGCGCCCGCTTATAGCGCCGGCGTCAGCGACCTGTCCGTTGCTTCGGCTCGCATAACCGGCACAGTCAATGCCGCTTCTCTCGCCAGCATCAGCGTCACTCAGCTGGCACAAGCACAAACATTGCTCAGCACCACATTTGACCAGGCCGCCACAAAATTCGGCTATGGCAGCCTGACACTCGAAACCGGCCGCTACGACAGCAGCAGTCACAGCTTTACGCCCAGCACATCGAACCTGATCAGCCTGCCAGCCAACGGTGCCAGCCTGCAAATGGTCGCCGACGCCATCAACCAATCCGGTGCCCCGGTCAAAGCCACGATCGTCCAATCCAGCAGCGGCGCCCAGTTGCAACTGCAAAGCACGCAAACCGGTAGCGCCAATACAATGCGACTGCTGGTGAATGATCAGGGAGACGGCAACAGCACCGACAACCAGGGTCTGTCACAACTGGCGTTCAACCCTGCGGCAGCGCAAGGCAGTGGACAGAATCTGACTGTCAGCCAGCCGGCCCAGGATGCGATTTACTCAATTGATGGCAACAATAAAACCAGCTCGAGCAACACCGTAGCTGACCTCATCCCCGGCGTGACTGTCACCCTGAATCAGACTGGTACTTTCAGCCTTAGCACCAGCACCCCGTTTTCCGGCATCCTGCAAACTGCCAACGGCATTGTCAGCGCCTACAACAAGTATGTCGACAGCCTCGACAAACTGAATGCCAACGCCGGCAACAACGGTCAGAAAAACACCAGCGACACGCCCAGCAGTCAGGCAAGCCAACTTTCAGGCAACAACAACGGATTGACAGACTGGTTGAAACAGCAAAAAGACAACCTCAGTCAGATCGGCATTGGCTGGCAAGATAAAACCGGCAAGTTGCAACTCAATGACAGCCAGCTGTATAGCCAGTGGAACGACACTCCCATCGCCACCCGGAAAAGCTTACTGGATTTGAGCAGTGGACTGCTCAGCTTTGGCTCGGGCAGCCTCGCAGGCAGTCACCCCATTCCTACTGACGCCCAAAACAGCATCGGCCAGTACTATCTGAACAATAGCGGGCTGGGAACGTGAGGTGTGAGGTGTGAGGTGTGAGGTGTGAGGTGTGAGGTGTGAGGTGTGAGGTGTGAGGTGTGAGGTGTGAGGTGTGAGGTGTGAGGTGTGAGGCGTGAGGCGTGAGGCGTGAGGCGTGAGGCGTATACAAGTGTGGTGCGCCTTCCCCTCAGTAGCAAGGAGAAGGCGGCAGGAATCGCGTGCGTAACCCCAGAGG
>JAJZTZ010000123.1:4163-6466 GCA_021847305.1 Pseudomonadota bacterium | reverse complement strand
ACGGTACGGCCATTGTGCGGATTGATTCGCCGCTGGAAAACCTCGGTCTGTACAAGGATGTGCGTGCAGATGGCACTATTGCCAACTTGACGACCCCACTGTCGCCGACTGATCTGGCAGCTATTTTCCTCGGTGGTGCCGCCGACAAGACTGTGCCGATTACTGCCGCCACGGTTAACAACATGAACGTGATCATGCAGTTGCCGGCTATGAGCGCGGAAGATGCCGCCACTCTTGCAGCAAAAGCCGATGCGGTTAGGGCGGCCATTCTGGAAGCACATGGCGAATAAAAGCAAGTTGGTTTAACGGTTAAGGGCATCCGTGTGGTGCCCTTTTTCTTTGGGTAATCCGGTTTTTCAGGTATGCGTGGTTGTGTAATTTGCAATCAGCTTCTACATTGAAAATCTGCGGCACCGGAGAATGATCCGGTTAGCCGCGCCGGGGACAGAGGCGAGTGGGAGTGATGCTTTTTGCCTGTGATTGCAGTGTCGCCTATCTGACTGTATGGCGAAAAAAGGAGAAAGTGTGATGAATGGGACGATATTGAAGCAGACGTTGGCGCTGACGGTGTTGTGTGCAACACTGGGTGCGACTGGTATGGCTCGGGCAGATGCAGCGCAGGCACAAGTTGAGACGCAAACCCAGACCCAAACTCAGACGCGTGCCCAGACCCAGGTGCGTACGCAGGAGCAAATCTACGGTAGCCAGTTGATGACCCGCAAGGAGCGGAATATTTACCGCAACAAGCTGCGTAATGCCAAAACCGAGCAGGAGCGTGAGCAGATCCGTAATGAACACCACCAGCAAATGCAGGAACGGGCCAAGGCGCGCGGCGTTAAGCTGCCCGATACACCGCCGGCCATGGGCGGAGGCATGGGCCCCGGTGGCGGAATGGGTAAAGGTGGGGCGGGCCGCTAGCGTGTCAGTTCCTTTGGCAACAAAAAAGGCACCTCACGGTGCCTTTTTTGTTGCGCGCGAACATTAATCAGTCCGCATAGTAGCGCCGGTAATACGGGTCGGCATAACGATCCGGGTAGTAGGGCCGGCCATAATAAACGTAGTTGTCACCGCCATGGCGGTGACGGTGGCGCCAGCCGGGTGGGGGCATGTCACGATAAACAACGCGTTCGCGCACATAGCGCGGTTCCGGGCGATAGCTGCGCTGCGTACTCAGAGTGGCACCGACTGCGCCGCCGATACCGGCACCGATGATTGCGCCGTTGCGGTCGCCTGCCGCTGAGCCGATGGCGGCGCCTGCGGCTGATCCGATAACGGCCCCCAGCACTGCATCACCGTTGATCGAGCCGGCGTGGGCTGCTGGAGCGGCAAGCGCAAATAAAGACATCAAGACCGTTATAGACTTTTTAAGCATGCTGATAATCCTTCCGTTATGCCCCCAGCGGGGTGGGGGCAAGTGTCCCGGCAATGGCCTTACTGGGTCTGTTGCTGGGTTCGCTGTTGCGTTTGTTCGGTGGTGCGCTCGCGCATCTGGCTTGCGCTCCCTTTGGTTTTTTGCTCGACGTGCTGCTTGGTCTGGGTGCGGGTCTGCTGTTTCACCTTGCTTTGTGAGCCGGTGCCGCTGCCATCATGCAGGCGCTCGCGTTCACGATCGCGTTCGCGGTCCTGTTCCTTCAACTGGTCGCGATCCTGTTCCTTGGTCTGATCCTGTTTTTTGCTGGTAGTGGCTTTCTGGCTTTGACTTCCGCCGCCCATGCCGCTACCCATTCCCATGCCGCCACCCATACCGCCGCCACCGCCACCGCCACCGGCAGCCATGACCGCACCGCTGGTGCCCAATGCTGCAACAAAAAGACCGATTACGACATGAGATTTCCGCATTTCTTGCTCCTCAAAGTTGCCTGGTTAACGTCCTGGGCGGTGACCGGCGCCGGGGCCGGCTACGCCACCCGGGGGACTCTGGAATTCGGGTTGGGTGCTGGTTGCGTCAAGTCCCTGGCGCGCTTCAAATCCCTGGCGTGACTCGTAGCCCTGGCCGTAATGGCTGCGGGCGTTTTCATGCACGCGGTTCCACTCGGCCCACTGCTGCTGCGGGTCCATGGGTCTTTGCTGCGCACCGGCAGCGGGCCTTTGCATGTGCCGATGATTCGGTTGGGCAAGCACGTACGGACTGGTCAGGAAAATGCCCACCAGCAGTGAAGTGCGTGCCACAAGCAAAATAGAGTCAGGTGTCTGTTTCATAATCAAAGTCCGTTGCGACTTGCTTTAACCGAAAAGCATAATTGCATGGTGACAATACTAGGGCGAAATGGTTTCCTGTCTATTTCGCTTCCGGTGCAAGTTGT
>JAJZTZ010000123.1:2533-4153 GCA_021847305.1 Pseudomonadota bacterium | reverse complement strand
CACTGTACAGTCAAGCCGACTTGCCTATAATGGCGCTATGGATAAAGAAAATCATACCCTTCTAATTGTAGATGATGATCCGGGTTTGCGGGAATTGCTCGGTGATTATCTGGGGCGTGAAGGCTATACGGTCAAGACTGCGGCAGACGCTGTCGAGATGGATCGCGCCCTGGCTGATGCCAAGCCCGATCTGCTGGTGCTCGATCTGATGATGCCGGGCGAAGATGGTTTGTCCATTGCCCGGCGCCTGCGCTCCAGCCTGGATATCCCCATTCTCATGCTGTCCGCCCGCGGTGAAGATATTGACCGCATCATCGGTCTGGAAGTCGGGGCGGATGATTATCTGCCCAAACCGTTCAATCCGCGTGAGCTTCTGGCGCGTATCCGTGCGCTGTTGCGGCGCAGCCGGGAGCCGCGTGCCGCCGAGTCGGCGGCTGCGGACGGCTACTCGTTCGGCCCCTTTGTGCTGGAACTGGATTCGCACCGCTTGTTGAAAAACGGCGAAGAAGTGGTGCTGACCCACGCCGAATTTTCCCTGCTGAAACTACTGGCCGAGCACCCGAACCGGGTGCTGACGCGCGATCAGATCATGGATATGCTCAAGGGGTACGACCGCGATCCATTTGATCGCAGCATTGACGTGCGCATCACCCGTCTGCGCCGCAAACTGGAAGATGATCCTGCCGCGCCGCGCTATATCCGCACCGTGTGGGGACAGGGTTATCTGTTCTCGCCGAAGGGGGCGGCGGAGGGGCACGCTTGATCTGGCACCGCTACAGCCTGTTTGCCCGGACCGCACTGTGGCTGTCCGGCTTGTGGCTGGTGCTGCAGTTGTTTGTTCTGGCTGTGCTGTGGTGGTTTGTACTGCTGCCGATTGCACATCGCTCGACAGACGATCTGGCGGGGCTGATTGTCCTTTCCGCGCAAACCTGGGCCGAGCTGCCGCCTGAAACCCGCCCCGATTTTGAAAGCGAACTGGCCGTCAACCACCAGCTGCTGATTCAGCCGGCTCAGAACGAGTGGCTGGAAGGCGAGGATGCCACTTCGCCGTATGAGCTGATGCTGCAGGCCGCGCTGGAGTCGCGCGTCGGTTACCCGGTAACGCTGCGGGAAAACCGCCAGGAACGCTGGTACTGGGTGGATTTGTCGGTCGGCGGCCGGATCATGCGGGTGTTCTTCCCGCATAACTTTCTTGGCACCAAATTGCCGCTCGCGTTTTTGCTGGTATTTGTCGCCGGCGCTGGCATCGGTCTGGCCGCTACCCTGTTCTGGGTGCGGCGGATTACCGTGCCTTTGCAGCGTTTGTCGCAAGCGGCCAGTGCTTTCGGTCAGGGCAAGTCGCCGGAACCGTTGGCTGAGTCGGGTATTCGCGAACTGGCGCTGGTGGCGGCCAGTTTCAATCGCATGATGGTCGAAGTGCGCGAATTGCTGCGTAACCGGACCACCCTGCTGTCCGGCATTTCCCACGATTTGCGTACCCCGCTGGCGCGCATGCGGCTTGCACTGGCCATGCTGCCTGCTGGGGCAGACCCGCAGCTGGTGCAGCGTATGGAGCGTGACCTGGATGAAATGAACCGGTTGATCGGTTCTTATCTGGAAATCGGCCGCGAACTGGCGCAA
>JAJZTZ010000123.1:0-2523 GCA_021847305.1 Pseudomonadota bacterium | reverse complement strand
CGTTTCTGCAGCAGTTGGTGAGCCAGTTTGATGCCGATGCCGAACGGGTCCGGCTGGAGTGCCCCGCGACTATGCAGCTGAAGGAGCGGCCGCTGGCGTTACAGCGGGTGCTGGGTAATCTGATTGAAAATGCCTTGCGCTACGGCGCCGGATCCATGGTGGAAATGGTGTGCGAAGTGGTCGGCCGCTCTCTGGTGATTCGTGTATTGGACAGGGGGCCCGGTATTCCCGCCGAGCAGGTCGAAGCAGTATTCCGGCCATTCCATCGACTGGAGGAGTCGCGTAATGCGGCAACCGGCGGCAGCGGCCTGGGGCTGGCGATCGTACGGCAACTGGCTCAGGCCAACGGCTGGCAGGTCAGCCTGCATGAGCGGCAGGGCGGCGGTCTGGAGGCGCGGCTGACCGTGCCGCTATAAGGGTACGGTCAACCGCGCCACAGCCAGGCGGCGCCGCGGACGCCGCTGGAGTCGCCGTGGCGGTTCGCTGTCAGCTGCGTGTCCACGCGGTCGGAAAAAACATATTGGCCCCACAGCTGCGGCACTGTTTCGTACAGACGGCGAATGTTCGACATGCCCCCTCCCAGCACGATCACATCCGGGTCGAGAATATTGATGACATGCGCCAGTGCGCGCGCCAGCCTGTCTTCATAGCGCTGCAGCGTAGCCAGGCAGTCCGGGTTGCCCTGCTCGGCCTGCTGCACGATCGCTGCGGCGTCGAGAATCTGGCCGGTATGATGCAGGTGGTCGCGGGCCATGCCCGGACCGGACAAAAACGTTTCGATGCAGCCATGTTTGCCGCAGTAGCAGGCCGGGCCGGGCAGCTCATCAGTCTGTGGCCAGGGCAGCGGATTGTGGCCCCATTCCCCGGCAATGGCATTGGGGCCGGTCAGGACATGGCCGTGGACGACTACGCCGGCGCCGGTGCCGGTACCGATGATGACCCCAAACACCACGTTGGCGCCTGCCCCTGCTCCATCGGTAGCTTCGGAGAGGGCAAAGCAGTTGGCGTCATTGGCGATGCGAACGGGGCGGTCAAGCAAGCGCTGCAAATCCTGCTGCACCGGCTGGCCGTTAAGGATGACTGAATTGGAGTTCTTCAGCAGACCGGTCGCGCGGGATATGGATCCGGGGGTGCCGACGCCGACCGTACCGCTTTGCCCCAGAGTGGTCTCAGCCTGCTGCACCAGCCAGACAATAGCTTCCAGGGTGGCCTGGTAATCGCCTTGCGGCGTGGCAATGCGCTGGCGCAGCAGTTCGCGTCCGCTGTCGTCCAGCGCAATGATTTCGATTTTGGTGCCGCCGAGGTCGATGCCGAGTTGCAGCATGGGGCCGCGCCCGCTTACTTGTGCTTGGCCGGTCCGCCGACCAGGCTGGCGGCCTTGAGCACGGCGCGCGCCTTGTTCTGGGTTTCGTCCCACTCGCTTTGCGGCACGGAGTCCGCCACGATGCCGGCGCCGGCCTGAACGTAGAGGGTCTTGTTCTTGATCACGGCGGTACGGATGGCAATGGCCAGGTCCATGTCGCCGTTGAAGCCCAGGTAACCGACCGATCCGGCGTAGATACCGCGCTTGGTCGGTTCCAGTTCGTCGATGATTTCCATGGCGCGCACTTTGGGTGCGCCGGACACCGTTCCGGCCGGGAAGGTGGCGCGCAGCACATCCATATTGGTGAGGCCGGGCTTGAGCTTGCCGTCCACGTTGGAAACGATGTGCATCACGTGCGAGTAGCGCTCGATGATCATATTCTCGGTCACTTTCACCGAGCCGGTTTCCGCCACGCGGCCCACGTCATTGCGGCCCAGGTCCATCAGCATCAGGTGTTCGGCCAGTTCTTTCGGGTCGGCCAGCAGTTCTTCGGCCAGCGACAGATCGTGCTCGCGGGTCTTGCCGCGCGGGCGGGTGCCGGCAATGGGGCGCACGGTCACAGTGTTGTTTTCCTGGCGCACCAGAATTTCCGGTGAGGCACCGACCACATTGAAATCGCCACAGTCGAAATAGAACATGTAGGGCGACGGGTTGAGGCCGCGCAATACCCGATAGAGTGACAGGGGGGCGGCATCGAACGGCATGCTCATGCGTTGCGACAGCACCACCTGCATGATGTCGCCGTCGAAAATGTACTGCTTGGCGCGGGCCACCGCCTGTTTGAACGGCTCTTCGCCGAATTCCGACTGCGCCGTTGTGCTGGCAGTCACAGTTTCGGCGGCGGGAGCGGCAAACGGTGCGCGCAATTGCGCCACCAGTTCGTCCAGGCGGCGGTTGGCCTGCGCATAGGCGTCATGTTCCGCTGGGTCAGCGTAGACGATCAGGTAGAGCTTGCCGGTCAGGTTGTCCATCACGGCCAGTTCTTCCGACAGCAGCAGCAGGACATCCGGTGCGCCGACTGTGTCCGGCTTCACGGTTTTGGCCAGGCGTGGCTCGATGTAGCGGATCGTGTCGTAGCCGAAGTAACCGACCAGGCCGCCGGCAAAGCGGGGCAGGTTGTCCACGCTGGCGACCTTGTAGGCGGCGGAATAAGATCGGAA
>JAJZTZ010000122.1 GCA_021847305.1 Pseudomonadota bacterium | reverse complement strand
ATGCCGGACAGCACGGCCGATGGGGTGGCGATGGCAAGAGCGCAGGGGGAAGCCGCCACCAGCACTGCCATGGCGCGATAAAAGGATTCAGCAAAGGGGAAACCAAACAATGGCGGCAACGCGATCAGCAGCACTACGCTCGCCAGCACGATTGGCACGAAGATCCGCTCAAAGCGGTCGGTGAAGCGCTGGGTGGATGATTTCTGCGTCTGTGCTTCGGCCACCAGCTGCACCATGCGCGATAGTGTGCTCTCCCGCGCCAGCTTGGTGACCTCGATAACCAAAACACCCTCGCCGTTGACTGTGCCGGCAAATACTTTGTCGCCAGACTGTTTGTCCACCGGCATGGATTCACCGGTGACTGGAGATTGGTCTACTGCCGAATTGCCGGATGCCACCCGACCGTCGGCGGGAATACGCTGGCCCGGCTTGACTATCACCCGGTCGCTGCGCAGCAGCTCCTCCACCCGTATCTCAATCTCTACGGCATCCCGCTGCACGATTGCGGTCTTGGGGGCCAGTTCTGCCAGTGCCTCAATGGCCTTGCGCGCACGGTCCATGGCCATGTGTTCCAGCGCATGCCCCAGGCTGAACAGAAACAGCAGGAGCGCACCTTCTTCCCAGGCACCGAGCGCCGCCGCCCCGGCCGCGGCGACAATCATCAGGGTGTCGATGTCGAAACGGCGGCTGCGCAAACTCTGCCAGGCGTCGCGCAGGGTATAGAACCCGCCGGCCGCGTAGGCGCCCAGCAACAGGCCGAGCGCCAGGCTTCGCGGTGCGCCGGCGAGACCCGCCAGCCAGTCGGCCAGCAACAGCAAGCCGGCCACGCCGCTCAAAACAAGCTCGCGATGCTCGGCGAACCATCCGGCCTCGCGGCCTTCCTCCAGCACGGCATAACCGAGCGCCTGGATGCGCCGGACAATCGCCGGACGCTCAATTTTCTCGCTGTCGTACTCCAGGCGTAGCCGTTCCGCGGCATAGCTCACGGAGGCTTCCAGCACGCCGTCCATGCGCGACAGCGCGTGCTCGATCACCGTGGCGCAGGTGGGACAGTCCATGCCGTCGATACGCAGGCTCTCGTGACGATAGTGGTTGCCGAGTTTGGCCCCGGCCGCTTGCGCCAGCTCGCGCACCCGGCTCACGCTGAACTGCTGCGGGTCGTAGTGCAGGCACAGGCGGGCGCTGCCGTCTTCGCGGACCAGGTGTACTTTTTCCAAGCCTTCGGCCTGCAGCAATCTAGTCAGCCGCCCTACGCAAGCGTCGCGCTCGTCGGCGACATCCGGCAGGACCAGGGACAAGTCCAGTTCAAGTTTTTCAGCCATGCTGTTGCTCCTTGGAACCAATTGATTACAATGGGGTATGCGCTGCGTTACTGCTGAGGCTTGCCGCACTGGCTGCAAAACTTGGTGCCTGCTGGCAGTTCCGCGCCGCAGCTGGAGCATTTACCAGCCGACAGGGAGGCACCGCATTGCTGGCAGAAGCGCGCATCGCTCGCATTGGCGCTGCCGCACTTGGGGCAGCGGTTGCCGGGATTGCTACCACTGGGGTGAGTGCCCTGCGGATAGTCTGGATAACCGCCGTAGCCGCCGTGTCTGGAACCGCCGCTATGATGACCGGCTTGATAACCGCCGTGGTGGCCACCGAATCTGCCGCCCATCCAATTGCCCAGCATCCGTTCAAACAATCCCATGATTTGCTCCTTTCCAAAAAACTGTGGTCTCACGCAAAAAATTGCATCTTGTCCATTCCTACAACCAGCGGATGGCTGCCGCGCTGACGATGTCGGTCACATAAATCCATCCCGCGTCGGCTTGGCCGGTGCGGGCGGTACGCCCGATGATGTCCACCAGTTCGTCCACCTGGTGATCCTCGCAGATCAGCTCCAGCCTGGATTCGTTGACGACCGCCTCGGCCAGTTCGATCGAATAATGTTGCTCGCTGGTGTCGGTCGCCTTGAGCAGGATTTTTACCGGGATGACGGCAAGATTGCGGCAGCCGTCCGTGTTGCACAGCCCCGACTCCTTCAGGGCGCGAATCACGTCGGCGATGCGGTGGTTGTGGATATAAGCCTTGATTTCTTTCATGCGGATTCTCCTGTTGGGTGATTGCGTGCGGCCCGGTCAGGCCGCACGCTGCTGGTTTACTTCGCTTGTTTGCGTGCTTGGCGTGTCTCCACCCACTCATACATCAGTGGCAACAGCAGCAAGGTCAATGCAGTAGAGGTGAACAGGCCACCAACCACTACCGTCGCCAGCGGACGCTGAGTTTCTGCCCCTACACCACTCGACAGCAGCATCGGTACCAGACCAAAGATGGCAATGGATGCCGTCATCAGCACCGGCCTTAGCCTCAGGGCAGCGCCTTGTCTCACCGCCTCGCGGATCGAGAGTCCCTGTCGTCGCTGGTCGTTGAGGAAAGATACCAGGACTATTCCATTGAGCATCGCCACCCCGAACACCGCGATAAAGCCAATTGCGGATGGCACCGACAAATACTGACCGGTGACGGCAAGCCCAATCACCCCGCCAATAGTAGCGAAAGGTACGTTAGCGATGATCAGCGTTGCATAAGTGAGCGAGTTGAACGCTGTGTACAGCAAAATGAAGATCAGCCCGATGGTGAGCGGTACGATCAGCGCCAGCTTGGCCATCGCGCGTTGCTGGTTCTCGAACGCGCCGCCCCACTCGACCCAATAGCCCGCGGGCATTTTCACTTCACGCTGGATCTTGGCCGCGGCTTCCTTCACGAAGCTGTCCACGTCTCGCCCTTTCACGTCCATCTGAATCACCGCGTAGCGCTGCAACTGCTCGCGTCGTATGAAGGAATAACCTTCATCCAATTCCACCGTGGCAACCTGGGAAAGTGGAATCAGCGCGCCACTCTGGGTGCGGATCGGGATGTTGTTGATGGCTTCCACGCTGTTACGGAAATCGGGGGCGAGCCAGACCTGGATGTCGAAGCGTTTGACGCCGTCGATCAACGTACTCACCGCCTTGCCACCGATACCGGCCTGTACCACCTCAAGAATTTCGTCGGCGTTGATACCGTAGCGTGCTGCCTCATCCCGGTTCACCTTGACCACCATCTGCGGTTTCCCCTTGTTTGCCTCCAGCGACAGATCCGCGACGCCAGGCACTTTCTCCAGCGCGGACTTGAGCTCACCAGAAAGGCGGTCAAGGGTGGTCAAGTCTTCGCCGTAGAGCTTGAGCGCGAGCGTGGCGCGCACCCCAGAAATCAACTCCTCGACGCGCATCTGGATCGGCTGGGTAGCGGAAATCACCGACGTCGGTACGACCTGTTCCAGCTTATTCTGCATCGTCCGGGAGAGATCGGGGAAGGAAATGGCTTTGGGCCACTGGTCACGTGGTTTGAGATTGACCAGTATTTCCATGTAGTTTACGTCCGCAGTTTCGCCTTTTTCCGCGCGTCCGATCATGGCTATGGCCGAAGTGGTTTGCGGGAAGGTTTTCAGTGCGGCTTCGAGGCGCTCGGAGATACGGATGGATTCGTCGAGCGAAGTGGAAGGGATACTGGTCACCCGGAACATGATGCCGCCTTCTTGCAGGGTGGGCATGAATTCCTTGCCGAGGAAAGGAATCAACGCGAAGGACGCCACCAGCAGCAGCCCTGCACCAGAGAACACTTTTTTCTTGTTCTCAAGCGCCCAGTCCAGTAACGGCAGATAGCCCTTTTTCGCCCACTTGACGATAAAGGTATCTTTCTCCTCTTTGGGTTTCAGGATCAGGGCCGACATAACCGGCACCAGCGTCATGGTCAATAAAAGAGAGCCCACCATTGCAAAGGTGATGGTGAGCGCCATGGGCTTGAACAGCTTGCCTTCCAGACCGGTAAGAGAAAACAGCGGCAGAAACACTACTATAATGATCAGGATCGCGAACGCAGTCGGGTTGATCACTTCGCGCGCCGCTTCAAGAATAACATGCGTCTTGTTCACAGTTTTGCCGGCATGGTGCGAGAGCAGGCGGAAACCGTTCTCCACCATCACCACGGCGCCATCCACCATCATGCCGATGCCTACTGCCAGACCGGCGAGTGACATCAAGTTGGCCGACAAACCCCATTGCTGCATCAGAATAAAGCTGATCAGCATGGCCAGCGGTAGGGCGATGATCACCACCACAGCGGAGCGGATCTCACCCAGAAACAGGAACAAGATGATGACCACTAGGACTGAGCCTTCGACCAGCGCATTTTCTGCAGTCTTGACAGCCTTCTCAACCAACTCGGTGCGGTCGTAGACCGTATTGATAGTAACACCCGGTGGCAGGGCCTGCTTTACGGTCTTGAGCTTAGCCTTCACGGCGTCCACCACGTTCTTGGCATTCTCGCCGATACGCTGCAACGCCATACCCAGCACGACTTCCTTACCGTCCTTGGTCACTGCGCCGGAGCGCAGCGAGGGTGCCTCTTTGACTTCAGCAACATCGCGAACATAGACTGGTGTCCCCTCCCGGGTAGCCAGCACCATGTTGCCGATATCCCGCACGTTACCGACCAGGCCAAGACCGCGTACCAGATATTGCTCCTGCCCGCTATCCAGGTATTGCCCGCCGACCTGACGGTTGTTAGCAGTGAGAGTCTCCATCACGGTCTTGAAGCTCAGGCCATATTTGATCAGCTTTTGCGGATTGATCAGCACCTGGTATTGCTTTTCCTGTCCGCCCCATGACATCACATCGTCGACACCCGGGGCGGTTCTCAGCACCAGGCGAACGTTCCAGTCCTGCAAGGTACGCAGATCCATTTCAGACAATTTCTTGTCGGCGGTTTCTATGGTGTACCAGAACACTTGCCCCAACCCCGAGCTATTGGCGCCGAGCACAGGCTCTCCATAGCCTTGCGGAATGCGGCTCTTGACCTCCTGTAGCTTCTCACCCACTAGCCGGCGGGCGAAGTAGATGTCTACATTGTCCTTGAAGTACACGCTTACATAAGACAAGCCAAACAAGGAAACAGAGCGTATTTCTTCCACTCCAGGCAGGCCAGCCATGACACCTTCCACTGGAAAGGTTAACAATTTTTCCACATCCTCGGCCGCCAGCCCAGATGCCTCCGTATAGATGTTCACCTGTACAGGGGTTACGTCCGGAAATGCATCCACCGGCACTTCGCGCCAAGCCTTCACACCCAGCAAAATTACCAGCAGGAACGCCACCAGTACCAACACTTTGTAGCGCAATGAGAGATCAACAATACTGTTTAACATAGCTGTCCCCTTAGTCCGAGTCGCCAATTTGCGATTTAAGCAATCTGGCTTTTAGCGCATACGCGCCATTCACCACGACGCTCTCGCCTGCTGCCACGCCAGATTTCAGCACGGCATATCCCTGTGCACGTTCGCCCACTTCCACGGCGCGCGGTTCAAATCCACCGCTTTCGGCGACAAATACCGTCGGTAGCCCCTGCAACAACAACACCGCGTCTTCCGGTACGATCAACGCCTTTGCACTTGCCCCTGTGGTGGTGATTGCGGCGCTGGCGAACATTTCCGGTTTCAGCCTGCCGTCAGGGTTTGGCACCTCAACCCGCGCCTTAATCGTTCGGGTTTCCTTGTCCATCGTGCTGCTAATGTAGGTAAGCCGCCCCTTGAACACTTCCTCCGGATAGGCGGACACAGTAACAGCAGCCTGAGCACCCACCTTGACCTTACCAAGATCCTTCTCGAACAGATCACTCTCTATCCACAGGGTGGATAAATCAGCCACGGCAAACAGGGATGCATCCGGCTGAACAAGCTCGCCCAGCACCGCTTTTTTCTCGATAACGGTACCTGCAAACGGTGCGGTCAGCGGGAATACCGAACCGGACAGTTGCTCCGGAACGACGCCCATCATGCGCAGTTTGTCACCAGCGGCACGCAGGGCAGCACGGGCTTTTTCGTGTTCGGCACGGGCGCGCAGATAATCCTTCTCGGGGATGATATTGTCAGCATTCAACCGCTGTGCGCGCGCAAAACCGGCTTGCGCCACCGCCGCCTCACTCACCGCTTGCAAATAGCTTGATCGCGCCTCACCCAGATCAATACTATCCAGCATAGCCAGTACCTGTCCCGGTTTCACCCGGTCACCCAGGCTTGCACTCACCTTGACGATACGCCCCGGTACGCGCGGGCCTACGTGCGCCAATTTATCCTGGTTGGCCTGAATGGTCGCCGTGACCACGACCTGTTCGGCTTTTTGCTGCAATTCCAATTTCCGCACCTTGATGCCCGCTGTTTGGGCTTCTTCGGCGCTCAGGGCGAGCAACTTCTTGGTGCCTTTTTCGCCGGCTTTTTCCTCTTTGGATGTTGTCTCGCCTTTGCTTACCGGTTCCGCTTGCTTGGGCTGCGTTGCATCATTCTCCGGTGGTTTGGGCTTGTCGCCGCACCCTGCAAGAAGGCTTGCAGATAAACTGCCCGCCAGTAACCAGGAGGCCCATCGCCCCAGGGCATTTTTTTGTTGGCTGAGTGAATTTTTCATGTCATGAATTC
>JAJZTZ010000121.1 GCA_021847305.1 Pseudomonadota bacterium | reverse complement strand
ATCTGGGCGCTTCCGGCAACGCGGCTGAAGCAGCAGTTGCCCAACTTATGGCCGAGGTACTGAAGAATGTTGAATAAGCTGTTTGCCATTTATTGCAGTTCGAGCGGCGTATGACGCAACGCTCTTCTTCAGCACAATTGTTCGGCCTGCTTGGCTGGTTACTCGTTGTTTCCGTGGCTGCCGCGCTCGGTGCGTTTGCCTCGGTCGAAGCACCCCAGTTCTATGCGCAATTAAGCAAGCCATCCTGGGCTCCTCCAGGCTGGCTATTCGGCCCCGTCTGGACAACGCTGTACCTGCTGATGGCGGTTGCCGCATGGCTGGTTTGGCGCACGCCGGCCGCCAGCAAGACCGCGCTGGTCTTGTTTGTCGTCCAACTTGCTGTCAATGCCTTGTGGTCGTGGCTGTTTTTTGCCTGGCATCTGGGCGGGTTGGCTACAGCGGAAATACTGCTGCTGTGGTTGCTGCTCCTGGCTACGCTGGCAGCATTCTGGCGTATCAGCCGGACAGCGGCCTTGCTTATGCTGCCCTATCTTGCCTGGGTCAGTTTTGCCGGCCTGCTGGCGTGGACGGTGTGGCGCAGCAATCCCGCACTGTTATAGCTGGGGCAACGAGTGAAGTACTAGTTCGCAGCCGACGTCTGTCAGCTTCTGCTCGTCTGCTTTTATGATTCATGCCATACTTGCATTAATATTTTGCAAAAACAATAATTGATATCTTAATCAGGTCGCGCATTTCTATTAATATAAACCCCGTCACACCGGGCGCAGAGGAGAATCATGTCGGTCTATCAGTACGCTTATGAGGATTTTCTGGCCGTGGCCACAGGCGCGGCCATTCTTGCAAGTGGCGGGGGAGGCAGTTACACCGATGCCATGAATGTGCTGGCCGAATTGTCGCACTGGCAAGGCACGGTCACCGTGCAAGACTACAACGCCGGCAGCACTTGTGCCGTGCTGGCTCTGATGGGTTCACCGGATGCTGCAGATGGCCTGACCCTGAGCGATATTGCCAATTCCGTTGCCAACACCGTGGCTCAATTCGGCGGTGCCACAGGTTTCCCCCTTGAATGCGTCATCCCCGTCGAAATCGGCCCGATCAATTCGATTGTTCCGCTGATCGCCGCCCTCATGAATGAATTTACCGGCATTCAGTGGGTCGTGAATGGCGACGGAGCAGGCAGGGCGGTACCGGAACTGCCCCAGACCACTTACAGCGGCTATATGCCGGTCAGCCCGGCAGCGCTGGCTGACAATGCCGGTCAACTGCGCCAGGCTCAGGCAGCCACGCTTACCGCGCCGAGCGCGGCGCAAATGGAAGAACTGGCTGGCGGCATTGTTTCCGCTTTTGGCAGCGTGTCCGGCATCGCCTTGTGGCCATCGAACACAAGCAATGACTATGCTCTCACCGGCAATTACATATCCGGTACGCTGGAGCAGGCCCGCCAGCTTGGGCTGTTCTTGCTGAATGCCGCCAGCCCGCCGAGCGCCGCGGCTGTTGCCAGCCAGATCAGTCAACTTTGCGCTCGCCCTGCCAGCGTGGTGGCCGACAATTTCTACATTACTTCAGTAAGCCAGACGACTACCAGCCAGTCTCTCGACACGGGTGTGATCCGCCTGGACAACACGATGGACCCGGCCAACAGCACCGATACTCGCTATATATACAACCTCAACGAAAATCTGATCATGTATTCGGCGCAATCCACTGTGCCGGACATCATTGCTCCCGATTCCATTTGCTACTACTCTTCCGCTGTCGGGCGGGGTTTTTCCAATGCCACCGATGATCTGGCGGTTTACTACGACAGCACGACCGGCCGGAGCACGGGGAAAACCGTCAGCGTTCTGCGCGTCGCTGCTTTGCCGCAGTTCTACCAGGCACCCGGTGTGGTGTCATCTTTCGCCACTTTGCTGCGCAACATCGGTTATGCCGGTGCGCTGCCTTATTCCGGATAAGCGCCATGGTCGAGCACGACAGTAACAAGGAGCGTTTGGAGCTGGCACTCGAGGCCGCCGGCCTCGACTTGTGGGAAAACGATCTGGTAACCGGCGAGGTGCCGTGCAAGGCCCACAAGATCTTTGCCGAGTTGGGCTACAGCCCGGACGAATCCGCTGCACTAATCGACGACATGTTTCATATCATTCATCCGGATGATGTGGCCCGCGTGCAGCAAGCCATCGCCAGCCACGTCAGCGGCAAGACCGATCAGTATCGCTGCGAATTCCGCGTGCGCGCTAAATCGGGCGAATGGTTCTGGTACGCCAACTATGGCCGCATCATGGATCGCAACAGCGAAAATCCGGGCAAGCGGTTCATCGGCGTCACTTTCAATATCCATGACCGCAAGCGGCGTGAAGATATGCTCGAATCCATGAACCGGCAGTTGACCGAGCAGAACGCCCTGCTGGAAAACATGAATACTTTGCTGCAAACCCTGGCAACAACGGATCCCTTAACCGGTGTAGCAAACCGGCGCAAACTGGTAGAGGAGGGCAACAGTGAACTTTTGCGCGCACAACGTTTTGGCCAGCCCCTCTCGCTGCTCATCCTCGACATTGATAACTTCAAGCTGGTAAACGATTCATGGGGTCACCCGGTCGGCGACCAGGTCATCTGCACCATTGCCCGCACCTGTGGTCAGGCGGTCCGCGCTAATCTGGACATAGTGGCCCGGATCGGCGGCGAGGAGTTTGCCATCCTCTTGCCGCAGACGGATTTTGATGCGGCTTTGGACATGGCGCAGCGGCTATGCAACATCATTGCTAAATTGCCCATCGATACCGGGATACCGGATATCATTAAGTGCACCGTCAGCATTGGTGTCGCCGCGCTAACACCGGCTATTCACTCATTTGAGCAGTTACTGCTAGAGGCGGACCGGGCCCTTTATCAGGCCAAGGATGCCGGCCGCAACTGCATCAGCTGCAACCGTGCGGAACGCCGCTGATACAAGCTCGCCGTTTATTCGAAGAAGCCTTTTTGCAGCAGTTCCATGGTCAAGGCACCGTAGTCCTGTGCGCCGCGGCTGTGTGAGGCAAATTCGAAAATGTCTTTCCCGCGTGACGGGCTTTCTGCCAGACTGACGTTTTCGTGAATGCGTGCATCGCACACATCGTCACCGTATTGCTGCTTGAGCTTGTCGTAGACTTCGAAAGCCAGCTTGCGGCGGGTGTCGAAACGTGTCAGGACAATTTTCTTTTCAATTTTGCGTTTCAGCGGCTTTTCCAGCACACGCAATGCCGCATCGAGGCGGTACACCCCCTGCATGGAGAGGAAATCGGCGGATACGGGTATGAGTACACGGTCTGCAGCAAACACGGCGTTGAGTGACAATACCCCCAGCATCGGACTGCAATCAATCAACACCGGTGCCTCATCCCACGCCAGTCCAGCCTCCAGGCCTTCCTTCAGCTTGCCGGTAACGCTGGCACTTTTACCGTACAGCGCGTCCACTTTAGCCAGCTCAGGATGGGCACCGATAACGCGCAGGTCTCTCGGCGAATGCTGAATCAACTCTTGCAAAGGCTTGTTGTTGCGGTAGTACTCGACAATGCTTTTGTCCGCCGGCAACTGGCCAATGCCGCATGCCAGCGTCAGGTGCGACTGCGGGTCCAGATCAATTGCCAGGGGATTGCGTCCGAGCATGCCCAGCGATGCACTGACATTCAGTGTCGTAGTGGTTTTACCCACCCCGCCTTTCTGGTTGAATACCGCAATAATTGCCATGCTTACTCCTCAATCATTCTATTTCGACCCAGAAGCTTTCTGATTCCGCCGCCCCCGAGCCTGTTCCCGCACAGGCGACCTACTCCACGGTGACGGATTTTGCCAGATTGCGCGGCTTATCTACGTCCGTGCCTTTTTGCAGCGCTGCATGATATGACAGCATCTGTAACGGTACGACGTGCAGGATCGGGCTCAACCAGCCAGCATGCAGTGGCAGAGTAATCTTGTGTATTTCATCCATTTCCTGGATATGGGTGTCTTCGTCCACCACCACATACAACTCGCCACCGCGGGCGCGTACTTCCTGCAAATTGGATTTGAGCTTTTCCAGCAGCGCGTCATTCGGTGCAATCGCAATAACTGGCATGTCCTTGTCCACCAGTGCCAGAGGCCCGTGTTTCAATTCACCGGCAGGGTAGGCTTCAGCATGAATGTAGGAAATCTCCTTCAGTTTCAGCGCACCTTCCAGGGCAATTGGATAATGCAGGCCGCGGCCGAGAAACAGGGCATGCTGCTTTTCAGCAAAGTGCTCCGACCATTTCTGTATCTGGCCTTCCAGTGCCAGCACACGTTGCATCTGGCCGGGCAGGGCACGCAGCGCTTCCAGGTGTTTCTGCTCGGCCGCCGCATCGATCTTGCCTCGCAATTTGGCCAACACCAGCGCCAATGTAAACAGGGCCGCCAGTTGCGTGGTAAACGCCTTGGTCGAGGCCACACCGATTTCCGGACCGGCCCGGGTAATCATATTGAGGCGTGACTCGCGCACCAGCGCACTTTCGCTGACGTTGCAGATGGCCAGGGAATAGTTGTGTCCAAGACTTTGGGCGTGTTTCAGTGCCGACAGGGTGTCTGCCGTTTCTCCCGACTGGGAAATGGTGACGATCAGCGCCTTGGGGTCTGGCACGCTGGTGCGGTAGCGATACTCGCTGGCGATTTCGGCATTACACGGGATACCGGCCAGCGCCTCAATCCAGTAGCGGGCGGTCAACGCGGCGTGATAACTGGTGCCGCACGCCAGGAAGGTAATCCGCTCTATGCTCGACAGCACACTTTCACCTTCCGGCCCATACAGCATCGGCTGGATTCCGTTGGTTACCAGTTCCTGCAAGGTATCCGACAAGGCGCGCGGCTGCTCGTGAATTTCCTTCTGCATGTAGTGCCGGTATTCACCCAGCTCCACCATTTCCGGTCGCATTTCCGACTGCATGATTTCGCGCTCGGCCGGCTGGCCGTTTTTATCCTGCACGGCGATGCTGGTTAGACCGATTTCAGCAATATCGCCGTCTTCCAAATAGATGAAACGCTGCGTCACCGGCAGCAGGGCTGAGGCATCGGAAGCGATAAAGTGTTCTTCCACCCCGACGCCGATCAGCAATGGGCTGCCCTGGCGGGCCGCCACCAGCTTATTCGGCATGCTATTGCACACGACACCGATGGCGTAGGCGCCGTGCAGCCGGGCTACCGCCTCACGCGTCGCCGCAAACAGGTCCTGGCTGGTCTTGAAATAAAAGTGTACCAGGTGGGCGATGACCTCGGTGTCGGTCTGCGACACAAATACGTATCCGGCCTGCCGCAGCTCGGCCCGCAGCACTTCATGGTTTTCGATAATGCCGTTGTGCACCACGGCGATACCGCCGCTGACATGCGGGTGCGCGTTGTCTTCGGTGGGGGCGCCATGGGTAGCCCAGCGGGTGTGCGCGATGCCGGTAATGCCATGCGCCCCTTGCTTACGTACCGCCTCTTCCAGAGTGACCACTCGACCAGTGGTGCGGATCCGATGGATTTCCTGCTGCTGCAGCAACGCCACTCCAGCGGAGTCGTAGCCGCGGTATTCAAGCCGCTTGAGTCCCTCGATCAGAATGGGGGCTACGTTTCGCTGCGCCACTGCGCCGATAATGCCGCACATCGTCAATGCTCCGTGAGGTGTGTGGTGAATGGTATGAGGTCAAGCAAGCCGGCTTCAGCAGGCTGAGCAGACAGGTTGTCAGTTTTGCTCATTTGGCTTTCCTGCCGCTTGCGTACAATTTTTGCCGTCTGCAGTACATTTCCCGTATTTCATTACGTCTTGCATAGCTTTACTGGACGCTTCCAGCCATTGATGGTCAGCTGCTTCGCGCGCGACAAGGTCAACTCTCCTGGCGGCGTATTGCGGGTAATGGTTGAGCCGGCGCCAATGGTCGCGCCCGCGCCCACTTCTACCGGTGCCACCAGCTGACTATCCGAGCCGATGAAGGCGTCGTCGCCGATCACGGTACGGTGCTTGTTGGCGCCGTCGTAATTGCAGGTAATGGTTCCGGCACCGATATTGACGCGTTTGCCTACCGTGCTGTCGCCCACGTAACTCAGGTGGTTGATTTTGCTGCCGCTGTCGATCTGACTGTTCTTGATCTCAACAAAGTTGCCGATGTGCGCCTGTTCTGCCGTCCGTGTTCCTGGCCGGATGCGCGCGTACGGCCCAATGCGGCTCTGTTCACCAATGCTAGCGCCATCGATATGGCTAAATGCTTCTATCCGCGTACCCGAGGCGATGTGGCAATTGCGTAAGACACAATTCGGTCCTACGACGACCCCGTCACCGAGTACAACCTCGCCCTCGCACACCAGATTGACGTCTAGCTCGACATCCTGACCGCAATGCAGCTGGCCGCGAATATCAATGCGTGCCGGGTCTGCCAGCGTCACGCCCTGCTGCATCAGCCGTTGTGCTGCACGCTGCTGCACCATGCGTTCCATGACGGCCAGTTGCATCTTGTCGTTGATGCCGGCCACTTCTGCTGCCGAGCAGCTGTGTGCGGCGATCGCTATACCTTCGGCTGCGGCCATGCCAATAACG
>JAJZTZ010000120.1 GCA_021847305.1 Pseudomonadota bacterium | reverse complement strand
CAGGCCAAAGGTGTTCGTTACACCATCCGTTTCAACTTCTCCACCCCGTCATTAAAAGCGGCGTCATTCAAACCGAATGCTTTAAATATATGACTGCGATTTTCTTCAAGAATGCCAACAACCTCATCAATTGAAGAGCACGCCTCCAGTTTGCTCTTCAACGCCAGCATCTTGGGCAAATCGAAAACACCAGGTGATTTATTGCCACTCGCAAGTGTTGCTTCAATGATGTTTCGTACTGCTGCTTTCTGACCCTGTAAGCAGCCATGCAATGCCTTTATGCAAAATCGTAGCTACAGCTGCAGCAATCGATGTAACTGCATAGCCACGCAGGTCTGTCATGCCGCTTTTGGGTGTCTCCATGCTTTATTTTACTGGTAATTGGAATTGATCACTGCAACCCAGCGGTCACCTTATGCTTTAATTTTGGGACAAGATATACCTAACGGCACAATTTCCCCGGCATTACACTCATACTGCGGTGCCTTGCGCGCGCCAACCTGTTTTTTCTCTTGTTCTGCCAACATATTCAGACTACAATCCGCCCGTCGCTATTTCGGGGTTCCCTGCGTGGACAGTTCCAGTTGTAAATCTTGCAGTAACACAACACCAGCAAGGTAACTGGGCGCACCTCTCCCATTGCCTTGCCAACAGGCGGGCAGTGTGGTCAAAACAGCCTCTTCAGGCTTTTCTGTTTCACCTCCCAATTTGAATACATGGCTGTCTTTACAGCCCATAGCGCTGCGCGATTACGCCAGCCCGGGAGAGTATCATGCGTTGTCATTTCAAACCGTTTGCCTTGTGCATTTGCCGTGTTGCCCCCGGCCAGCGCGAGCGAACGTGCATACCCATAATGAGCCTTTAATAAATCCTTCTTACAATGCCTGAAAATTTATTGATTCCGCTGTCTTCCTGAACACCCGCGCAAGGTGTGGATGACAGCACCGGAGAACACCATGCGTCACTCTATGCGTCACTCCATGCGCCACACCTTGCTCAAAGAGCTCTTCGCCAGCTTCCTGCGCACCCGCCATCTGGGCCGCCATTTCCGTCGTCTGGCCCTGTTTGAAACCCTGAGCCAGACCGGCGTCAGCCGCGAGCTGCCGGCAGCCATGGCACAAACGCTGGTCAATGCGGCCAAACAGGACAGCCGCAGTCTGCTCACCAGCCTGCATTCCCATGCCGACGGCCTGAGCACCGCCCAGGCCGAGCAGGTGCGCGAACAGGTCGGTCTCAACGAAATCGAGCACGAGAAGCCGCTGCCCTGGTGGCTGCATCTGTGGCACTGCTACCGCAATCCGTTCAATCTGCTGCTGTCGCTGCTGGCCCTGATTTCCTACCTGACCAACGACATGAAGGCGACGCTGGTCATCTCGTCGATGGTGGTGCTGTCCACGCTGCTGCGTTTCTGGCAGGAGGCCAAATCGAACAAGGCCGCCGATGCGCTCAAGGCCATGGTCAGCAACACGGCCACGGTCATGCGCCGCGACCTGGCCGAGGATGCCATGGAAGAAGCCAACCGCTATTTCCATGTCACCCTGCACCCGCGCGGCCCGCAGCGGCTGGAAGTGCCCATTAAACAGCTGGTGCCGGGCGATGTCATCGTGCTGTCCGCCGGCGACATGATTCCTGCCGACTGCCGCCTACTCACGGCGAAAGATCTGTTCGTCAGCCAGGCCGCCATGACCGGCGAATCGGTACCGGTGGAGAAATTTGTCGAGCTGCAGGAGCAAGCCACGTCCAATCCGCTGGATCTGGACAATATCCTGTTCATGGGCACCAATGTGGTGTCCGGCACCGCCACGGCCGTAGTGGTGACGACCGGCAACAACACCTATTTCGGCTCTCTGGCGCAGCGGGTGACCACTACCGACCGCGCCCCCACCTCTTTTCAGTCCGGCGTGAATCAGGTCAGCTGGCTGCTGATCCGCTTCATGTTTGTGATGGCGCCGCTGGTGCTGGTTATCAACGGCGTGACGAAAAGCGACTGGATGGAAGCGCTGCTGTTTGCCCTGTCGATTGCCGTGGGTCTGACCCCGGAAATGCTGCCGATGATCGTTACCTCTACCCTGGCCAAGGGGGCGGTGTTTCTGTCGCGCAAAAAGGTCATTGTGAAGCGCCTCGATGCCATTCAGAACTTTGGCGCCATGGACGTGCTGTGCACCGACAAGACCGGCACGCTGACGCAGGACAAGATTTATCTGGCGCAACACACCGATGTGTGGGGAGATGAATCGGACGACGTGCTGGAAATGGCTTACCTGAACAGCTACTACCAGACCGGGCTGAAAAATCTGCTCGACGTGGCCGTACTGGAGCATGCCGAAGTCCACCAGGAACTCGACCCGGCGCAGAATTACCGCAAGGTCGATGAAATCCCCTTCGACTTCACCCGCCGCCGCATGTCCGTGGTGGTGGCCGAGCACGACCAGCATCACCTGCTGATCTGTAAAGGTGCGCTGGAAGAGATTTTGTCCGTTTGCACCCAGGTGCGCCACGGCGAGACTGTCGTGCCGCTGACGGCAGAACTGCACGCGCGCGTGCGCGAAGTGACTGCCAACCTCAACGAACAGGGTTTGCGTGTTGTGGCCGTTGCCGCGAAAGAACTGCCGCCGACCAAAGAGACCTATGGCATTGCCGACGAAAGCGAACTGACCCTGATCGGCTATGTCGCCTTCCTCGACCCGCCCAAGGAAACCGCGGCACCGGCCATCAAGGCCCTGGCGGAACACGGCGTTGCCGTGAAAGTGCTGACCGGCGACAACGAGCTGGTAACGGCAAAAATCTGTCGCGAGGTGGGGCTGGAACAGGTCGGCATGTTGCTCGGCTCGGACATTGAACGCATGAGCGACACTGAACTGGCGGCAGCGGCTGAAACATGCAATGTGTTCGCCAAACTCACTCCGGCGCACAAGGAACGCATTGTCCGCCTGCTCAAGCAGAACGGCCATGTCGTCGGCTTTCTCGGCGACGGCATCAACGATGCGCCGGCGCTGCGCAGCGCCGATATCGGTATCTCGGTCAATACCGCAGTCGATATCGCCAAGGAAGCCGCCGATATCATTCTGCTGGAACGCAGCCTGCTGGTGCTGGAGGAAGGCGTGCTGGAAGGTCGCCGCACCTTTGCCAACATGCTCAAATACATCAAGATGACGGCCAGCTCGAACTTCGGCAACGTGTTCTCGGTGCTGGTCGCCAGCGCGTTTATTCCGTTTCTGCCGATGCTGCCCATGCATTTGCTGGTGCAGAACCTGCTCTACGATATCTCGCAGATCGGCATTCCTTTCGACAATGTCGACGAGGACCTGCTGAAGCAGCCGCAACGCTGGAATCCGGCCGATATCGGCCGGTTCATGGTGTATTTCGGGCCGATCAGTTCGATTTTCGATATCACCACGTTCCTGCTGATGTGGTTCGTTTTTGCTGCCAATACGCCGGAAAAACAGACGCTGTTCCAGTCCGGCTGGTTCATCGTCGGCCTGATGACGCAAACGCTGGTGGTACACATGATCCGCACCCCGAAGCTGCCGTTCATCCAGAGCCGCGCCTCCACGCCGCTGCTGATCATGACCGGCATCATCATGGCCGTGGGCATTTTTATCCCCATGGGCCCGGTGGCGCACTATTTCAAACTGCAGGCGCTGCCACCCCTGTATTTTGCCTTCCTGCCCGTGATTCTGCTCACCTACATGGGCCTCACCCAAGCCATGAAAGGCTTCTATACCCGGCGTTACGGCTGGCAATAGGCAATTACTCCGAGGGTGGCGACGCCCTCCGAACTGCTGCCCCGGCTCCATTCAGGGAGCCGGCACTGTTTATTCACCCGCACCAAAACGAACTTGCGCCAATGAATTCCGTCACTAAAATGAAGTTCAGGGATGGACTTTTACAATACACAAGAATTCCGGGGCCGGCATGAAGCAAACGGATCAGACGCTGCTTGAGCAACTGCACATCGGCGACGTGGAAATATCCGACCGCAAGCAACTTTTCGGTATCGATTCGACCACCATTGGCTCATTGCAGTACTGCAAGACCCTGTTTACCCAATATATCGATCAGGTGGTGGACGACTTCTACAATGTACTCACCTCGATTGACGACAATACCGTACTGATCGGCGATGCCGACACGCTCGCCCGGCTGCGTACGGCGCAGCAGCGCTATATTCTGGAACTGTTTTCCGGCCCGTATGACGCCCATTACGTGAACAATCGCCTGCGTATCGGTCTGGTGCACAAGCGCATCGGCGTCACGCCCAAACTGTATCTGTCCGCCGTAAAAACGCTGAAAGACACGCTCATCAGCATTCTGCGCCAGCACGAAACCGACATTGAGCGCATTTTTCACATTATCGAAGCGGTTGACCGGATTCTCTATTTCGACACCTCACTGGTGTTCGACACCTATATCCGCAGCCTGGTATCGGAAATCGAAATCGAAAAACACCGTACCGAGGTGTACGCCCGCGGACTGGAAGAAAAGGTGGAAGAACGTACCCGCGAGCTGGATATGCTGGCCAAGAAGGACCCGCTGACCGACCTGTTCAACGTGCGCGCCATGAACGACATTCTGGCGCGCGAGCTTGCACGCGCCCGACGCAGCGGGGAGAAGCTGAGTCTGGTGTATTTCGATGTCGACAATTTCAAACAGATCAACGACAACTTCGGCCACGAACGCGGCGATGCGGTTTTGATCGGCATCGGTAAAATTCTGGAACGCTCGACTCGTGCCAGCGATTATGCCTTTCGCTGCGGCGGCGACGAATTCAGCGTGCTGGTGCTGGGCGACAGCAACGGCGCAGAAGAATTTTGCCAGCGCCTGCTCAAGGAATTTGCCCTGATGTTTCCGGAGTACTCCATCAGCATCGGCATCGCCGAAACCGGACCGTCTGAATTTATGGATGTCCTCGAACTTCGCCAGACAGCCGATGCCAAAATGTATCAGGCCAAAAATCAGCCCGGCTCGTTCATCGTCAAATAACCGCCTGTCAGAACATGCCCTCTGACCACTGCATTGACACCTCCGGCTGACTGCGGGCACCATTTGGAACGCGCTGATTTATTCCATTTGTGGCATAAATCAGCAAGGCGGATGCGCAGCGCATGTCTGCACAGCCTCACGCTTTCAATGACTTGCGTCATTGAGCGGCCGGGCAAAAAATCCGCCCGGCACGGCAACGCGATTAAATCAGCTTTCCTTAGACACGCATTTTGATGGCGGGAAACATGCACTCCAACGCTGACAAGAATACCCTGCCCAGGCACGCCCGCAACGGCCGGTCGTGCCAGGTCTGCGGCAGCACGCGCATCAGCTCGCTGCGCCCTGCCGGGATTGTGCGCCACGCGGTGGCCGACCTGATTGAAAAGGAAACCGGCCAGTGGGACGAAAACGGCTGGATCTGCCTGGATGACCTGCACCGTTTCCAGCATCAGCATGTGGAAAACGTGCTGAAAGCGGAAAAAGGCGAACTGAGCCAACTGGAACAAGAGGTGCTGGACAGCCTGCAGCAGCACGAAACTCTGTCCGCCAACCCCGATGTGGAATTCGACGCCCAGCTGACCCTCGGTCAACGGCTGGCCGACCGCATTGCCGATTTCGGCGGCAGCTGGACGTTTCTGATCCTGTTCGGCGTGGTGATTTTGGCCTGGATGATGCTGAACAGCTTCATCCTTACCACCCGCCCGTTCGACCCCTACCCTTATATTCTGCTCAACCTGCTACTGTCGTGCCTGGCCGCCATCCAGGCCCCTATCATCATGATGAGCCAGAACCGGCAGGAAGACCGTGATCGCCTGCGCGCCATCCGCGATTATCAGGTCAACCTGAAAGCCGAGTTGGAAATCCGCCACCTGCACCAGAAACTCGATCACCTGCTGTCGCACCAATGGGAGCGGCTGGTGGAAATACAGGAAATCCAGATGGAACTGATCAATGAAATTCGCGCCCGACGTTAACGGCAAATTCACCTTAACATCCGTTTTGCTTCTGCTGCTGGCCGGGTGCAACCATGCCGCCCCTACCCTGCACGGCTACATCGAAGCCGAACCGGTCCGGGTTGCCTCGCCCATTGGCGGCCGGCTAGTGCAATTGAACGCCGAACGCGGCAGCCAGATTACCCAGGGACAGACCCTGTTTGTGCTGGAACAGGCCAATGAACAGGCCGCCGTGAGCGAAGCCAGGGCACGCCTCGCCCAGGCCGAAGCCACAGCCAGCAGCGCCCCGTCCGCCAGCGTTATCGAAGAGCAGCTGGCCGCTGCCCGCGCCACGGCCAACCTGTCGGCAGCCGATTTGCAGCGCCAGACCCGTCTGGCTCGCTCCGGTTTCGTTTCAGACGCCACGCTGCAGACATTCCGCACCCGCCATGAAGCGGACACCGCCCGGGTACAGGAATTGGAAGCTCAGCTGCGCGCCGCCCGGGCCGGCACCCAGGCCGCCGCCGCACAAGTCGCACAGCGGCGCTGGTCGCTGGAGCAGAAATCCGTCGCCGCCCCTGTCAGCGCGCGGGTGGAAGACACCTACTTCCGCGTCGGCGAATGGGTGCCGGCCGGTAGCCCCGTGCTCAGTCTGTCGCCCGGCGGCCGCGTCTTGAAG